>NZ_CAMLFY010000101.1 GCF_946479415.1 uncultured Shinella sp. | reverse complement strand
TCTTCCTGTCGCTGCAGGACGACCTGATGCGCATCTTCGGCTCCGAGCGCATGGATTCCATGCTGCAGAAGCTCGGTCTCAAGGAAGGCGAGGCGATCGTCCATCCCTGGATCAACAAGGCTCTGGAGCGCGCGCAGAAGAAGGTCGAAGCCCGCAACTTCGATATCCGCAAGAACCTCCTGAAGTATGACGACGTGCTGAACGACCAGCGCAAGGTCATCTTCGAGCAGCGCATCGAGCTGATGGACAGCGAGAACCTGTCCGAAATCGTCTCCGACATGCGCAACGAAGTCGTCGAAAACCTCGTTCGCCTGAGCATTCCGGAAAATGCCTATGCCGAGCAGTGGGACGTGGCTGGCCTCAAGAAGGGCGTTTTCGAACAGCTGAACCTCGACCTGCCGATCGAGGCCTGGGCGGCCGAGGAAGGCATCGACGAGAAGGACATTCTGGAGCGCCTGCACAAGGCTGCCGATGCCGCCGCCGCCGACCGTGCGGAGCGTTTCGGCCCCGAGATCATGACCTATGTCGAGCGCTCCGTGCTGCTCCAGACGCTGGACATGCTGTGGCGCGAGCACATCGTCAACCTCGACCACCTGCGCTCCGTCATCGGCTTCCGCGGTTATGCCCAGCGCGATCCGCTGCAGGAATACAAGGCCGAGGCCTTCGAACTCTTCCAGGCTCTGCTCGCCAACCTTCGCCAGACCGTGACGTCGCAGCTGATGCGCGTCGAGCTGGTGCGCCAGGCGGCCGACGCGCCGACGCCGGTGCCGCCGGAAATGGAAGGCCACCACATCGACGGCACGACCGGCGAGGACGATTTCGGCGAAGGCCGCGGCGGCTTCATGGCCGTTGCCGCTGACAATCGCGATCCGAACGATCCCTCGACCTGGGGCCACGTTGCGCGCAACGAACCGTGCCCCTGCGGCTCGGGCAAGAAGTACAAACATTGCCACGGCGCCTTCGAACAGGCCTGATGGAAATGAAAACGGAAAATGCCGCCTTCGGGCGGCATTTTTGTTTTGGGCGCAGATGCCTGCCGACCGCCGACCCAACCGTTTGTTAACCCTGATCTGACAAGACTGACGCTGGTAGAGTTTTGCGTAGCGTTCGGGTTCCTGTGTTGATGGCGGTCATTCAATCGGCGGAGAGGTTGCTGCCATCGCGCCTTCGCGGCAAGGCGGAGCCCCTGCTGCGCGCCGTCGCGGCCATTCTCGCCAGCGACGATCCGCGCAACCTGGCCCAGCGCATGGCGCTGATTGCCTTTGCCATCCGCGTCGCCAGTGCGGCCATCGCCTTCATCTCGCAGATCATCCTTGCCCGCGTGATGGGCGAGTTCGAATACGGCATCTTCGTCTTCGTCTGGGCGATCGTCGTCATCTTCGGCGACATGTCCTGCCTCGGCTTCCACACCACGGTCGTGCGCTTCCTGCCCGATTATGTCGGCCGCAGCGCCTACGCGGAAATCCGCGGCCTCACCTCGACGGCCCGCATTTTCGCCATGCTCTCCTCGACGGCGCTGGCCGCGGCTGGTTTCCTCGTTCTCTGGCTCTTCCGCGACAATGTTGCCGACTACTATGTCGTGCCGCTCTTCGTCGGCCTGTTCTGCATGCCGATGATCGCGCTCGGCGATGTGCTCGAAAGCACCGCGCGCGCCCATAGCTGGGCCGTCGTGGCGCTGAGCCCGACCTATATCATCCGGCCGCTGCTCATCCTCGTCTTCATGGTTCTGGCCGTCTGGCTGGGCGAGCCGCATACGGCACTGACGGCGATGGTGGCGGCCCTTGCCGCCACCTATCTCACCACGGTGGTGCAATTCTTCAACATCGTGCGCCGGCTCGGCAAGCGCTATCTCGCCGGCCCGCACAAGGTCGAATTCGGTCTCTGGATCAAGGCGGCGCTGCCGATCTTCCTGATCGAGGGCTTCGGCTTCCTGCTCACCAATTCCGATGTCATCGTCGTCGGCCTCTTTCTCGACCCGGAAAGCGTCGCCATCTACTTCGCCGCCGCCAAGACGATGGCGTTGGTGCATTTCGTGTTCTTCTCGGTGAAGGCCGCCGCGGCGCCGCGTTTTTCCGCGATGTTCGCCGCTGGCGACCGGGTCGGACTGGCACGTTTCGCCGGTGAAACGGCGCGCTGGAGCTTCTGGCCGTCGCTTGCCGTCGGGCTCTGCGTGCTGGCGGCCGGCCATCTGCTGCTGTCGCTGTTCGGCCCGGCCTTCACGGCGGGCTGGGGCCTGATGTTCATCCTCTTCGCCGGCATTCTCGCCAAGGCGCTTGTCGGACCGGGGGAAGTGCTGCTGACCATGTGCGGCGAGCAGAAGCTCTGCGTTGCCGTCTATGCCGTGGCGCTCGCCGCCAACATCACCTTCAACGTCACGCTCATCCCGCTCTTCGGCCTCATCGGCGCGGCCTCCGCCACGGCCGGCGCCATGGTCGTCGAGGCGCTGCTGCTGCACATCGCCGTGCGGCGAAAACTTTCCATCCTTCTCTTCGCCTTCGCCGATCCGGTGACGGCAAAACTTGCCAATGGGACGGACCACCATGACCGATAGTCACGGCTTCGACCACACGATCGCCGCCGGCCGCGCCCAGGCCGCCATTCCGCCGGCACCGCCAATGGCCCAGCCGCCGGCCGACCAGCGCTTCGCCATCGGCCGCCCGGGCCGTTCGCTCGCCATCTATCCGGCCACGGCGGGGTATGAGTTGCAGCAGGAACTCGACTTTCTGTCGAACCGCGTGATGGAGCCGAACGTCTTCTTTTCCGGCCGCTTTCTGGCGCCCGCCATGCCGCGCCTGGAAGACCGCATGGTGCGTCTCTCGGTCATCCGCGACGAGGCGGGTGGGCGTAGCCGCATGCGCTTCCTCATGCCGTTCTCCGTCGAAAAGCCGGGTTTCTCCATCGGCTCCAGCATTCTGCGCGCCTGGTCGAACCCGTTCGGTCCGCTGGGCACACCGCTGGTCGATGCCGAGGAGGCGGCCGAAACGCTTGATAATTTCCTGGAGGTGATGGGTGGCCCCAATACGGGGCTGCCAGCCATCCTCGTCCTGCCGGATCTGCGTCTAAGCGGGGCCTTTGCCCAGTTGATCCGTGCCGTTGCCATCGGCCGTAACCTGCCCGTCACGGTCACCGACACCTATCGCCGGCCCATGTTGGACAGCCTGCTCGACGGCCAGACCTATTTGCAGAATGCCATCGCGCCGGAGCATTTCCGCGAGTTGCGCCGGCAATGGCGCAAGCTCGATGCGCTGGGTGTGCTCAACTACAATGTCGCCCGCCAGCCTGCCGATATCCGGCTGCGTATGGAGGAGTTCCTGCTGCTCGAGGCCGGCGGCTGGAAGGGGCGTGGCCGCACGGCGATGATCAACGATCGCTACCGCGCCGCCTTTGCGCGCGAGGCGATCAGCAATCTCGCCGAGACCGACGGCGTGCGCATCCACACGCTCGACCTCGACGGCCGCGCCATCGCCTCGATGATCGTTTTCATGATGGGCGGCGAGGCCTATACGTGGAAGACGGCCTATGACGAGGAATTCGCGAAATATTCGCCCGGCAAGCTTTTGGTGGCCGAGCTGACCGAATGGCATCTCGACGACGCCAATATCGCGCGCTCGGATTCCTGCGCCGTGCCGGATCATCCGGTCATGAGCCGGTTCTGGGAAGAGCGCGAGGACATGGGCACGCTGGTCGTCGGGTTGCAGCAGAACCGCGACCGCGATGTGCGCCAGGTGGCGGCCCAGCTGCACCTCTACCGCAACACCCGCAACGTGGCGCGCCTGCTGCGCGACAAGATCCGCTCGCTCGCCCGCCGCTGATCAGGCGGCGAAGGGTGTCTCCTCCGCCGCGCGCTTGCGCAAGAGGTGGCGGATGACCTTGCCCGACGTCGTGAGCGGCAGGCTGTCGACGAAATCCACCTCGCGCGGATATTCGTGCATGGAAAGCCGCGATTTCACCCATTCGCGGATTTCCACCGCCAGCGCCGGCGAGGGCGTCTGGCCCGGGCGCAGCAT
This sequence comes from uncultured Shinella sp., assembly GCF_946479415.1. The sequence continues at coordinate 12,879 of NZ_CAMLFY010000101.1, read as the reverse complement.
CACATAGGCCTTCACGATCTCCGTGCGCACCGGATCCGGCTTGCCGACGGCGGCGGCAAGCTGCACGGCGGGATGGCCGGCCAGGCAATCCTCGATCTCGCTTGGCCCGATGCGATAGCCCGAGGAGGTGATCACGTCGTCGTCGCGGCCGAAGAAGGTGACGTAACCCTCCTCGTCCATGCGCCCGAGATCGCCCGTCGTCATCCAGTCGCCGATGAATTTTTCCGCCGTCGCTTTCTCGTTCCTCCAGTAGCCGAGGAACATGACGGGGTCGGGCCGCTTGACGGCGACCTGGCCTACCGTGCCGCGCGGCACTTCCCTGCCATCCGCGTCGATGATCGCGACGACATGGCCCGGAACCGCCTTGCCGATCGGCCCCGGCCGGGAGATGCCGAGCTTGCCGATGGAGCCGAGCACGATATTGCACTCGGTCTGGCCATAGAATTCGTTGATGGTGATGCCGAGCGTGTCGCGCACCCATTCCCAGGTCTCGCGGCCGAGCGATTCACCGGCCGAGCCGATGGTGCGCAGGTTGAGCCGGTATTTTTCACGCGGATTGGCGACGGTCTTCATCAGTCTGAGCGCCGTCGGCGGAATGAAGGCGTTGCGCACGTCCATGTCCTGCATGATGCGATAGGCCATGTCGGGATCGAATTTCTGGCCCGGCGAGGAGACGACGGGTACGCCGAGCAGCAGCGCGGGCAAGAGTACGTTGAGAAGCCCCCCTGCCCAGGCCCAGTCCGATGGCGTCCAGATGCGGTCGCCCGGCTGCGGCAGGAATTCATGGTGCATCTGGAAACCCGGCACATGGCCGAGCAGTACGCGGTGGCCATGCAGCGCGCCCTTCGGCGGCCCCGTCGTGCCTGACGTGTAGATCATCATCGCCGGATCGCCCGGGCCGCTGTCGACGGCGGCGAAGGGGCCGGCATGTTTCTCGACGAGATCGTGGAAGGATTTTGCCGAGGGATCACCCGACGGCTGCGTTGTTACGACAAGATCGAGCGTCGGCAATTCGGCGCGGATCGGTCCGAGGCGTTCCGCACCGAAGCGGTTCGTTACGATCGCTTTGGCCTCAGCATTCTTCAGCCGGAACAGCAACGCATCGGCGCCGAACAGTAGTGCCAAGGGCAGCGCGATGGCGCTGAGCTTGTAAATCGCGACATGGGCGACGACGGTCTCGAAACCCTGCGGCAACAGGATTGCGACGCGGTCACCCTGTCGCACGCCTTCTGCGGCAAGGGCTGCCGCGAAGGCGTCGGAGCGGGCGGCGAGTTCGCCATAGGTCATGGAGAGAGGGGCGGCATCCGGCAGGAAGTGCTGGAGACAGACGCGGTCCGGCGCTTGGGCGGCCCAGGCATTGGAGACGGCGGTGCCTATGTTGAACCGGTCGGGGATGTCCCAGCGGAAATCCCCGTACAGCGCATCATAGGTCGATCTCTCCGAGAGCATCCGCACCACTCCAGTTTGCTGCACTGCAACTAGCATTTCGGAGGGGGCGTCCGCAATGGGCGGCTTTTTGCGGGCTCAGGGCCAGGCGAGGCGGTTGTCGATCTCCTCGACGTCCTTCACCGAGGCCGCGATGATGACGGCGCGCTCGGCCTCCTCTGCGGAGCCGATGCTGCCCGACAGGATGATCCGGCGCCCCTTGCAGGTCACGGTGACATCGGAGGCATCCACGTCGCCGGCGACGGACAGGGCATCGGCCACCTGCGCTTCCAGCCAGGCGGGATGTGGTGGCTCGGCATGTTCGGGTTTCTCGCCCTTGAAGGTGGCTTCCTTGAAAACCATGACGCGCTCCTTTGATCGAGTTAACGAAAGAAAACGCGGAAGGATGGCATTTGTTCGCTGCGGTTTAAGGGAGGATTAGGACTGTTTCAAAGTCGGGCATATCCGCCCCGGAATGGACGTTGTCGCTATGGGCTGCCCCCGTTAAGCATCGACCATACCAATCGAGGATAATTATATGAGTACCATCAATATTAGCGGTTTTTCAGCAACGTCTGGCGCCAATTTCAGCGAGTTTACATCGGAACGACTTCAGTCGATCCTGGATTTCGACAGGGAAAAATTTACCACGACCTCGATGAAATTCTGGGATGTTGGTGAAGATACGTCGATGACCTTCGTCGGCAAGGGCCTAACCTATGCGAAGAATGCCGCCGGTGAAGTAATCGGCGTCAAAACCGGGACGTTTACATCCTTTAAGGCCATTGCCGAAGGGGCGAAGGTTCTCGATATCACGGGGCTTTCGCTGTCCGGTACGGCGCTTACCAACGCGATCGACAGCGGCAGCAGCACCAAATTCCTGAATGCGCTGCTCTCGGGCAACGACGTTATCAAGGCAACCAAATATGCCGACGTCTTCTGGGGTGGCGATGGCAACGATACGCTCTATGGCTATGACGGCCACGACAAGATTTCCGGCGGCAACGGCAACGACAAGCTCTACGGCGGCAACGGCAACGACACGCTGAAGGGCGATGCCGGTAATGATCGCCTGGAGGGTGGTGCGGGCGCCGACAAGCTCTATGGCGGCGCGGGTGCTGACACGTTCGTCTTCCGCTCCAAGACGGATTCGACGACGGGTGCCCCGGACACGATCTACGACTTCAGCCGGACGCAGAAGGACAAGATCGACCTCAGCGCTTTCGACGCGAACACGCTGAAGACGGGCATGCAGGATTTCGCCTTCATCGGCAGTCAGAAATTCCACAGCAAGGCGGGTGAGTTGCGCTACGAAAAGTCCGGCGGCGATACGTTCGTGTATGGCGACATCGACGGTAACGGCAAGGCGGATTTCAAGATCGTCCTCGACACCTCGATCAACCTGATCAAGGGCGACTTCATCCTCTAGCTCCAGCGAAGCGCCGGCATCCCGCATTGTGCGTGAGGTGCCCCGAAAATGGTTGAGACCCAAGAGCGTGCACATCGCTCTCGGGTCCCCCTCACAACCGCATCCGGGGGTGTCTGCAGTTGCACATAATAAATGCGGCTCTGCAAAATTTGTTCCCGCTAAAAAACGAATTTTTTAATGACCAAGTGGTTGAAAAAGTCGTAGTGAGCCAGCGAGGTTTTGGCTTAGCAGTTTGCCTGACATGGTTTCAAATCCTTGGCGAGGCCTCGTCCCAGTCTAAGCGCCGTACGGCGGGTCACCTGTGAAGCCTTCGGAAATTGCAGAAACGTTGAAGGAAGAAGAGGGAAAGCGTAAGATCGTGGTCATCGAACGCGAGCGAAGCGTGTCATTGACAGGATATTTGCTTCTGGAGTTCTGATGGTCATGGCTCCGAAAGCGGAGTTTCGTGCTCTCTTCTGCGTTGCGCCGTGTCAGCTCAACCAAAGGTGAGCTGACCTCTTGACTCTGATTGTCCAGTTTATAAGCATGCGGCGCCACTTCATTGGGATAAGATATGACCTCCGAGTATGACAATGCAGCGCCGGTCGGCAATGAAGCCTCACCTTCGGACGCTCCGATCAAAAAAATCCAGGTCCGTGACAAAGCGAACCCTCGATGGAGTTCTTATTTCCAGAACAAGCTCCTGACTGTCACGCGCAAACCGATATTTTCATCTGATGATATAGTTTTCGCGATGGGTAGCTGCTTTGCCGAGCGCATCCGTGTCGCTCTGACGGCAGAGGGCATCAATGTCGGCCCGCCGATGCAGGACATCCCGATGGCGCACGACCGCTATCGAATTGACCGCCTGCCTGGGCGCCCGCACTCGGACTATTTCAACACATTCACGATTCGCCAGGAATTTGAACGACACATCGGCGAATTCCCGCGCGATCCCGAGGACTATTGGCGCGCGAAAGACCCCTATTGGGGTGGTGACGTTGCCTATCAGGATCCGTACAGGCGTCTGATTCTCGCAAGGACCCCTCAGGACCTCCTGACCGCAAACGAACTGGTCGATGCTGCGATCGATCGCGGCATTCGGGAGGCTTCGGTTTTTTTCCTGACCATGGGCATGGCGGAAGTTTTCATCAACAAGCTGACAGGCAAGGTTGCTTGCCAAAAACCGGGCTATTCCGGTGGGGCGGGCGAAGATGAAACCGAGTTTTACATGTCGTCTTATGAAGAGAACGTGGAAAACATGTCACGCGTGGTCGAGATCATCAACTCGATAAATCCCAACGCCCGAATCGTTGTAACGGTATCCCCCGTAGGACTCGCACGTACCTTTGGCGAAAACGACATTCTTGTCGCAAACACAGAGGGTAAGAGCATCCTTCGCGCCGCCCTAGGCGCGGTCGCACGAAAGTTCGACAACGTCACGTACTTCCCGTCTTACGAGATCGTCATGGCGAATGCGCCTTCGAGCTTTCGCGACGATGACGGAAGGCATGTGGCAAACTGGGTCGTCTCAAAGATCGTTTCGACCTTTAAAGCGGCCCACCTGATCGAAAATACCCAGTAAGTTCCCCTGAGGAGATCCCAACGTGAATGCATTCCCCGACAGAATCTTGCTCGAAGCAAGAGATTCTTCCCTCCAGTTGGAGCAACTGGCTGTTGATGACTTGAAGAAGAATCTCGGGCACTATCTCGAGCCCAATTGGCGCGCTCACCGCATCGTTCGCGGATACGAAGACTTCGTGAAGTCCCTCGGTACGAATGATGAAGAAACCTACCTTCACATGCGCGCGGCGTTCTCCGAAACGAGCGGAAAGAGCAACAAGGTTTTCTCGGACGTTCTCTCCACGCATATTCACAAAACACAATATGATATGTCCCAGAGCCTCTTTTCGGGATATGTCACGGGCGAAGGTGGCGGTTCCGATAATCTCATCACCATGACGAATGGTGAAGATGGCGAAGACACCACGTCCGACGCCTGGGAAAAGGTAATCCACGGCGCGACGCGCTATATGGAAAAGCATAGTTTCTGGGTATGCAAATTTCCGGTCCCGGATCGCATCGTGACGAGCCTCCGCGAAAAAACCATCAAGCGGATGACCGAGGATCATGGCGACAAGATCGCTAAGATGATGAAGTCCAAGGAGGATGCTCCGGGGCTTCTCAAGGGCGACGCCCGTTGGCTTATGGGCTTCGAAGAGATGTACGAAGTCGCCGCTGATCCCCTCTTCCTTTCGATCGTGCAGCGTTACCTGGGCGTACCGCCCATCTTCAACACGCCCGTTGCCTTCATCAGCTCCTCTGCAAAGCCGAAGCATGCGAAGGAACTGTCGGATAACGCGCAACTCTATCATCACGACATGCACCGCCTGGGCTTCGTGAAGATGTTCATCTATCTGACTGACGTTGACGAGAAGAGTGGGCCGCATACACTTATTCGCGGCTCGCATCGCTCGCGGCCGGCGGCATTGTGGGCTGATGGTCGGCACGACGACGCGGCTATCGAGAGAAACAAGCAGCACACCAAGACACAAAAGATTACCGGCAAAGCAGGTACTGTCTTCCTGGTGGATACGAGCGCTTTACACAAAGGCCTTCGCCCTGAGGTAGGCCACCGGATCATGGCGCAGGTTCAGTACACCAATTCATTGTTCGGCCGGCCTCTTGCTGCATCTGACAGAAAGATCCTGCAGGTACAGAAGACGAAGAACAAGGATATTGAGGAAGCGGCAGCCCTGGTCCGCAAGTATGCGGTGAGGTCGGGCGTACGCTTCATGCAGAACATGATCTAACGTTCCTGAGGACTGGCCGCGGCTACGACCGCGGCCAGTCCGTTTTCTCTAAATGAAACGCCGGTGTAACTGCGTCGTCTAGAGAAAGGCGAAGTAGATAATATATGTGTTGTTGAGGCGTTAGATCTCAGGATCTATTGCTGTCCCTTGACCCGCCAATACAATGAGGCGCGCCCAAATCGCAGTGGGCGAAAAATGCTCATGTGGACAAAGGTCGAGACCAAACAAGGGCGACCGAACATGCCGCCGAAGGCCACTCGGCCTCAAAATAAGTTACGAGGTAAACAAAGGCCGCCGAGAAAGCGCTTTGCGAATACGGCAATGATGCTTGTTGGTGCCCCATGCCGGAATCGAACCAGCACTCCTTTCGGAACTCGATTTTGAGTCGAGCGCGTCTACCAGTTCCGCCAATGGGGCACGGCACTGAAGCAATCGCCGTTTACACGATGCTTTGCCGGGCGGCAACCGGCAAATCGGTGCTAAATCGGAAGTGACCGACATGATCACTTCTCCGTGCGGTGATTTACAATACAGCGACACCTGATAGAACTCGGCGCCGTTTCGCCGGTATCCCCGCCGGCCCGATTGGACGAACTGATGACGGCTTCCCTCGATCTCTCCCGCAAGGCTTCCGCCGGTCTGCTTTCGCTTGGCATGGCTGCGACCGTCGGCGGTGCGCTGGCCTTCGAACATATCGGCGGCTACATTCCCTGCGCGCTCTGCCTTCTGCAGCGCGATCCCTATTACTACGGCATCCCGGTTGCTGTGGCAGCGCTGCTTTCGGCGCTCTTCAATGGGCCGGTCTGGTTGACGCGCCTGCTGCTCGCCATCGCCGGCATCATGATGCTCGTCGGTGCGGGGATGGGCGTCTATCACGCGGGTGTCGAATGGGGCTTCTGGGAAGGACCGGCGACCTGCGCGACCACGGCGCAGGGTGTCACGCAGAATGCCGGCGACCTCCTGTCCGACATCAACACCAAGCACGGCCCGTCCTGCACGGAAGCGTCGTTCCGGCTGCTGGGTCTTTCGTTCGCCGGCTGGAACGTTATCGCAAGCCTCATCCTCGCCGCGATCGCCTTCAAGGGCGCGCGGTCTGCGAAAGCGTGATGCCAGCAACCCGTTTCAAACGCATGCCATCGCCGCAAAACCGTCCCCCGGTTTTGCGCCAGATGCGTCAGGGTTGCAGTTCGACGTCCCAGTAGAGATAGTCCATCCAGCTTTCATGCAGATAGTTGGGTGGAAACAGTCGCCCGTTATTGTGCAGATCCTGAACCGTCGGCTGGTAGGGCTTCTGATGCGGGTGCATACCCGCCTGCTTCGGCAGCTTGCTGCCTTTTCTCAGATTGCACGGGGAGCAGGCCGCGACCACGTTCTGCCAGGTCGTCTCGCCGCCATGGGCGCGCGGGATGACATGGTCGAAGGTCAGGTCGTCGGGCGTCCCGCAGTACTGGCATTCGAACTTGTCGCGCAGGAACACGTTGAACCGGGTAAAGGCCGGGTGGCGCGAAGGCTGCACGTAGGTTTTCAGGCACACGACGCTCGGCAGGCGCATCGTGAAACTCGGCGAGGACACCGAATAGTCGTATTCGGCGATGATGTTTACGCGGTCAAGAAATACGGCCTTGATCGCGTCCTGCCAGGACCAAAGCGACAAGGGGTAATAACTCAGCGGCCTGTAGTCAGCATTCAGTACAAGAGCTGGCAGGGCCTGTGGTGAAACAGAAATCGTCAAGGGCTTCTCCTGATCGATTCGGCATCTGCCCTTCTATATTAGGCCTGTTGTTACAGCATTGTGAAGCCGGAATGGAAAAGCGGGAACTATGGATTTTCGCGGGTTCATCCTTCTAGGACCGGCGCGACTTCACGGCGCATTTCCCGCGCGTAATAGGCCCAGAAAAGCCGGGCCGAGACGCCGCGCCAGGGCGACCATTTTTCGGCGATAGCGTCGAGTTCCTGCGGGGTCGGCCGCATGCCGAGCCCGAGCGCATGGGCAACGGCATTCTGAAGCGCGACATCGCCTGATGGGAAGATGTCCGGGTGGCCGCCGCAAAACAGCAGATAGACATCCGCCGTCCAGCGGCCGATGCCCTTGATGGCGGTCAGCTTCCGCGTCGCGGCGGTGGCCTCCATATGGCAGATCGCGTCGAGATCGAGGTCGCCGCGATCGACGCTTTCGGCCGCGCGGCGCAGCGTCTCGGCCTTTGCCCGAGACAGGCCGATTGTGCGGCAGTCCTCGTCGGAAAGGCGAAGCATGTGATGGGGCGTGATGTCGCCCGCCGTCTCTTCCAGCCGGCGCCAGATCGCGTCGGCGCTCGCCCGTGACACCATCTGCGCGACGATGATGCCGGCAAGGCCCCGGTAGCCGGGCGGAAGGCGGCGCAGCGGCACGGGGCCAGCCTTGTCGATGACGTTGAAAAGGCGCACATCGACCAGCGCGAGATCGACGAGACCGGCCGCGACATCGGCATCCGTTTTGATCATGTGCAATTGCATCGTCGTGAGCCGCCCTTTTGTTGTCGTGCGCGCCTCGTCATGGCAGAAGACCTCATGCACAATCCTTTGTCAAAACCGCGTGTCTTCCGTTTCGCGCCAAGCCCGAACGGGCTGCTGCATCTCGGCCATGCGCTCTCGGCGATCCTCAACCACGATCTCGCCGCACGCTGCGGCGGCCGGTTCCTGCTGCGCATCGAAGACATCGATCCCGCGCGCTCGCGATCTGAATTCGAAACGGCGATCTATCGGGATCTCGCCTGGCTCGGGCTCGATTGGGAAAAGCCGGTGCGGCGCCAATCGGAGCACCTTGGCTTCTATGCTGCGGCGCTGGAGCGCCTGAAGGCGATGGGTCTGCTTTATCCGGGTTTCTTGAGCCGTGGCGAGGTGAAGGCGCGGGTTGAGGCGCATGAGGCTGATGGCGGCATCTGGCCGCGCGATCCGGATGGGGCGCCGCTCTATCCGACGGAGGAGCGGGGGCTCGACCGGGGAGAGGCGCTGGCATGGATTGCCGGGGGGCGGCAGCATGCCTGGAGGCTCGACATGGACAAGGCGTTGGCGCTTGCGCCTGCCAGCCTGGACTGGTCGGAGGCGGGTGCCGGGCCGGAAGGCGAGACGGGCATTGTTGCGGCCCGGCCGGAACGCTGGGGCGATGTCATCCTGTCGCGGCCGGATGCGCCGGTCAGTTACCATCTCGCCGTGGTGCTCGACGATGCGGAGCAGGGCGTCACGGATGTGGTACGGGGGCAGGACCTTTTTCATGCGACCTCCGTGCACCGGCTGTTGCAGAGCCTGCTCGGCTTGCCGGCGCCGGCCTATCGGCACCATGATCTGGTGCCGGGGCCGGATGGGCGAAAACTCTCCAAGAGCAACCAGGATACCGGCATTGCCGCCTATCGGGAGAAAGGCCTGTCACCGGCCGGCCTTCGCGCCTTGCTCGCGGGCTATGGCTTCGTCTTCCATTGAATCGTCGACGACGGGTGCGGGCTTTTTCACGCCCCTGATCCGGTCGAGGATGATGTGCTTGACGCGGTATTTCAGGAGCGCTGCATTGATTTCGGCCCCGAGGATGAAGATCACGCCGACGATGTAGAGGAAGACCAGCGCGATCATGATCGAGGCGAGGCCGGCATAGGTCGAGACGTAATTGGCAAAGGTGGCGAGATAGGAGGCGAAGGTATAGGCACCGACGCCCCAGGCAAGCAGCGTGAGAAAGATGCCCGGCAGCACGTCGGCGATCTTGCGCCGACCGGCCGGCAGCCAGAGATGGGCGATCAGGAGGCCGATGAACAGAACGAGGATCGTGCCGAACAGGCCCCAGCTTTCCACCCAGGAATAGACATAGGTGAGCCAAGGCAGCCAGTCGCCGGTGGCGCGCACGGCAAGCGGTGCCGCGACGAGCACGATGCTGATGACGGCAAGCGCCAACACGCCGGCGATGACGAAGCCGAGGCTGGCGAGGCGCGTGACATACCAGTAGCGTGTCTCGGCCACCCTATAGGCACGGTTGAGCGAGATGCGCAGCGCCTCCACCCCGTTCGAGGCGAAATAGGCCGCCGCGAGCACGGAGACGGTCAAGAGCCCGCCGCGTGGGATGGTGAGAACGGCGACGACCTCGCGCGAGATGGGCGCGGCGATCGATTCCGGCCAGGTGTCGAAGATCAGGTGCACGGCCGTCTCGGCAAACTGGTCGGCGCCGAGGAAGGAGCCGAGCGCGGTGCCGAAGATCAGGAAGGGGAAGATCGCCAGCAGCGTGGAGAGCGCGACATGGCTGCCCATCGCCCAGCCGTCGTCCTCTGAAAAATGCCAGATCGCATCGAAGACGACCTTGTAGGCAAGGCGGATGGCGGTCGGCATCGGCAATGTCCAGTCCCTTCGCAGCCGTTACGCGACTGCACTCTCATTGTCTGTTGCGGTTGAATATGGGAAACGAAGGCGAATTTGTACAGGAAATGACCATGTCTTCTCCAGAAACCATGCGCAGCATCATCGTCACCGGCTGCTCCTCCGGGATCGGTGCCTATTGCGCCCGCGCGCTGAAGGCCGAGGGCTGGCGGGTGTTTGCCACCGTGCGGCGGGAGGAGGATCTGGCGGGTCTCCAGGCCGACGGCATCGAAGCGCTGCTGATGGATTATACTAGGCCGGATACCATCGCGGTGCTTGCCGAGACGGTTCTTGCGCGCACCGGCGGGGGGCTCGATGCGCTGTTCAACAACGGCGCCTATGGTCAGGCCGGGGCCGTCGAGGATCTGCCGGTCGAGGTGCTGCGCGAACAGTTCGAGACGAATGTCTTCGGCTGGCATGACCTGACGCGGCGGGTCATTCCCGTCATGCGCCGGCAGGGCCATGGTCGCATCGTGCAGTGCTCGTCGATCCTGGGAATCGTGCCCTATCGCTGGCGCGGCGCCTACAATGCCTCGAAATTCGCGCTGGAAGGCCTGTCTTTGACGCTGCGCATGGAGCTCAAGGGCTCGGGCGTGCATGTCAGCCTGATCGAGCCGGGGCCGATCGCCTCTCGCTTCACCGCCAATGCTCTGCATTACATCGAGAAGAACATCGATCTCGAAAACTCGGTGCATGCGGAAGAATATCGCCGGCAGCTCCAGCGCCTGCGCGGCGAATCAAAACCGGCGCGCGGCAAGCTCGGACCGGAGGCGGTGCACGAGGTGTTGCGCCATGCGCTGACGGCGAAGGCGCCGCGGCCGCACTATGTCGTGACGACGCCGGCGAAGCAGGGCGTATTGCTCAAGAAGCTGCTGCCGGCGGGGCTTTTCTATCGCATCATCGGCCGGCTCGGCTGACGCGGCGCGGCGTCGCAGGCTTTTTGCCGCAAAAGACGTGCACTTTGCGTGAAATGCCCTATGTGAATAGGGCTGACAGAAATCAAACCGGATCGTTGGCATGTCTTCCTTCCTCACCTTCATGACCCTGCTCGTCATGGGTCTCGTCGTCATCGTGCTCGTGCGCGGCCTCGTCAACATGGCCAAGGGCGGCAGCGGCAACACATCCAACAAGCTGATGCAGGCGCGTGTCCTGCTGCAGGCCGTCGCCATCGTGCTGATCATGCTGACGCTGTGGATCACCGGCGGCGGGCGCGGCTGATGGTCAAGCTCAACAAGATCTACACGCGCACCGGCGACGACGGCACGACGGGCCTCGTCGCCGGTCCGCGCCGCAAGAAGCACGACCTGCGCGTCGAATCCTACGGCGCGGTCGACGAGACGAATTCCTGCATTGGGCTCGTGCGCCAGCATCTTGCCGATCACCCCGATCTCGACCGGATGATCGTCCGCATCCAGAACGACCTGTTCGATCTCGGTGCCGATCTTGCCACGCCCGAGACCGGCAAAAAGCTCGACTACGAGCCGCTGCGCATCGTACAGTCGCAGGTCGACCGGTTGGAGCAGGAGATCGATACGCTCAATGCCGATCTCGAGCCGCTGCGCTCCTTCGTGCTGCCGGGCGGCACGCCGGCGGCGGCGGCGCTGCATCTGGCGCGCACCGTCGCGCGCCGGGCCGAGCGGCGCATCGTCGCCTTGCAGGAGAGCGAGGGCGAGGCGGTGTCGGCGGCGGCCGTCGCCTATATCAACCGTCTCTCGGATTTCCTCTTCGTCGCCGCGCGCTTCGTGAACGACAAGGGTCGCACGGACATATTGTGGGTTCCGGGGCAGAACAGGTAAGCTCGTCCGCCAAAGGCCTTGGGGAAGGGGATCCATGTTCATACCGCTGCACGACGCGAACGCCCTGAAATACATCAAGGTGCAATATGTCACGATCAGCCTGATCGCGATAAACGTCGTCGTCTGGCTGGTGACGGGGCTCGTTTCGACGCAGGCCTTTTCCGATGCGGCGGTGGTCGGCCTCGGTTATATCCCGGCCGTGGTCTTCGATTTTGCCGATCTCGAGCCCAGCCTCGTGCTGGTGCCGGAGGATGCGACCTACATCACCTATGCCTTCCTGCATGGCGATTTCATGCATCTCGCCTCCAACATGCTCTTCCTCTGGGTGTTCGGCGACAATGTCGAGGATGCGCTGGGGCATTTCCGTTATCTGATCTTCTATCTCCTGTGCGCGGCGGCCGGCGCCCTGGTGCATGGCCTCGTGCAGCCGGATTCCGAGGCGCCGCTGATCGGGGCGTCGGGGGCGATATCAGGCGTGGTGGCCGCCTATTTCCTGCTGCATCCCAAGGTGCGCGTCTGGGTGCTGGTGTTCTTCCGCATTCCCCTGCCGCTGCCAGCGGTCATCCCGCTCGCCTTCTGGATTGCGCAGCAGTTCTACATGCTGGCGGTCAACAGCGATGGCGGTGTGTCCTGGGGCGCTCATGTCGGCGGCATCGTCGCCGGTGCGCTGCTGGTTTTGATACTCAGGCGGCGCGGGGTGCCGCTCTTCGACCGCACGATCGTCACCCCCAAGGCGGTGCGGCATGTGGAGGCGACACCGGTGCCAGCGGAGGAAACCACCGCCCAGTCTTCCGTCCCGCCGACCCATTGGGGGCGGCAATGACGGAAAAATTGACGTGAACGTAAAGGTAATTTATAACGCCTGCGTTTTCACGCGAGGAGGGTCCGTGATGCATTGTATTTGGGGAAAAAACACGTATCGATGTCGCCAATCGACAATCAGGGCGCCCTTGGAAGGCGCATTTTCCCTCGCGAGCATATTGAAGGAAGGAAGCCATGAAGATCTTGGTCCCAGTCAAACGCGTTGTTGATTACAACGTAAAGATCCGCGTGAAGTCGGATG
>NZ_CAMLFY010000100.1 GCF_946479415.1 uncultured Shinella sp. | reverse complement strand
GGAAGGTCGTGTAGACGACACCGGGCGAGACGCGGTCGGTGACGAGTGCGCGCAGCGTCGTCTCGCCGGCGCGGCTCGCCAGCCGCACCCAGTCGCCATCACGGATGCCGCGGTTTTCCGCGTCGTGCGGGTGCATTTCCAGCCGGTCCTCCTCGTGCCAGAGCACATTGTCGGTGCGCCGCGTCTGGGCGCCGACATTGTACTGGCTGAGGATGCGGCCGGTGGTGAGCAAGAGCGGGAAGCGCGGACCGGTCTTCTCATCGGTTGCGACATATTCTGTGCGGATGAACTTGCCCTTGCCGCGCACGAAGCCGTTGATGTGCATGATCGGCGAACCCTGCGGGTTCTTCTCGTTACAGGGCCACTGCACCGAGCCGTGCTTTTCGAGATAGTCGTAGGAAACCAGCGCGAAGCTTGGCGTCGTCGCGGCGATTTCGTCCATGATCTCGGAGGGGTGGCTGTAGTTCCAGCCGAGGCCCATGGCATGGGCGAGGTTCTGCGTCACTTCCCAATCGGCATAGCCGTTCTTCGGCGTCATGACGCGGCGCACGCGGTTGATGCGACGCTCGGCATTGGTGAAGGTGCCGTCCTTCTCCAGGAAGGTCGAACCCGGCAGGAAGACATGGGCGTAGTTGGCGGTCTCGTTCAGGAACAGGTCCTGCACCACGACGCATTCCATGGCGGCCAGGCCGGCCGAGACATGCTTGGTGTCCGGGTCGGACTGGAGGATGTCCTCGCCCTGGATGTAGATGCCCTTGAACGTGCCCTCGACGGCGGCGTCCAGCATGTTGGGGATGCGCAGGCCCGGCTCATCGTTGAGCGTCACGCCCCAGAGCTTTTCGAAGATCTCGCGCGTCGAATCGTCCGAGATGTGGCGATAGCCCGGCAATTCGTGCGGGAAGGAGCCCATGTCGCACGAGCCTTGCACGTTATTCTGACCGCGCAGCGGGTTCACACCAACGCCCTCGCGGCCGATATTGCCGGTCGCCATGGCGAGGTTAGCGATGGCCATGACGGTGGTCGAGCCCTGACTGTGCTCGGTGACGCCGAGGCCGTAATAGATCGAGCCGTTGCCGCCGGTGGCGAAGAGGCGGGCGGCACCGCGCAGCGTCTCGGCGGGCACGCCGGTCAGCGCTTCGGTTTCCTCGGGGCTGTGGCGCGGCTCGGCGACGAAGCTCGCCCAGTCCTCGAATTCCGACCAGTCGCAGCGCTCGCGGATGAATTTTTCGTCGTAGAGGCCTTCCGTCACGATGACATGGGCGAGCGCGGTGACGACCGCGACGTTTGTGCCGGGGCGCAGCGGCAGGTGGTACGACGCCTTGATATGCGGTGAGGAGACGAGGTCGATGCGGCGCGGATCGATGACGATCAGCTTGGCGCCCTGGCGCAGACGCTTCTTCAGGCGCGAGGCGAAGACCGGGTGTCCGTCCGTCGGGTTGGCACCGATGACGATGACGACATCGGTGAACTCGACTGAATCGAAATTCTGCGTGCCGGCCGAAGTGCCGAAGGCCTGGCCGAGACCGTAGCCCGTCGGCGAATGACAGACGCGGGCGCAGGTATCGACATTGTTGTTGCCGAAGCCGGCGCGGATCAGTTTCTGGACGAGATAGGTCTCCTCGTTGGTGCAGCGCGACGAGGTGATGCCGCCGATGGAATCACGGCCGTATTGATACTGGATGCGGCGGAATTCCGCGGCCGTATGGGCATAGGCCTCTTCCCAGGTCACTTCGCGCCAGGGATCGGTGATCTTTTCGCGGATCATCGGGTTGAGGATACGGTCACGGTGGGTCGAATAGCCATAGGCGAAACGACCCTTCACACAGGAGTGGCCGCGATTGGCCTGGCCATCCTTCCACGGCACCATGCGCACCAGCTCTTCGCCGCGCATTTCCGCCTTGAAGGAGCAGCCGACGCCGCAATAGGCGCAGGTGGTGACGACCGAATGCTCCGGCTGGCCGATCTCGATGACCGACTTTTCCGTCAGCGTCGCCGTCGGGCAGGCCTGCACGCAGGCGCCGCAGGAGACGCATTCGGATTCGAGGAAATGTTCGTGCATGCCGGGCGAGACGCGGCTGTCGAAGCCACGGCCTTCGATCGTCAGCGCGAAGGTGCCCTGCACTTCCTCGCAGGCGCGCACGCAGCGCGAACAGACGATGCACTTTGATGGGTCGTAGGTGAAATAGGGGTTCGATTCGTCCTTCGGCATCCAGCGGGCATTGGTTTCGCCATTGCTGCGCGCCTTGACGTGATTGTCGCCCTCATAACCGTAGCGCACGTCGCGCAGACCAACGGCGCCGGCCATGTCCTGCAATTCGCAGTCGCCGTTCGCCGCGCAGGTAAGACAGTCGAGCGGATGGTCGGAAATGTAGAGTTCCATGACGCCCTTGCGGATGCTCTTCAGCCGGCTCGTCTGGGTATGGACGACGAGGCCGGGCGCAACGGGTGTGGTGCAGGAGGCGGGCGTGCCGTTGCGGCCCTCGATCTCGACGAGACAGAGGCGGCAGGAGCCGAAGGCATCGACCATGTCGGTGGCGCAGAGTTTCGGCACCTGGATGCCGGCCTCCATGGAGGCGCGCATGATGGAGGTGCCCTCGGGAACGGTGATCTCGTTCCCGTCGATGGTGAGCGTCACCATCTTTTCCGAGCGGGCGGCGGGTGTGCCGAAGTCGATTTCAGGAACGAGGGACATGGAAGCCTCCGGATCGTCTCGCGCCGCGTTTCAGCGGCGACTTGGGTTCAATTCTTACGATTTCGTCTCGGCGAGCGTCGCCGCGACGAGGGCATTGGCATGGCCATGGCCAAGACCGTGCGTTTCCTTGAGGAAGGCGACGATCTGCATATGCGCCTTGCCATCCTGCGCGCGGACGATGGCTTTCCAATGCTCGATCGGCTGGCCGTATTTCTTCTCGATGGAGGGGAAATAGGAGGCCGGGCCTTTGACCTTTTCCGTCTCGCTCATTCCGCAGCCTCCACCATCGGCGCCGGAGAGAAATCCTCCGGGAAGTGTGTCATGGCGCTCATCACCGGATAGGGCGTGAAGCCGCCGAGCGCGCAGAGCGAGCCGAACTTCATGGTGTTGCAGAGGTCGGCGAGGAGTTCACGGTTCTTCTCCGGCTCGATGCCCTGCGCGATCTTGTCGGCGGTCTCGACGCCGCGCGTCGAGCCGATGCGACAGGGCGTGCACTTGCCGCAGCTTTCGACGGCGCAGAATTCCATGGCGAAGCGCGCCTGTTTCAGCATGTCGACCGTGTCGTCGAAGACGGTAATGCCGGCATGGCCGATCAGGCCGTCCTTGGCCGCAAAGGCCTCGTAGTCGAAGGGCGTGTCGAACAGCGCGCGGGGGAAATAGGCGCCGAGCGGGCCGCCGACCTGCACGGCGCGCACTGGGCGGCCGGAGGCCGTGCCGCCGCCGATCTCATCGACGATCTCGCCGAGCGTCAGGCCGAAGGCGGTCTCATAGAGGCCGCCATGTTTGACATTGCCGGCGATCTGGATCGGGATCGTGCCGCGCGAGCGGCCCATGCCGAAGTCCCGGTAATAGGCGGCACCCTTGTCCATGATGATGGGCACGGAGGCGAGCGAGATGACGTTGTTGACGACTGTCGGGCGACCGAGAAAACCTTGAAGCGCCGGCAGCGGCGGCTTGGCGCGCACGATGCCGCGCTTGCCTTCCAGGCTGTTGAGCAGGGCCGTCTCCTCGCCGCAGACATAGGCGCCCGCGCCGACGCGGATCTCCATGTCGAAGGCTTTTCCCGAGCCGAGCACCGAAGGGCCGAGCACGCCGGCGGCGCGGGCGACCGCGACGGCCTCGTTCATCACGGCGATGGCGTGCGGATATTCCGAGCGGGTATAGACGTAGCCCTTGGTGGCGCCGGTCGCGATGCCGGCGATGGCCATGCCCTCGATCAGCACGAAGGGATCGCCCTCCATGATCATGCGGTCGGCGAAGGTGCCCGAATCGCCCTCGTCGGCATTGCAGACGATGTATTTCTGCGCACCGGGCGCATCGTGCACGGTCTTCCACTTGATACCGGTCGGGAAGCCGGCGCCGCCGCGGCCGCGCAGGCCACTGTCGGTGACCTCCTTGACCACATCAAGCGGGGCCATGGCGATGGCCTTTTCCAGGCCCTTCAGGCCGCCATGCGCCTTGTAGTCGTTCAGCGAGACGGGATCGATGACGCCGCAGCGGGCGAAGGTGAGGCGGGTCTGGTTTTTCAGGAACGGAATCTCTTCCGTCCCTCCAAGACAGAGCGGGTGGGCTTTGCCATCCAGCAGGCCGGCGTCGATTAGGCCCGCGACATCGGACGGTTTGACCGGGCCATAGGCGATGCGGCCCGCGGCCGTTTCGACCTCGACCAGCGGCTCAAGCCAGTGCATGCCGCGCGAGCCGTTGCGCACGATGACGATGTCGAGCTTGCGGGAATGCGCCTCGGCCGAAAGGGCCTTGGCGACGCGGTCGGCGCCAAGTGCAAGAGCTGCGGCATCGCGGGGAACGTAGATGCGAACGGTCATCGGCGGGCCTCCGCAATGAGGTCTTTCGCGAGATCATCATCGACCCGTCCATGCACCTCGCCGTCGAACATAGCGGCGGGTGCGCAGGAACAGAGCCCGAGACAGTAGATGGGCTCGAGCGTCACGGCACCATCCAGCGTCGTCTGGTGGAAGTCGATGCCGAGCAGCGCCTTGATGCGCTCGGCCACCGCGTCCCCGCCCATCGACTGACAGGCCTCGGCGCGACAGAGCTTCAGCACATGGCGGCCCGTCGGGTGGTCGCGGAAATCGTGATAGAAGGTAACGACGCCGTGTACTTCGGCGCGTGACAGGTTCAGTTCGCGCGCAATCACCGGCAGGCTTTCCTGCGGCACATAACCGAACTCGGCCTGGATTTCATGCAGGATGGGAAGAAGCGGCCCTTCGAGACCCTTCAGTTCACTGACGATTGCCAGGGTTCGAGTGCCGACATCGCTGCCGGTAACGTGCACATTCATGGCCAGGCCTCCCAACCGACACGAATGAACCACGGGCAGAATAGGGGTTCCGTCGCGCCGATACTATTGAAATTCTTCGGCGAAGACCGGAACCCTGTCGATCCCCGCGGATAATCCCGACAGCTTCTCAGCCGGGAGACGGCGGGTCAATAAAGGAAAGCCGTTGGATGATAGGAAATTCCTATCAATCGATCCCCTTTTCCGCCAGCACGCGCGCTTCGTGCAGTAGGGCCGAGACGAGCGGCGTAAAAGGCTCGCGATGGGTGGCGACGAGGCCGACCGTATGATGCGGTTCGGGATCGACGAGAGAAACTATACTGATTTCCTCAGGAAATCCAAACGATTTTGCGACATTGCGCGGCATGATGCTCGACCAGCGTCCGGTTCGCACATGGGAGAACAGCACAATCATCGAATTGGCTTCGAGCGATGGCTCGACCGTAACACCCGCTTCGGCGAAGTGGCGGTTGATGATGCGGCGGTTCTGCATGTCGGCAGTCAATAGGCAAAGCCTAACGCTGCCGGCCTCCTGCCAGGTCACGGTTTTGCGATCGGAGAAGGCGTTGCCCTTGGCGGTGATCAGGCAATAGTGCTCGTGCAGCAGCGGCACGCTGGTGACGCGGCCGAGCGGCTCGTTTTCGAGATAGGTCAGGCCGGCGTCGATCTCGAGGTTTTCAAGCAGGCCGAGGATCTTGATCGAAGTCGTGGAGACGATCGAGAAGGTGACGTCGGGGTGCTTTTCCTGAAAGGGCGCGGTGATGCGCGGCACCATGGCGAGCGTTGTCGGAATGGCCGCGAGGCGGATATGGCCGGACAGGCCTTTTCGCGCGGCGCGCATTTCCTCGCGCATGGTGCGGGTGTCGCCGACGATGCGGCGCGCCCATTCCAGTACGCGTTGGCCTTCCGGCGTCAGGCCCTGAAAGCGCGAGCCGCGCACGACGAGCATCACGCCGAGCTGGTCCTCCAGCTGGCGGATCGCCGCCGACAGTGTCGGCTGCGAGATGCCGAGCTCTTCTGCCGCGCGGGCAAAATGCCGCTCGCGGGCGAGCGCGATGAAATATTCGAGCTTGTCTATCATGTCAGAAGAGCGCCTCCGTTCCCTTGATACAAAAGAACAGTGGCGGCACCAATGCCCTGCGCCCTATATCTGGTGCAACGCAGCGAAAACGAGGAGGACGAGGATGACGTTTCAGGCACTGTTGGTAGAAAAGGCCGCCGATGGCGCGGTGACGGCATCGATCCAGACGCTTGACGACACGCGGCTTCCCGATGGCGATGTCACCGTCGCGGTGGAATATTCGACGCTGAACTACAAGGACGGGCTCTGCATCAACGGCAAGGGCGGGCTGGTGCGCACCTTCCCGCATGTGCCGGGCGTCGATTTCGCCGGCACGGTGGAGGCCTCCGACGACCCGCGCTACCGGCCGGGCGACCGGGTGGTGCTGACCGGCTGGCGCGTCGGGGAGGTCTGGTGGGGCGGTTATGCGACCCGCGCCAAGGTGAAGGCCGACTGGCTGGTGCCGTTGCCGGAGGAGCTGTCGACGCGGCAGGCCATGGCGATCGGCACGGCAGGGCTCACCTCCATGTTGTCCGTCACCGCGCTCGAAAAGGCCGGGCTTTCGCCGCTGAAGGGCGAGGTTTTGGTGACGGGAGCAGCCGGCGGCGTCGGCTCGGTGGCCGTGGCGCTTCTGGCGCGGCTCGGCTATTCGGTCGCAGCCGTCACCGGGCGGCCGGAAACGGCGGATTATCTCAAGGGATTGGGTGCAGATACGATCATCGACCGGGCGGAACTGGCCGAACCGAACAGCAAGCCGCTCGAATCCGAGCGCTGGGCGGGTGCGGTGGATGCCGTTGGCGGCGATATGCTGGCACGGGTGCTTAAGCAGATGAAATATGACGGTGCCGTCGCCTCCGTCGGCCTTGCGGCGGGCGCCGTCGTGCCGTCCTTCACGGTCATTCCGTTCCTGTTGCGGGGCGTCAGCCTGCTCGGCATCGATTCGGTCAACCGCCCCTACAATCAGCGCGTCGATGCCTGGAACCGCATCGCCGCCGACCTGCCGATGGACAAGCTGGAGGCCATGGTGGTCGAACACCGGTTGTCCGACCTGCCGGATTTGGCCAACCAGATCCTGGAGGGCAAGGTGAAGGGGCGCGTGGTCGTCGACGTCAACGCCTGACGGGTCTGACAGCTGCGGTCAGCAGATGAGCTGGCCGCCATTCACCTCCAGCACCTGGCCGGTGATGTAGCCGGACAGCGCGTTGGAGGCGAGGAAGAGATAGGCGGGGGCGCAGTCCTCCGCCGTGCCGAGCCGTTGCAGCGGGATCGTCTTGCGGGTCGCTTCCAGCTTCTCGGCGGACGAGTAGCGTTCGTGGAAATCCGTGGTGATGGTGCCCGGCGAGACGCAGTTGACGCGGATACCGTCGGGCGCAAGCTCACGGGCAAGGCCCTTCGAATAGGTCGAAACGAAGGCTTTCGTCGCCGAATAGATCGCCGAGCCGGGGCTGCCGCCTGTTAGCGCCGAGATCGACACCGTATTGACGATGGCGGCGTGCGGGGCGCGGCGCAGCGACCGCAACAAAGCGCGCGTCACCTCGACGACGGAGGTCTGGTTGAGGCGCACGACGGTTTCGTACTGTTCGTCGGTGAGATCGGCGGCCGGGAAGCGGCCGACCATGGTGCCGGCATTGTTGATGAGCACGTCGACATGCGGAAAGAGGCTGTCCACCCGCTCAAGGATCGCGCCGATGCCGCCTTCCTCCAGAAAGTCCGCATAGACGATATGGGCGCGGGCTTCGGCCACCGCGATGTCGAGGAACTCCGGAAGCGGTCCCGCCGGGGCACGGCCGCCATGCAGCAGAACATGGGCGCCGCAATCGAGGAACTGCCGGGCGATCTCCAGGCCGATGCCGCGGCCGGCACCGGTCACGACGACATTGGCGCCCTTGAACAAGGCTGGATGAAACATGGTCTGTCCTCCCGGTCACCTGCGATCCGCCCAGTATCACAAAAACTGGCGCGCACTCCAAGAAGGCAGGATCGATCAATTGATGTGCTTTCGTTTTTGCATATGATGAAACAAAACGAAAGCAGTGGGAGGTGCCTATGTTTCTGACGGGTCGACAGGCGGAGATCGTGGATCTCGCCAAAACCGAGGGCCGCGTGCTCGTCGAAGACCTGGCATCACGCTTTTCCGTGACGCCGCAGACCATTCGCAAGGACCTGAACGACCTCTGCGACAACAAGGTTTTGACGCGCATCCATGGCGGCGCGCTGTTTCCGAGCGGCAACGAGAATGTCAAATACGAGGCGCGCCGTTCCATCGCCGCCCCGGAAAAGCAGGCGATCGGCCGCGCCGCAGCGTCCGTCATCCCCGATAATTCCTCGCTTTTCATCAATATCGGCACGACGACGGAAGCCGTCGGCGAGGCATTGCTCGACCACAAGGAATTGATGGTCATTACCAATAATATCAATGTCGCCAATCGCTTGCGCGTTTACCCCTCGATCGAGGTGGTGATTGCCGGCGGCGTGGTGCGCGGCGCGGATGGTGGCATCGTCGGCGAGGCGGCCGTCGATTTCATCCGCCAGTTCAAGGTGGACTACGCCGTCATCGGCGTTTCGGCCATCGACGAGGATGGTGCGCTGCTCGATTTCGACTATCGCGAGGTGAAGGTGGCGCAGGCGATCATTGCGAATGCCCGCCATGTCATCCTGGTTTCGGATTCGACGAAATTCGAAAGGACCGCTCCTGTGCGCATCGGCCACCTCTCGCAAGTTCACACTTTCATCACCGACAGCTGTCCTTTCGAGGGCATCCGGGCCATTTGCCAGGAGAACGACGTGCGTCTCGTGGAGACCGCTTCACAGGCCTGACACAACGGCGTGCTATTTCTTCTCGCATTCGTTTGACATTCGAAATGTTTTCGTTTTAACTCCACTTGCTTTCGCAACTGCACGCATATTGTGCAATGCGAAATGGGAGGGGAACTTGGACGGCAACGGCATCCGCGATATTTTCGTCATCGGTGGCGGCATCAACGGCTGCGGCATCGCGCGTGATGCTGCCGGTCGCGGCTACTCGGTCGTATTGGCCGAGATGAAGGACTTTGCCTCCGGCACGTCCTCGGCCTCCACCAAGCTTATCCACGGCGGCCTGCGTTACCTCGAACATTACGAATTCCGCCTCGTGCGCGAGGCGCTGATGGAGCGCGAAGTGCTCTGGGCGATGGCGCCGCATGTCATCTGGCCGATGCGTTTCGTGCTGCCCTTCCAGAAGGGTGGGCCGCGTCCGGCCTGGCTCATCCGCCTCGGCCTGTTTCTCTATGACTATATCGGAGGCCGCAAGCTTTTGCCGGCGACCAGCACGGTGGACCTTG
The DNA here is from genome assembly GCF_946479415.1 of uncultured Shinella sp. The sequence goes on along the minus strand of NZ_CAMLFY010000100.1, from coordinate 7,908 downwards.
CCAAGGATCCGGCCGGCGGGCCGCTGAAGAAGCTGTTTCGCAAGGCTTTCGAATATTCCGATGGCTGGGTGGACGATGCGCGCCTCGTCGTGCTGAACGCCCGCGATGCCGCCGACCGTGGCGCGGATATCCGCACCGGCACGAAGGTCGTCGCCGCACGCCGCGAGAATGGTCACTGGAATGTCGAGACGGAGAATGTCGAGACCGGAACGCGCGAGACCGTGCGTGCCCGCATGCTGGTCAATGCGGCCGGTCCCTGGATCGATAAGGTCCTGTCCTCCGCCTTCGGCCGCAACGATGTGCACAATGTCCGCCTCGTGCAGGGCAGCCATATCGTCGTGAAGAAGAAGTTCTCCGACCCGCGCGCCTACTTCTTCCAGAATCCGGACGGGCGCATCATGTTCGCCATTCCCTACCAGGAAGAGTTCACACTGATCGGCACGACCGACCGCGATTATCAGGGTGATCCCCGCGATGTCCGCATCAGCGATGAGGAAATCGGCTATCTTTGCGCCTCGGCCAGCGAATATTTCGCCGAACCGGTGACGCGCGACGATATCGTCTGGACCTATTCCGGCGTGCGCCCGCTCTTCGACGACGGCGCCAGCAAGGCGCAGGAAGCGACACGCGACTACGTGCTGAAGGTCGAGGGCGGTGATGGCCAGGCGCCCCTGCTCAATATTTTCGGCGGCAAGCTCACCACCTACCGGCGTCTCGCCGAATCGGCGCTGGAGAAGATTTCGGAATCGATCGGCGCCAAGGGTGACCGCTGGACGGCGACGTCTCGCCTGCCGGGCGGCGATTTCAAGGTCGATGGCTTCGATGCGGAAGTGAAGGCACTCTCCGCGCGCTTCCCGTTCCTTGCCGCTGCCCATGCCCGCCGGCTCGTACGGCTCTATGGTACGCGTGCGTCAGTCCTGCTGGAGGGCGTGAAAAGTGCGGCGGATCTCGGACAGCATTTCGGCAGCGATCTCTACGAGCGCGAAGTGCGCTGGCTGATGAAAGAGGAATGGGCCCGGCACGCCGAAGACGTGCTGTGGCGGCGGACCAAACGAGGCTTGCATCTGACGGCCGCGGAAGCGGCCGCACTGGAGGACTACATGGCGGCTGCACAGGCGGCGCCCCACTAGCTCACCCTGATCCGGTGGCTGGGAGGAACGACGGAGATAGGAATGCTGGAACTTAGAAACATCGCGAAGGTGGCGGGGGCGGAAACACATATCCACCCCACCAATCTCGTGCTCGAGCGCGGCTCGCTCAATGTGCTGCTTGGCCCGACGCTGTCGGGCAAGACCTCGCTGATGCGGCTGATGGCCGGTCTCGACAAGCCGACCTCCGGCTCCGTCTGGTTCGACGGCAAGGACGTGACGGGCGTGCGCGTGCAGGACCGCGGCGTCGCCATGGTCTACCAGCAGTTCATCAATTATCCGGCGCTGACCGTCTACGAGAACATCGCCTCGCCGATGCGCATCAAGGGGGCTGATACGGCCACGATCGACCGCGAGGTGCGCAAGGCGGCCGATCTGCTGAAGCTGACGCCCTATCTCGACCGTACGCCGCTCAACCTGTCGGGTGGTCAGCAGCAGCGCACGGCGCTTGCCCGTGCCATCGTTAAGAATGCCAGCCTCGTGCTGCTCGATGAGCCGCTTGCCAACCTCGACTACAAGCTGCGCGAGGAACTGCGCCTCGAACTGCCGAAGATTTTTGCCGCGTCCGGCGCGATCTTCGTCTATGCGACGACGGAACCTTCCGAAGCGCTGCTTCTCGGTGGCAACACGGCGGCGCTGTCGCAAGGCCGCATCACCCAGTTCGGCCGCACGATCGACGTCTATCGTCGTCCGATCGATCTCGTCACCGCCCGCACCTTTGCCGATCCGCCGCTCAACACGATGCAGGTTGCCAAGAACGGTGGTCATTTCGACATCGGCGGCAAGCCGGTCCTGACGGTGCCGGCGCATCTTACAGCATTGCCGGACGGTCCCTGCACCATTGCGTTTCACCCGCATCATCTCTCGCTGGCCAGCCAGAGTGCTGCTTCAGCCAGCCTTCAGGTCCGCACGGCGATTTCGGAAATCGCGGGTTCGGAAAGCTTCATCCATATCGAATTCGAGGGCAGCCGCTGGGTCATGCTCTCGCCTGGCATCCACGACATCGAGCCGGATGCGGTCCTCTCCGTCCACGTCGACACGCGCCATCTGATGGCCTTCGGCACGGATGGCAGGGCGATCGCTGAACCGGCCGGCGCGGCGGCCTGAGGAGGAGACCATGGCACGCATCACCCTCGACCATATCCGCCACGCCTACGGCGAAAAGCCGAAGTCGGAAGCCGATTATTCGCTGAAGGAAGTCCATCACGAGTGGAACGACGGCGGTGCTTATGCGCTGCTCGGTCCCTCGGGCTGCGGCAAGACCACGTTGCTCAACATCATCTCGGGCCTGCTGCAGCCGTCCGAGGGGCGCATCCTGTTCGACGGCAAGGACGTTACGTACCTGTCGACGCAGCAGCGCAACATCGCGCAGGTCTTCCAGTTCCCGGTCATCTACGACACGATGACGGTCTACGACAATCTGGCCTTCCCGCTGCGCAACCGCGGCGTCGCCGAGCCGGAAGTCGACCGCCGCGTGCGCGACATCCTCGAAATGATCGATCTTGCCGGCTGGGCGAAGAAGACGGCGCGCGGCCTGACCGCCGACCAGAAGCAGAAGATCTCGCTCGGTCGAGGTCTCGTGCGCAACGACGTCAACGCCATCCTGTTCGACGAGCCGCTGACGGTCATCGACCCGCATATGAAGTGGGTGCTGCGCTCGCAGTTGAAGAAACTGCACCGCCAGTTCGGCTTCACCATGGTTTATGTCACGCATGACCAGACCGAGGCGCTCACCTTCGCCGACAAGGTCGTCGTCATGTATGATGGCCAGATCGTGCAGATCGGCACGCCGGCCGAGCTTTTCGAAAAGCCGAAGCACACCTTCGTCGGCTACTTCATCGGCTCGCCGGGCATGAACGTGCTGCCGGCCGCCATCGACGGCAGCAGCATCAAGATTGGTGAGCAGACGCTTACGCTTGACTACAGGCCGCAGATCGCCGTCGGCGCGAAGACGGAACTCGGCATCCGCCCGGAATTCATCTCGCTGTCGCGCGAGGGCATGCCGGTTTCGATCAGCAAGGTGGAGGATATCGGCCGCCAGAAGATCGTGCGTGCCGAATTCGCCGGCAAGCCGATCGCGATCGTCGTGCCGGAGGACGGCGAGATCCCGGCCGAGCCGCGCATTACCTTCGATCCCGCTGCCATCAACATCTACGCCGATAGCTGGCGTGTCGGCAGGGAGGGCTGACGATGAACAAGACCTGGAACAACAAGGCCTGGTTCATGGTCCTGCCCGTCCTGCTGCTCGTCGCCTTTTCGGCGGTGATCCCGCTGATGACGGTGGTGAACTATTCGGTGCAGGACACGTTTGGCAACAACGCGTTCTTCTGGAATGGCGTGGGCTGGTTCTCGGACGTCTTGGAATCCGACCGCTTCTGGCAGGCGCTTGGCCGTAATCTGCTCTTCTCCGGCATCATTCTCGCCATCGAGATTCCGCTCGGCATCCTGATCGCGCTCAACATGCCCAAGAAGGGGCTGGGCGTGCCGGTCTGCCTCGTTTTGATGGCGCTGCCGCTGCTCATTCCGTGGAACGTCGTCGGTACGATCTGGCAGGTCTTCGGCCGCGTCGATATCGGTCTGCTCGGCCGCGTGCTGGATGGCCTCGGCTTCGACTACAACTATGTCAACGACGTCTTCGACGCCTGGGCGACGCTCATCGTCATGGACGTCTGGCACTGGACGAGCCTTGTCGTGCTGCTGTGCTATGCCGGCCTCGTCTCGATCCCGGAGGCCTATTACCAGGCCGCCAAGATCGACGGCGCCTCGCGCTGGGCAGTGTTCCGCTACATCCAGCTGCCGAAGATGAAGCGCGTGCTGCTCATCGCCTTCCTGCTGCGCTTCATGGACAGCTTCATGATTTACACCGAACCCTTCGTCGTCACCGGCGGCGGTCCCGGCAACTCGACCACGTTCCTTTCGATCGACCTCGTCAAGATGGCGATCGGCCAGTTCGACCTTGGCCCGGCCGCGGCCATGTCCATCATCTACTTCCTGATCATCCTGCTGTTCTCGTGGATCTTCTACACGGTCATGACCAGCAGCGACGAACAGGCGTGAGGGAGGAAACCATGACCTCACAGGCAAACACGCTTTCCGCCCGCGCAGCCACAAAGCGCGACCTGTCCTGGATCGTGCCGACGCTCTACATCGTCTTCCTGATGCTGCCGATCTACTGGCTCGTCAATATGAGCTTCAAGACGAACGAGGAGATCATCGGCACCTTCTCGCTGTGGCCTCAGTCGCCGACGCTGAAGAACTATGCCGTCATCTTCACAGATCCGGCCTGGTATTCCGGCTATATCAACTCGATCATCTATGTGGCGCTGAACACGCTGATCTCGGTTTCCGTAGCGCTGCCGGCGGCCTATGCCTTCTCGCGCTACCGGTTCCTCGGCGACAAGCACCTGTTCTTCTGGCTGCTCACCAACCGCATGGCGCCACCAGCCGTTTTCGTGCTGCCGTTCTTCCAGCTCTATTCGGCCTTCGGCATGATCGACACGCACATCGCGGTTGCCATCGCGCACTGCCTGTTCAACGTGCCGCTCGCCGTCTGGATCCTGGAAGGCTTCATGTCGGGCGTGCCGAAGGAAATCGACGAGACCGCCTATATCGACGGCTATTCGTTCCCGAAATTCTTCGGCCGCATCTTCGTACCGCTGATTGCCTCGGGCATCGGTGTCGCCGCCTTCTTCTGCTTCATGTTCTCCTGGGTCGAGCTTTTGATCGCCCGCACGCTGACGACGACGGATGCCAAGCCGATCGCCGCCACGATGACGCGCACGGTCTCCGCTTCCGGTCTCGACTGGGGTGTGCTTGCCGCAGCCGGCGTGCTGACCATCATTCCCGGCGCGCTCGTGATCTATTTCGTCCGCAATTACATCGCCAAGGGCTTTGCCCTTGGCCGGGTCTAAGGGGGAGGGGTCCGATGGCCGCCGTCGCCAACCACAACAACCGCTGGCCCGTGGCTCTTGCCGCCGTGCTCGGCATCTACGCCCTCATCACCGGATTCCTTGTGATGTCGATCCCCGTCAAGGACGGCGCGCGCGACTGGTTCGCCTCGCTGATCCCCGGCGGCTGGATGGCCTGGTCGTTCCCGACGGCCATGTTCTTCCTGACGATCTTTCTTCTGATCGCGCTGATGGCGGTCTGGGAATATGCCCGTCCGGGCGGTTCTCCGCGCGTCGGCATCCTGCGCTTCGAGACGACCCGCGGCGACCGGCTCTTCGTGTCGCTGCTCGGCTCGGCGTTCATTCATCTCGCATGGCTGGGCCTTGTCGGTCCCAACCTGTGGTGGGCTCTTGCCTTGTCCGTGGTCTACGCCATCGGCGTGTTCCGCTTCGTCTAAGGCAAAAGAAAATGGAGGCCTCGGGGAGAAATGGGGCCTTCGCACGTGCAGTCGCAATCGCAAAACCCTAAGGGAGGATCAAAATGCGAAAGCAACTTCTGACGACGACGGCAGTCCTGTTGCTGGCGTTCACCGGTTCCGCATTCGCGGACATGGATGCCGCAAAGAAGTTCCTGGATTCGGAAGTCGGCGATATGTCCTCGCTCGACCGCGCCGGCCAGGAAGCGGAAATGCAGTGGTTCGTTGATGCCGCCAAGCCGTTTGCTGGCATGGACATCAAGGTCGTTTCGGAAACGATCGCCACGCATGAATACGAATCGAAGGTTCTCGCACCGGCCTTCACCGCCATCACCGGCATCAAGATCACGCACGACCTGATCGGCGAAGGCGACGTCATCGAAAAGCTGCAGACGCAGATGCAGTCGGGCGAAAACATCTACGACGCCTATGTCAACGACTCCGACCTCATCGGTACGCACTGGCGCTACCAGCAGGCTCGCTCGCTGACTGACTTCATGGCCAATGAAGGCAAGGACGTCACCAACCCGAACCTCGACCTCAAGGACTTCATCGGCACGTCCTTCACGACCGCGCCTGACGGCAAGCTCTACCAGCTGCCCGACCAGCAGTTCGCGAACCTCTACTGGTTCCGCTACGACTGGTTCAACGACGAGAAGAACAAGGCGGACTTCAAGGCGAAGTACGGCTACGACCTCGGCGTTCCCGTCAACTGGTCGGCTTACGAGGACATTGCCGAGTTCTTCACCGGCCGCGAGATCGACGGCAAGAAGGTCTATGGCCATATGGACTATGGCAAGAAGGACCCGTCGCTCGGCTGGCGCTTCACCGACGCCTGGCTCTCGATGGCCGGCAACGGCGACAAGGGCATCCCGAACGGCCTGCCGGTCGACGAATGGGGCATCAAGGTCAACGAAAAGTCGCAGCCGGTCGGTTCGTGCGTTGCCCGCGGCGGCGACACCAACGGCCCGGCAGCCGTCTACTCGATCGAGAAGTACCTGCAGTGGCTGAAGGCCTATGCTCCGGCGTCTGCCGCCGGCATGACCTTCTCCGAATCCGGTCCGGTTCCGTCGCAGGGCGAAGTTGCCCAGCAGATGTTCACCTACACCGCCTTCACGGCGAGCTTCGTCAAGGAAGGCCTGCCGGTCGTCAATGCGGACGGCACGCCGAAGTGGCGCTTTGCCCCGTCGCCGCACGGCGTCTACTGGAAGGACGGCATGAAGCTCGGCTATCAGGACGTGGGTTCCTGGACGCTGATGAAGTCCACCCCGGATGACCGCGCCAAGGCCGCCTGGCTCTACGCGCAGTTCGTGACCTCCAAGACCGTCGACGTGAAGAAGAGCCATGTCGGCCTGACCTTCATCCGCCAGTCCACGCTGGACCACAAGTCCTTCACGGACCGCGCGCCGAAGCTCGGCGGTCTGGTCGAATTCTACCGTTCGCCGGCCCGCGTTCAGTGGTCGCCGACCGGCACGAACATTCCGGACTATCCGAAGCTGGCCCAGCTTTGGTGGCAGGCGATCGGCGATGCGTCGTCGGGCGCCAAGACCGCGCAGGAAGCCATGGACTCGCTCTGCGCCGAGCAGGAAAAGGTTCTGGAACGCCTTGAGCGCGCCGGCGTTCAGGGCGACATGGGTCCGAAGCTCGCCGAAGAGCATGATCTCGCCTACTGGAACAAGGATGCCGTCGAAAAGGGCAACCTCGCTCCGCAGCTGAAGATCGAAAACGAGAAGGAAAAGCCGCTCACCGTCAACTATGACGAACTCGTCAAGAGCTGGCAGAAGTAACAATCCTGGGACGGGCGGTTCGCCGCCCGTCCTCTTATCATCCGATCCCTTCTTGCCCGCGTGCCCGACAAGGCGCGCGGGCCTTTTCGTTCCTGGCGCGGAGTCTGGAGCGGCCGGTTTCCCCTCCTTTTGTCCGAACCGTACCGATTGGTACAGTTTGCGCATTGCACAGCGCGGGGTCTTCCGCTAAGAACCCCGCGGTTTCTCCCGCGCGCTCGCGCGTACATCGAAAATAGCGGTACACACCCATGGCACGCATCGTGATGAAATTCGGCGGAACGTCCGTCGCTGACCTCGACCGTATCCACAATGTGGCCCGCCATGTGAAACGCGAGGTCGATGCCGGCCACGAGGTCGCCGTCGTCGTTTCGGCCATGTCGGGCAAGACGAACGAGCTTGTCGCCTGGGTGCAGAACATGCCGAAGGTGACGGGCGCCAACTCGCCCTTCTACGATGCGCGCGAATATGACGCCATCGTCGCTTCGGGCGAACTCGTCACCGCTGGCCTTCTCGCTATCGCGCTCCAGTCGATGGGCGTTGACGCCCGTTCCTGGCAGGGCTGGCAGATCCCGATCCGCACCGACAACGCCCATGGCGCCGCCCGCATCCT
>NZ_CAMLFY010000099.1 GCF_946479415.1 uncultured Shinella sp. | reverse complement strand
AATGCGCCTTGCCGCGGTCCAGGCTGGAAAGCGATGCGGTGAGATGGCTCTTGCCGCCATTGTGCGTGACGGTGATGCCGACGCTTCCCGCGGCCGCGATATCGGCTTTGCGGTAGCCGATCAGCAGGCCTGGCAGGGTAAGGAAGATATCGCCGGAACGCCGATGTTCGATGCCACCCTTGAGGGTCAGCTTGATCGCCTCGCCGATGTTTCTGGTGTAGCCGAGCTCCATACCGGCGGTGCTTTGGCTGGCGAAGGGATATTTCGCGACACGCTGCACGCTTGCCGCAAGTCCGTAGGCGAATTGTGAGCCCTCGAGGTCGAGAGACCCTCGCAAGGCTACCTTCGCTTCGCCGAAAACGGCCGAAAGCTTCGTCGGATCCTTGAAAATATTCGAGCTCCAGCCACTACCGATGCTGTAATCTATGGTTGAATTTGCTTTTGCCGGATTGTGCTGGGCCAGCAGGAACGCTGCGCAAATCAGACCTTGAAGAAAACGCATCGGAAACTGCCCCTGTCCGTTAATGGAGCAGAATCCTACGGTTGCATGGTTAAAAATTCCCTCAATGGTTGATTTTCGCGCCGATATTGCAATTTAATATACTAAAAGTTGTATTCGGTTAGGATTCGTTAAACTTGTCTTTGTTATGGTTAACTCTTTGCTATGACTGGCAAATCCGGTTGAGTAAATCGTGCCTTATATTACCTTTGATTGCGTACCAGTGAGGTACACAACCGAAGGAGAGAGACCATGAACAAGACCCGCATCATTGCTATCGCAACCGTCATTGCTCTGGCCGGCGCTGGCCAGGCATCTGCCGGCGGCCTGCTCGGCCTCGGCATTCTCGGCAACAAGACCGGTGGCATCGTCATCGCCCCGAATGTCGGCGTCGGTGTCGGCAACATTCTCAGCGACAATGACGGCAACAGCATCCTGAACGGCGTTCTCAACAACAACCTGAACGGCACGCTGTCGGGCGTGCTCAACGGCAATGTGCTGGGCATTCTCAGCGGCAGCGATTGCGGCTGCAAGAAGAAGCGCAATCACTGACCGCACCATCCCCACCCTTGCGGTCGGTGGGCCCGGAGGAGCTTGGCTCTTCCGGGCTTACTCCAGGTTCAATTGCCAGGAGATGCCGAAGCGATCCTGCACCCAGGTGAAAAGGCGGCTGAAACCGTAATTATCGACCGGCATCAGGTCCGTGCCGTCGGTCCCGAGGGCCGCGTGCAGTTCCCGCAGACGGGTTTCCGACTCGCATTCGACGAAGAAGGAAAAGGACGGCGTGAAGGTGAAGCCGTGTGCGGCCGGGCTATCGATGCACATCACCGACTGCCGGCCGAGGCTGAAGCGGGCGCGGAAGACGGAGCCCTCCTTGCCGGCCTCGCCTGGTCCGTAGCGCTGGATATCCTCGATGCGGCTGTCCGGGAAAAGGCCGATATAGAAGGTCATCGCCGCCTCGGCGCGGCCTTCGAACATCAGAAACGGCGTGATCGATGACACCATAGTACCCTCCTTGTGGGAGGCGGCATTATCCGGCGATGTCGATCACACCGCAATCGCCGGCTTCGCTGGCAAAGGCGATGAGCTTGCCGCTCTTGCTCCAGGCCATGGAGGTGATGGCGCCCTTGCCGGGACGGCGCAGCAGCACCTCGCGGCTGTCGGCGAAGCGCGCGGCGAGCACCATGCCGTCGGAATAGCCGATGGCGACGACTTCTTCGGCCGGGTGGCAGGCGACGGCCGTCACCATCACGTCGGCGCGGGTGCCGAGTTCCAGCGGCGGCTTGCCCATCGGGCCGTCCTTGGCCGAGAAGGGCCAGACGATGGCGGCCGGCGCACCCGAGGAGGCGAGCCATTTGCCCTTGGCGGACCAGGAGAGCGACTTCACCTTGGCGGGATAGCCGGTCATGCGCATGTGGCGTGTATCGGCGCCAACCTTGGTGTCGAGCTTCCAGCCGTGCAGGGCGTTTTCCTGCATGCTGGTCACGACGAAGCGGCCGTCCGGCGAGAAGGTGACGCCGGTATGAGCGCCCTTCCATTCGAGATCGACCGGCTGGCCGGCCATCGCCACCCAGTGCAGCGAGACGCCGTTATAGCGGGCTATGCCGAGGCGCAGCCCCTTCGGCGCAAAAGCGATGCCTTCCACGGAGCGGGTTTCGGTGAATTCTTTGATCGTGCCGTCGGCGAGACGCACGCGCGCCGTGCGTCCCTCGGCAAAACCCACCGCACCCTGCGGGCCGGGTGCGACAACGGAGATCCACTTGCGCGGCACTTCGGCGATGAGTGTCGCGCTGCCATCGGCCGCGATCCGCTGCACCTTACCGTCCTCGCCTCCGGTTATCAGCGTGTCGGTCGCCTCGTCGCGCACGCAGGCGAGCAACCCGTCATGTGCCTCCGTAACCTTCTGGCCATGGTCGAGGCGGTGGACGGCGCCGGAGGCAGTGGCAAAGAACGGCACGTCGCCGAGGAAAGCGGCCGCGATGACGTGGCCGTCGAGATCAAGAGGGGCAACGGTCGGCATTACGACACTTTCAGTCTTGGGGCGGGTGAGGAGTTGCGACGGACCAATACGCCATCTTTCGGTAAAGGAATAGGAGCATCCAGCTCTTCAGGAAAATCCCTGTAGCAAAACCATCTATCCCAGTTTTCACGCAACCACGCGGTTTCGAGGGAGAGGCGATCAACACCTTGGCTCTCAGGTGGCAAGTACATCCAAGGCATTCCTGCCTTGTATCCCTTGATCATCATCAAACCCAAAATTCTATCATATCCCCAGAGCTCAAACAGCAGAAGATCGACCGGCCCGGCGTGCGGGCCGATGGAGGGATGATGTGGGAGACGAATGATATCCCCCCGCCAAAGACTCTGGTCGGGTAGTTCAAAAAGTGGAGCCCACTTTTGACCGAGGCCTTTTGCAGTCCAGGTTTCCACATTCTCTCCCGCGATGCTTAATTCTTCTGCGCCTCGCAGGCCTTGAAGCTGCGTTCGATCTTTTCGCGATCGAGATCGCGGCCGATGAAGACGAGGCGACTTTCGCGCTTCTCGCCGTCCTTCCAGGCGCGCTGGTGGTCGCCTTCGACGATCATGTGAACGCCCTGCACGACATAACGCTCCTCATCGCCGGCAAAGGCGATTATGCCCTTCAGGCGCAGGATGTTGGGGCCTTCCGTCTGGGTGATCTTCTGGATCCACTGGAAGAAGCGGTCCGGGTTCATCTCGCCGCCGCGCAGCGAGATCGACTGCACCGTCACGTCATGGATCGGCGAGACGCCGTGGTCGTGGTGATGGTGGTCATGATCATGGTGGTGATCGTGGTCGTGATGATGATGATCGTGATCATGGTGGTGGTGATCATGATCGTGGCCATGGTGATGATGGTCGTGGCCGCAATCCGGGCCGCAGACATGGTCTTCGTGATCGTGGTCGAGGAAATGCGGATCGTTTTCCAGCGCCCGTTCCAGGTTGAACGCGCCCTGATCGAGCACCTTGGTGAGGTCGATTTCCGAGCGGGTCGTGCGGTGGATGCGGGCGGACGGGTTGATGGCGCGCACCGTCGCTTCGATCTTCGCCAGTTCGTCGGCGCCGACGAGGTCGGTCTTGTTGATCAGCACGACATCGGCGAAGGCGATCTGGTCCTCGGCCTCGCGGCTGTCCTTCAGGCGCAGCGGCAGGTGCTTTGCATCGACCAGCGCCACGACGGCGTCGAGCTCGGTCTTCTGGCGCACGTCATCGTCCATGAAGAAGGTCTGGGCGACCGGCACCGGATCGGCAAGGCCCGTCGTTTCGACGATGATGGCATCGAAACGGCCGGGGCGGCGCATCAGGCCTTCCACGACGCGGATCAGGTCGCCGCGCACGGTGCAGCAGATGCAGCCGTTGTTCATCTCGTAGATTTCTTCGTCCGACTCGACGATCAGGTCGTTGTCGATGCCGATCTCGCCGAACTCGTTGACGATGACGGCATATTTCTTGCCGTGGTTGCCGGTGAGGATGCGGTTCAGGAGCGTCGTCTTGCCGGCGCCGAGATAGCCGGTGAGCACGGTGACGGGAATGGGCTTTGCGGGAGCTGTTTCGGTCATGGGAACCTCGAACAAGGACGGGGACGCGTCAAGCGTCCGGTTGGGTCTGATATAGGAGATCGGATGGGCCGGCGCAAATGCCGGATGCGGCTATAAAAGCGTCTTTGCGTCGAAGGCCGCGACATCTTCCAGCAGCCCGACGAGGCCGCGCAGCGCGTGCGCAATCAGCTGCTCGCCCTTTTCGGCAGTGGCGGCACTCGCGTCACCTGCCACACCCTTCGGATTGAGGTCGGACATTTTCCAGCCGAAGGCGTGCGGGCCATAGGCGCGTAGATGCGCGAAGCGGGCGGCGAACTCCGCCTGGCGCGAGCCGAAGCGTTCGGCCTTGGCCATATCCACCCGATCCGGATGAAGGGCGAGCATGACGGAGGTCTCGATATCGCCCCCATGGATGTCGATCGCCTTGTCCTCCGGGGAGATCCAGCCCTCGGGCTGGCCGAAGCGGGTCCAGGCCGTGGCGACGACGAGCATGCCGAACTGCACGCGCGCTTCCGTCGCAACGATGGTCATCAGGGGCGAATTGCCGCCATGCGCATTGAGCAGCACCAGCTTGCGGATGCCGAAGCGGTTGAAATCCTCGGCGATGCGCAGCCAGCGCTCGATCGCCTCGCCATAGGGGAGGGAACGCGTGCCGGGCACGTCGAGATGTTCGGGCGAGTAACCGACGGGCTCGACGGGCAGGAAGGTGACGGGCAAATGTTCCGGCAGCACGGCGGCCAGCCGTTCCGCGATGCCTTCGGCGATCAGCGTGTCGGTTTCGAGCGGCAGATGCGGGCCGTGACCCTCATGGGCGCCGAGCGGCAACACGGCGATCCAGTCCGCGCGGTCTGCCGGGGGCAGCATCGGGTCGTTTTCGGTCCACCGTCTCCTGGGACGTGCCCGGATATGCGCCATACCGATCCTCCCTTGCCGCCGGCCTTCTTCCTCTGTCATACAGAGCCGGGCTCGCGATGCAAGGTGTCGACGGGCGGTGCAGGAGGCGATGGATGGGCAAGAAGCACAAGGACGGCAAGGACAGTAAGGACGCCAAAAAGGGCAAGAAGAAGAAATCGCACGAGGATGTGTCCGGTGCGGGGCTTGCCGCTGCCGTCGTCAATGCTGCCCGGTCCATGCGCACCGTGCTCTCGCGCAATCTTCTCGCCACCGGCCTTTATGCCGGGCAGGACGGCGTGATCCTGACGCTTTCGGAAGAGGGCGGGTTGACGGCGGGCGCACTCGCCACCCGCCTCGGCGTCAAGGCGCCGACCATGACGCGCACCATCGGGCGGCTGGAGGCGCAGGGCTTCGTCGAGCGCCGGCCGGACGAGACGGATGGGCGCCTGACCATGGTGCATCTGACCGAAGCGGGCCGGTCCTCCGTCGATCGCATTTCCGAAGCCGGGCGGCTCAGCGAGCGGCAGGCGGCTGAAGGCCTGAGCGAAAAGGACGTGCGCCATCTCCTCAAGCTCTTGCGCGCCATGGATGAGAATCTGCATGTGTCTGCGCCCGAAGCGGCGGAGAATGGCGCAAAGCCTGTTGCCGACGACATTTAAACTGTTTAAATAAACTGTTTTAAAGGGTGCGTTGCTGCGGGAGGGTGCGTGGCACAGAAAATCAAGCTTTCCACCATCGCGGAGACGCTCGGCGTTTCCACCGCGACGGTATCGCTTGCGCTGAGAGACAGCCCGCTCGTCGCTGCCGCGACGCGCGACCGGATCAAGGAGCAGGCGCGGGCGCTCGGCTATATTTACAACCGTCGCGCCGCCAGCCTGCGCACCTCCCGCTCTGGCATCATCGGTGTCGTCGTGCACGACATCATGAACCCGTTCTATGCGGAAATCCTGAAGTCGATCGAAAGCGAGCTCGATCGCGACCGGCAGACCTTCATCCTGTCCAATCACTACGATTCCGTCGAAAAGCAGCGCAATTTCATCGAGACGCTTTTGCAGCTCGGCGGCGACGGCGTCATCATGTCGCCGGCGATCGGCACGCCGCCGGAGGATATCCAGCTTGCCGAGGACAATGGCATGCCGGCGATCCTGATCGCTCGCTCCATCGATGGACTCGACGTGCCGATCTTCCGCGGCGACGACAGCTACGGCATTTCGCTGGCGACAAACCACCTGATCGGGCTTGGCCACCGCACCATCGCCATGGTGGGCGGCACGGACCAGACCTCGACCGGCCGCGATCGCTACCAGGGCTATGTCAATGCGCTGCGCAAGGCCAATATCGAGGTCGATCCGAGCCTGCGTATTCCCGGCCCGCGCACCAAGCAGGGCGGCTTCGAGGCGGCGGTGCATTTCCTCTCCTTGCCGCAGAAGCCGACGGCGGCCGTCTGCTGGAACGACCTCGTCGCTATCGGCCTGATGAATGGTATTGCGCGCGCCGGCCTCGTGCCCGGCCGCGATGTCTCCGTCACCGGCTATGACGACCTGGAGGAGGCGGCGATCGCGACGCCGGCCCTCACCACCGTGTGGAATGGCCAGTCGGAAGTCGGCCGCAATGCCGCCCGCGCGCTGCTCGACAAGCTCAAGGGCAGCCACGAGCCCGACGGCATCCATCTCATCAAGCCGGAAATGCGCATCCGGCAATCCACCGGACCGCTGAAGCCGCATCCCGAAGGCTGAGGTCACTAGAGCAGACGAGGTTTCCCATGTCGTCCAAGACACGTATTCTCGTGCCCGGAAGTATCCGTGAACGGGTGCTGGAGCGGCTGAAGGATCGGTTCGATATCGTGCGGATCGAGCGGGCCGATCCCGCACTGCTTGCCCGCTCGGAGGCTGCGGCTATTTCCGGCGTCGCCGTGTCGGGCGGTTTCAATGCGGCTTTGATCGAGCATCTGCCGGCCCTGGAGATCATCGCGAGTTTCGGTGTCGGTTATGACGGCGTGGATGTCTCCGCCGCCGCTTCCCGCGGTATTGCCGTCACCAACACGCCGGATGTGCTGAACGACGAGGTGGCCGACACCACGATCGGGCTGCTGCTCAACACCCTGCGCCAGTTCCCGAAAGCCGAAACGTGGCTGCGCGAGGGGCGCTGGAAGCGTGAGGGCGCCTTTCCGCTGACGCCGCTCACCCTGCGCGGCCGCACGGTCGGCATCTACGGGCTCGGCCGCATCGGCCTTGCCATTGCCGAGCGTCTCAAGGGTTTCGGTGTCGGGATTGCCTATCATACGCGGCGCCCGCGGACGGATGTGCCCTATACCTACTATCCCTCGCTGATCGAGATGGCGCAGGCAGTGGACACGCTGATCGCCATCGTGCCGAAGACGGCCGAGACCCATCGCACCATCGACGCGGCGGTGCTGCGGGCGCTCGGGCCGAACGGTGTGCTGGTCAATGTCGGACGCGGCTGGACCGTCGATGAGGAGGCGCTTGCGCAGGCGCTCGAGAACGGCGTCATCGCCGCGGCAGGCCTCGATGTCTTCTATGACGAACCCCATGTGCCGGAGGCGCTGCTGGCCTTGCCGAATGTCACGCTTCTGCCGCATGTCGCCTCGGCCTCCGTTGCGACACGCGATGCGATGGCCGATCTGGTCGCCGACAATCTGCATGCCTGGTTCGACACGGGGGCAGCGCTGACGCCGGTGCCGGAAACGCCCTTTACGCGAAAAACCGGGGCAGAGATGGAAAGCCTTCGTTAACCCTTCGGCAAGTTTGGCGGCGCATCATCCTTCCGACGAGTCGTTGCGAAGGAGAATGCCATGAAGACACTGATGATGGTCGCCGCAGTCGGTGTGGCCTCGTTCGGTCTCTGGAGCGTGGCCAATCACCGGACGCCCGGTGTCGATCCGGTCGTCTCGAATTCGATCCCTGCCAGCGCGACCGATCACGCCTATACGATCTCCAATGTCACGGCGAACACCGCATGCCTTGCCGAACGCGGCACACGCATTTCAAGCCGCAGCGAACGCTTCACCGCCGGTGCGGATTGCGATGCGGTCTGGCCGGGTCTCTCGGCGGCGCGGACCTGGATCAACAATGGCGACGGCACGGTGGTCGTCGCCGATGCGCGCGGCGAGCCGATCCTGACCGTCGTCGACGGCGACGGCGCCTATGAGACGGTGGAACCCGCCGACGCCCTGGTCACGATGATTTCCGCCGATTGACCGTTTATTCCGCGGCGGTCTGGTGCAATTGGCCCTGCTTGGCGGCGGCATAATCGCGGACGGCCTTGCCGAAGGCGGCGAAAAGCGCGTTCGACGGCTGGTCGGAGCCGACCCAATATTCCGGATGCCACTGCACGCCGACCGCGAAGGCCTTTGCGCCGATGACGGAGACGGCCTCGATCGTGCCGTCCTCGGCCACGGCTTCCACGGCAAGGCGCGGCGCGCGTTCCGAGATAGCCTGACGGTGCAGCGAGTTCACCTGCACGTCGCCCGCGCCGACGATGCCGGCCAGGCAGCTGCCTTCCTTGATCGTCACCGTCTGGCGAATACCATAGGCGACGTCGAGAACCGGGGTGTCGGGCTTGCGGTGATCCCACATGCCCGGCTGGTCCTGGATTTCGTTGGCGAGCGTGCCGCCGAGCACGACGTTCAGTTCCTGAATGCCGCGGCAGATGGCAAGCAGCGGAATGCCGCGCTCCAACGCCCGCTGGATGAGCGGCAGGCTGGTCGCGTCGCGTGCCGGGTCATAGGGGCCTTCGGCGTCGGTCGCTTGCTTGCCGTAGAGCGAGGGGTGTACATTGGTACGCGAGCCGCTGACGAGGAGCCCGTCCACCCGGTCAAGGATGCCGTCGAAATCGTTGTCGGTTTCGAGCGCCGGCACGAGAAAGACGGTGACGTCGGCGCCCTTCACGGCGGCGCGGACATACTGGTTGGGGGTGGCCTGCCAGACGTTGCCTTCGATCTCCCTGATATCGGCGGGGATGGCGACGACGGGTTTTGACATGATGGGCTCCAAAAAAGAAATACCAAAACAGGATTTGATATCAAATCTTGCTTCAGTCAATTCCCCCTTTCGGGCAAAATGACGACGAAAATGCAGAAAACGGGCGGTATGGAGTCTAGGCTCGATAGCCGAAACTGACAAGAATTTGCGATTTGCAATGCGCAGGCTGTTAACCACGCACTTGCAAACAGCGATTGCACACGTGAGATTTTTTTAGGATTAGCTCACGCAATACTATGTCGCTTCCGAGTCAGGAAGTTTCGCGTAATGCCTATGATAAGTTGAGTCTGTAACGATAAAGTGCGTCTTCCTGCAATATTTGGTTGAGTGTCTCTTCTTTCGGTTGAACAGGCGTGCAATGATGCCTCCGGATACCCTCGTTATTGGGTAATTTCCCGAAATCATTCATTAAATGTTGGCCGGTAACCCTCACTCGTCATAGGGAGTGCCGAGTCCATGAAGGATAAGGGTCAAAACACACTGCCAGCTGATGTGTACCTTTCGTTCGTCAGCTCGTTGTACGGGAACCGCCAGACCCTTTTCGTGGGCATGATTTCGCATGTCATCACGTTCTCCTTCGTTTACGCCAAAACTGCCGATCCCTTTTTCCTCGTCTGGAGCGGCCTCGTCATCGCCATCTGGTCGACGCGTGCCGTGGGCATGCGCCATTTCGACCGGGTGGACCAGGCGGCGCTCGATATGGACGGCATCCGCTACTGGGAGAACTGGTACAATCTCGGTGCCGTCGGCACGACGCTCGCCCTTGGCACGGCCTGCGGCTACAGCCTGCTCTTCAGCCGCGATAGTTTCGCGGAGCTCGCGACGATTGCGGTGACGCTCGCCACCATGGTTTCGGTCGTCGGCCGAAACTGCGGCTCGAAGCGTGCCGTCGATTATATGACGTTTTCCGCGTGTTTCCCGATGGTGGTCGGCTTTCTGGGCCTGCAGGATTTCTACCATGCGGTGCTTGCGGTTCTCATCCTGCCTTTCGTGATGACGACGCGCATGATGGCGAACGGCGTGCGGGAATTCCTCTACAAGAACGTGCTGGCACGGCGCGAGGTCTCGATCATCGCCGATCGTTTCGACACCGCGCTCAACAATATGCCGCATGGCCTGTTCATGCTGGATGCCGACCACCGCATCCTCGTCGCCAACCGCCGGGCCTGTGAACTCCTGCATCTCGGCAATCAGGAGCGGCTGAAGGATTGCCATCTCGACGTGGTCCTGCGATTCGGCGTGCGCAATACGTTCTTCAATGCCGAGCAGAGCAAGACGATCCTTCGCCAGCTCGATGAGCTGCTGAAGGGGGAGCGGTCCCGCGCGCTCGTGCAGGTCACGGACGGGCTCTATCTGGAATTTACCGCTTCGCCGCGCGAGAACGGCGGCGCCGTGCTGATTTTCGAGGACGTGACGGCCCGCGTGCGGGCGGAAAAGAAGATCTTGCACATGGTGCGCTACGACAGTCTCACCGGCCTGCCGAACCGCACGTATTTCTCCGATCTCGTGCAGGAGGCGCTAGCGGAGCGCAAGAAGCCCGGCACCGTCGGCTTCATGGTTCTCGACGTCGATGACTTCAAGCATGTCAACGACATGAAGGGCCATGTCACCGGCGACCGGTTGCTCTGCGCCATCGCCGAGCGCCTGCGCCGGTTCGAAGCCGGCAAGGCGATCGCCGGCCACCTGATGGGCGACGAATTCATCCTGTTCTTCCCCAACGAGACGAACCGACGCGACCTCGAAAGCCGCATGCGCCGCATCCACGAACAGCTGTGCGGCACCTATGCTTTCGACGGTGTGACGCTTCAGGTGTCTTTCTCGGCCGGCAGCGTCACCGTGCCGAGCACCGATTTCCGCCTGGAGGAGATGCAGATCCGTGCGGACCTCGCGCTCTTCGAAACCAAGTCGCGTGCCAAGGGCGGCTTTACGCTCTTCGAACAGGAGATGGACGCGCGTTATGTCGATCGGCAGAAGCTGAAGGACGACCTGCGCAAGGCGCTTGCCGACAATGCTCTGTCCGTCGCCTACCAGCCGATGTTCGTGCCGGATGGATCCCGCATCGAGTGCTGCGAGGCCCTTTCGCGCTGGACGCATCCCGAGCGCGGCCCAGTCGCGCCGAACATCTTCATCCAGATCGCGGAGGAGATGGGTATCGTCTCCGATATCACGCGTTTCATGATCATGCGCGCCTGCGCGGATTGCGCGACGTGGCCCGGCCATATGAGCGTGTCGGTCAATCTGTCGGTGCAGGATCTGCGCGGCAACGGCATCATCGATCTCGTCGCCGAAGCGCTGCAAGCGTCAGGGCTCGAGCCGCACCGGCTGCATCTGGAAGTCACCGAAAGCTGCCTGATGGAAGAGCCGGTGAAGGTTCAGGCGATCCTGCAGGAGCTGCGCGCCCGCGGCATCACCATCGCCATCGACGATTTCGGCACGGGCTATTCCAGCCTCAGCTATCTCGACCAGCTGCCGCTCGACGTCATCAAGATCGATCGGTCCTTCGTTCGCAATATCGGCGAAGACCCGCGCCGCTTCAAGCTGCTGCGCGGCACGGTCAATCTCTCCCGCGAACTTGGCCTGAGCATCGTCATCGAAGGTGTCGAGACGCGCGAACAACTGGCGCTGATCAACAAGCATCAGTGTGCCGATCTCGTACAGGGCTACGTCTTTGCCGCGCCGATGTCGCTGGATGCGCTTCGCGATCTCTACGAGACGCTTGCCCGCAAATCGGACGGCTCCACCACCCGCCGCGGCCGTCGCGTCGCCTGATCTCCTAGCCCACCGCTCTCATGATGTCTGAACCTGATGCAATACATCAGTGTTTCGAAATTTAGCGTTAACCACTCATTAAGGTTAATGAATGGTATTTTACACAAATTGTCTTATATCGGCGATTGTTATGACGGCGGCTCGGTGGCTGCCGGTCTTTTTCAATCGGGGTACGGGCACAATGGCCAGCGTAGAGACGGTAACCAATCGCTTTTCGGACAAGCTTCTCGGGCTGCTCGACAGGATCGAGTACCGTCGGGTCGAAACCGGCGAGGATATGGAAGATGTCGCCCGCATCCGCTACAAGGCCTACAAGGCCGGCGCCGTCATGCATCTCGGCGAGCAGTCGCTGCTGATCGACGATTCCGACTTCGACAGCCATGCCTATGTCTTCGGCATCTATTACGAAGAGCGTCTGATCTCGACGGTGCGCCTGCATCATGTGACGCCCGATCATCGCGTCACCTCCTCGGGCAAGGTTTTCCCGGATGAGATCAATGCCTTCCTCGATGCGGGCATGTCGCTGATCGATCCGGTGCGCCTTGCGGCCGATCCGGAAATCTGGAGCGAGATGCCGGCAATCCCGTATCTGACGCTGCGCATCGCGACGATGGCAACGGACTACTTCCAGACGGACCGCTGCGTGCAGATGGTCAAGCCTGCGCATTCGGCCTTCTACAAGCGCGTTTTCGACGCTGACTTCGTCGCTTCCCCGAAGAGCAACCAGGGCAAGTTCATCATCGACCTGATGCTGCTGGCGACGAATGTGAAGGAGACGCTGCCGTCGCTCTACAAACGCTTCCCGTTCTTCAAATCGGAACCCTATGAGCGCAGAATGATGTTCGCACGCGGCGATGATCTGTCATCCAGCCCGCTGACCGTGCGCCCGACCGCGCGCCGGGCACATTTCGGCGAAGGCCGGATCCAGCTTTCAGGCAGCGCCTTCGCGGGTTGATACACGCGTCCCGATGTCGCAGACGGGCCGGTTTCGAAAGAAACCGGCCCGTTCCGTTTCGGAAACGATACAGGTGCAGAACCTCTCCCGTCCTTGCCGTTGCGCTTTGCCTGTCCATTGTGTATGGCCTGAAAGACAAGGCGCTTTCGCGCATGAGGGAAAAACCCGGCCGCTTCGGTTTCGGGAGAATTTAGGCGCCATCGGGTGGAGTGTTCCGGCTGGGGTGCGGGTGCTTAGGAGAAGGTACTATGGCTGAACATCATTCCGGACCGGTCGAAATGGGCGCGCCGATGGATTATCCCGAGCACGAGAAGACCTACAACCTGTTCATCGCCGGCGCCAAGTACGGCACGCTGTTCTGCGTTGCACTGCTGATCGCCATGGCTGCCGGTTTCTTCACCAGCGCCGGCTTCTTCAGCGCGACGCTGCTGCTCATCATTCTCAACGTCGTCGGGTTCATCCTGCTTCGTTGATCTGAACAACTGCATTTCATCTGCAGCTTGTCGCGGCGCCATTCGGCGCCGTGATCCTACACGGCCAGTCTCGGGGGGAGGACCACGGTTTGAGTCAGTGTGTTTTTATAGCACGGGAAAGTGATGCAGCGGAGGGCCGCGTCGCGGGTTCCGTTGAAACAGTCAAGAAAATGAAGAGCCTGGGGCTCGACGTGATCGTCGAGACCGGTGCGGGGCTTCGGTCCCGAATCCTGGATGCCGACTACGAGGCTGCCGGGGCGCGCATCGTGGGCGCGGGCGAGGCGAATGCCGCCGACGTCGTGCTTAAGGTGCGACGGCCAACCGCGGCCGAGATCGCGACCTACAAGTCCGGCGCCATCGTCATCGCCACGATGGATCCCTACGGCAACGAGGCCGCCATCGCCGAGATGGCCAAGGCCGGCCTCACCACCTTCGCCATGGAATTGATGCCGCGCATCACGCGCGCCCAGTCGATGGACATCCTGTCCTCGCAGGCCAACCTTGCCGGCTATCAGGCCGTCATCGACGCGGCTCATGAATTCGACCGCGCCATGCCGATGATGATGACCGCCGCCGGCACCGTTCCTGCCGCCAAGGTCTTCGTCATGGGGGCAGGCGTCGCCGGCCTTCAGGCCATCGCAACCGCCCGCCGCCTCGGCGCTGCCGTTTCCGCGACGGACGTTCGCCCGGCCGCAAAGGAACAGGTCGCCTCGCTCGGCGCGAAATTCATCGCCGTCGAGGACGACGAGTTCAAGGCCGCCGAAACCGCCGGCGGCTATGCGAAAGAGATGTCGAAAGAATATCAGGCGAAACAGGCGGCCCTCGTGGCCGAGCACATCGCCAAGCAGGATATCGTCATCACCACCGCGCTCATTCCCGGCCGTCCGGCACCGCGTCTCGTGACGCGCCAGATGCTGTCGGCTATGAAGACCGGTTCCGTCGTCGTCGACCTTGCGGTCGAACGCGGCGGCAATATCGAGGGCTCGGAGCCTGGCAAGGTCGTCGAAGTCGAGGGCGTCAGGGTCATCGGCTATCTCAACGTCCCCGGCCGCATCGCGGCCTCCGCATCCGCACTCTATGCCAAGAACCTCATCACCTTCCTCGAGACGATGGTCGACAAGGAAACGAAATCGGTTTCGGTCAATGTCGAGGATGAACTCGTCAAGGCGACGATGCTGACCAACGGCGGCGCCGTTGTGCATCCGAACTTCGGCGGCTCGGTTCAGCAAGGGGAGGGCAAGTGATGGCGAACGAACTTCTCGACAAGGCAATCACCGATCTCGAACGTGCTGTCGAAGCCGTTCGCGCGGCGTCCGAATATGTGCCCGATGCGGCCGCTGCCGCAGCCCATGGCGTTTCCGGCGGTGCGATCGATCCCTTCGTCTTCCGTCTGGCGATCTTCGTGCTGTCGATCTTCGTCGGCTACTACGTCGTCTGGTCGGTGACGCCGGCGCTGCACACGCCGCTGATGGCTGTCACCAACGCGATCTCCTCGGTCATCGTCGTCGGCGCGCTGCTTGCCGTCGGCATCTCGCTCTCGGGTGTTGCGACCGGTTTCGGTTTCGTCGCGCTCATCCTCGCCTCCGTCAACATCTTCGGCGGCTTCCTCGTCACCCAGCGCATGCTGGCGATGTACAAGAAAAAAGAGAAGTGAGGGCGGCCCGATGAACGCAAACTTCGCAGCCTTCCTCTACCTCGTTTCCGGGGTTCTCTTCATCATGGCCCTGCGCGGCCTGTCGCATCCGACGACCAGCCGCCGCGGCAACATGCTCGGCATGATCGGCATGGGTATCGCCATCGGCACGACGCTGCTTCTGGCAACGCCGTCCTTCGGCGGCCTCGTGCTCATCGTGCTCGGGCTTGCCATCGGTGGCGGTGCGGGTGCCTACATCGCCCGCTCGATCCCGATGACCTCGATGCCGCAGCTCGTCGCCGGCTTCCACTCGCTCGTCGGCCTTGCTGCCGTGCTGGTCGCCGCCGCCGCGCTCTACTCGCCGGTGTCCTTCGGCATCGGCCAAGTCGGTGAAATCCATGGTCAGGCGCTCGTCGAAATGGCGCTCGGTGCGGCCATCGGCGCGATCACCTTCACCGGTTCGATCATCGCCTTCCTGAAGCTCGACGGACGCATGTCCGGCAAGCCGATCATGCTGCCCTACCGGCATGTCATCAACATCGTGCTGCTCGCCGCGATCGTCTTCTTCATCGTCGGCCTGACGCTGTCGGAAAGCCATTTCGACTTCTGGCTGATCGTCATCCTGGCACTGGCACTCGGCGTGCTGCTCATCGTGCCGATCGGTGGCGCCGACATGCCCGTCGTCGTCTCCATGCTCAACTCCTATTCGGGTTGGGCGGCGGCCGGCATCGGCTTCACGCTCGGCAACCTCGCGCTGATCATCACCGGTGCATTGGTCGGCTCCTCGGGTGCGATCCTGTCCTACATCATGTGCAAGGGCATGAACCGCTCGTTCATCTCGGTCATCCTGGGCGGCTTCGGCGGCGACAGCGGTGCCGCGGCGAGCGATGACGGCGTGCAGCGCACGGTCAAGCAGGGCTCGGCCGACGACGCGGCCTTCCTGATGGCGAACGCCTCGAAGGTCATCATCGTGCCCGGGTACGGCATGGCGGTGGCACAGGCGCAGCACGCGGTGCGTGAACTTGCCGATGCGCTGAAGAAGAACGGCGTCGAGGTGAAATACGCGATCCATCCGGTCGCCGGCCGTATGCCGGGCCATATGAACGTGCTGCTCGCCGAGGCGAATGTGCCCTATGACGAAGTGTTCGAGCTTGAGGATATCAATTCGGAATTCGCGCAGGCTGATGTCGCCTATGTCATCGGCGCCAACGATGTGACGAACCCGGCAGCGCGTGACGACAAGTCCTCGCCGATCTACGGCATGCCGATCCTCGACGTCGACAAAGCCAAGACCTGCCTCTTCGTCAAGCGTTCGCTCGGTTCCGGCTATGCCGGTATCGACAACACGCTGTTCTACAAGGACGGCACGATGATGCTGCTTGGCGATGCCAAGAAGATGACGGACGATATCGTCAAGGCCATGAATCACTGAAACAATACCCGACGCCGAAGCATTGCTTCGGCGTCGGGTTCACTCGGAAACGAAAAAGCCCGCGAGATGATCGCGGGCTTTTTGTTGTCGTTCATTCGCGCCTGATATCAGCTCGGCTGGGCGCCGCCCTTCGAGCGGGCGAGGCCGGCCTTGGCCGGGGCGTAGTTCGGGTCGAGGCGCAGCGCCTGCGCATAGGACTTCGACGCTTTGTTCATCTCGCCGCGGCGCTCGTAGATCAGCGCCTGGTTCGCCCAGGATTCCGCCAGCTTGCCGTCGAGGTTGATGGCGGTGTTGAAATCCTGGAACGCGTTGTCGTCGTCGCCCTTGGCCGCATAGGAAATACCGCGGCCGTTATAGGGTTCGGCCGAGTTCGGCGAAAGCGAGATGGCGCGCGAGAAGTCCTCGATCGCCTTGTCGTGCTGGCGGCGTGCCTGGAAGATCAAACCGCGATTGTGGTAGGCGCGCGGATCGGTCGTGTCGAGTTCGATCGCCTTGTTGAAGTCGCGGAAGGCTTCGTCGAGACGGCCGGCCTGGCGATAGAGATTGCCGCGGCCGATATAGGCCACGTCATAGCTCGGATTGAGTTGCAGTGCCGTGTTGTAATCGGCCGCCGCCTGCGCCTGGTCACCCATGCTGCGCTCGACGAGCGCGCGGTTGGCATAGGCCTGGTAGAAGCGCGGCTTCAGTTCGATGGCGCGGTTGAAATCTTCCAGTGCCCGGCGGTTTTCACCGGCGCGGCCATAGGCCGAACCGCGCACGTTATAGGCTTCCGGATCCTGCGGATTGGCGGAAATCACGGCCGAGAGAGAAGCGATGTTCTCCTGCGAGCCCTGCGCGCGCTCGACCTTCAGCACATCCGTCGAGGTCGTCGACTGGCAGCCTGCCAGAAGGAGCGCGAGCGACGTGGCGGCGACGGCAGCCATCAGGGGGCGGCGCATGCGGGCAGCCGAGGAGGGAAAACGATCGATCGGGAACCCGGTAGATGCAGCCATGTCCAAGTGCGAATCCTCAAAATGGGCGTCTTGCGCGCCTCATGCGCGAAGACATACGCTACGACCTTGAAAGCAATTCCGGCAAGTGTGCGTAGCGATATCGCCCGGAATTGCACGGGAAGTCTTTCACTTCTGTGAAAACCTTCCACTCATGTCAAAAAAGGCGGCGGCGAAATGTTCGCCCCCGCCCGGTCTTGCATCCGAAAGCGTCGAAATGACGGCTGATTAACGGGCGCCCGGACGGCCGCCAACGAGGCCTTCGCGCTGGGCGCGCTTGCGGGCCAGCTTGCGAACGCGACGAACGGCTTCGGCCTTTTCACGTGCACGCTTCTGCGACGGCTTTTCGTAGTAGTCGCGCATCTTCATTTCACGGAAAATGCCTTCGCGCTGCATCTTCTTCTTGAGAGCGCGGAGAGCCTGATCAA
>NZ_CAMLFY010000098.1 GCF_946479415.1 uncultured Shinella sp. | reverse complement strand
CCCTTGTTGACGACGAGGTCAGTGCCGGCGGCAACCTTCACGGCGATGTCGCCGGGGTTTTCGCCCTTGAGGATGCGCACGACGATTTCACCCGTCTGCTTGCCGACGTCCTTGTAGTTGAAGCCGAGCGCCGCGATGGCGCCGCGCGAGACGGAATCCGTGTCGGCGGTGAAGAGCGGCAGCTTGGCTTCCTCGGCGACGGAGACGGCACCTTCCAGAGCGGAGATGATCGTGTTGTCGGTGGGCACGTAGATGGCGTCGGCGCGGCCGACGAGGGCGCGGGCCGCACCCTGCACTTCGGCCGACTTGGTGGCGGCGGATTCGACGACCGTCAGGCCGGCCTTCTCGGCTTCGGCCTTGAGAACGGCGAGCAGCGAAACGGAGTTGGCCTCACCCGAGTTGTAGAGGAAGCCGATCGTCTTGGCGTTCGGCAGGATTTCCTTGATGAGGGCCAGATGCTCGGCAACCGGCGACAGGTCGGAAAGGCCGGTGACGTTGCCGCCGGGCTTGTCCATGTCGGTGACGAGCTGCGCACCGAGCGGATCCGATACGGCCGTGAAGACGACCGGGATATCCTTCGTCGCGGAGACGACGGCCTGCGCCGAGGGCGTGGAGATCGGCACGATCACGGTCGGGTCTTCGCCGACGAACTGGCGGGCGATCTGCGCGGCCGTCGCGGGATTGCCCTGCGCCGACTCATAGATGAACTTCAGGTTCTCGCCTTCCTTGTAGCCGGCCGCTTCCAGCGCTTCCTTGACGCCGTCACGGGCAGCATCGAGCGCCGGATGTTCGACGATGGCGGTCACGGCAACCGTGACGTCTTCAGCCTGTGCGGGGAGGGAAATCGCGACGGTGGCCGCGAGAGCGAGGAGAAATTGACGCATGGAAGGTCTCCCTAGAATGATCTCAGGGCGTTTCTAGGCAAAACGGCCCTTCAGATCAATTCTTGGAAAGCGCTTCATCAATCACATTTTCTGATAGATGCCTGCGGCAAAACCGCCTCAGTCATCCTCGCCATGACCGACGATCATCATCGCCTCGAAGGCCATGCGCTCGACCTTGCGCATGCGCTCGGATTCCGATTTCAGCTGGCCGCAGGCGGCGAGGATGTCGCGGCCGCGCGGGGTGCGGATCGGCGAGGCATAGCCGGCCTGGTTGATGAAATCGGCGAAACGCTCGATCTGCTCCCAGTCCGAACACTGGTAGTTCGTGCCCGGCCAGGGATTGAACGGGATGAGGTTGATCTTTGCGGGAATGCCCTTGAGCAACTGGGTCAGCAGCTTGGCATCCTCAAGGCTGTCGTTGACGTCCTTCAGCATCACATATTCGAAGGTGATGCGCCGCGCGTTGGACAGGCTCGGATAGGCGCGGCAGGCGTCGAGCAGCTCTTTCAGCGGATATTTCTTATTGATCGGCACCAACATGTCGCGCAGCTCGTCGCGCACGGCATGCAGCGAGATCGCCAGCATCACCCCGATCTCGGAGCCCGTGCGATAGATTTCCGGCACGATGCCCGAGGTCGAGAGCGTGACGCGGCGCTTGGAAAGCGAGAGGCCATCGCCGTCGGTGGCGATCAGCAGCGCCGTCTTGACGTTCTCGAAATTGTAGAGCGGCTCGCCCATGCCCATCATGACGATGTTGGAGACCTTGCGTCCCTCGGCGGGCGCAATCATGCCCGCAGGCGTGTCGCGATCCGGGAAATCGCCGAGCCGGTCGCGGGCGAGCAGCAGCTGCGAGAGGATTTCCTCCGCCGTCAGGTTGCGCACCAGCTTCTGCGTGCCGGTATGGCAGAAGGAACAGGTGAGCGTGCAGCCGACCTGGCTGGAGATGCAGAGCGTGCCGCGCCCCTCTTCGGGAATATAGACGGTCTCGATCTCGACCGGCCGGCCGGCGCCGCGCGCGGGGAAGCGCAAGAGCCACTTGCGCGTGCCGTCATTGGAAATCTGCTCGTCGACGATCTCCGGGCGTGCGATGGTGAAATGCTTCTTCAGCATTTCGCGCATGTCCTTGGAGACATTGGTCATGTCGTCGAAATCGGAAACGCCGCGCACATAGAGCCAGTGCCAGAGCTGGCTGACGCGCATCTTCACCTGGCGCTCGGCCACACCCTTTTCGACCAGCGCGCGGCCCATGTCTTCGCGAGAAAGACCGATCAGCGTCGGCTTTTCGGCGGCGGGGATGGTGCGGACGACCGGCGCCTTGACCGGGTCGGCGGTGTTGAGAAAATCCATGCTTGCCATCGGGTCATTCCTCAAGAACAGGCAGCGCCGGCGCAGGCTTTTGCGCCACGGCGGTCCATGCTCGACTGAAGTTCATTGCAGGCCAGGAAATGCCGGGAAGTGCGGCTTACGGCCCAGTTGCCGGCCCTTTAGCATTGTTCTGCCGGAAAGTCACGGCCCTCCATCGTGGCCCATGCAGATCTCGCGCAGGCACGCCCGCAGCCAGCGATGCGCCGGGTCGGCATCCATGCGCGGGTGCCAGAGCAGCGAGACGGTGAAATCAGGCAGATCGACCGGCAGCGCGAAAGCCGCCACGCCGTCGCGAAACGATGCCGTTGACCGGTCCGAGACCTGCGCGATCAGGTCGGATTTTTTTGCGAGCGTCACGGCCTCGGTAAAGCTCGGCACCGTCACGATTATGTTGCGTGTCAGCCCCTTCAGCGCCAGCGCCTCATCGACCGGGCCGCGATCGCGCCGGCCACGCGAGACGAGGATGTGGTCGCCGTCCGCGTAGCGCTCCGGCGTGATCGGCCCGTCGAGCAGCGGATGCCCGTCGCGCACGATGCCGATAAAACGATCGCGGAAGAGCGCCTGTGCCCGAACCTCCGGCCCCGTCGTATCGCCAATCACGCCCGTTTCGAGATCGACGATCCCGTCGCGCAACGGCGTGCTCTCCTTGTCCGGCTTCGGCACGAAGCGCAATTTCACGCCCGGCGCCTCGCGCGCCACACGCGCCAGCAGCGCCGGCCCGTACGTATCGACGAAACCCTCGCGGTTGCGCAGGGTGAAGGTCCGCACGAGGGCCTTGAGGTCGAGGATCTCAGCCGGTCGCAGCAGCACTTCCGCGTCCTGCACGATCTGCCCGACCCTCTGGCGAAGCTCCACCGCCCGCGGCGTCGGCACAAGGCCACGTCCGGCCCGCACGAGCAACGGATCGCCCGTCACGTCGCGCAGCCGCGCCAGCGCGCGGCTCATCGCCGACGGGCTGAGCCTGAGCCGTCGGGCGGCCTGCGCGACGCTGCCTTCGGCAAGCAGTACGTCGAGCGTCACGAGAAGATTGAGATCGGGCCGGGACATGCATGATCCTAACACACCGGCCACAGAATGACATGGCGCTAAACGCACGAATAGAGTGCAACTCGTGCGCATTCCGCCCTATCACGGAAAGGCCTATCTGCTTCGAAGAAACAAGGAGCAGTCCCATGCAAGACGGAAACATCCCAACGGCGGACCGGAACAGGGTCGGAGCCCTTGCCGGCCTGTCGCTCGCCATCCTGTTATCCTCGCTCGGCACCAGCATCGCCAATGTCGCCCTGCCGACACTGGCGCAGCACTTCGCCGCGCCCTTCCCGCATGTCCAGTGGGTCGTGCTCGCCTATCTGCTTGCCAGCACCGTGCTGATTGCCGGTATCGGGCGCCTCGGCGATCTCTTCGGCCGTCGCCGGTTGCTTTTGGCGGGACTGGCGGTGTTTTCCGCCGCTTCGCTTCTGGCCGGTCTCTCGCCGTCGCTGCCCTTCCTCATCGCCGTCAGGGCCATTCAGGGCGCGGGCGCGGCGGCCATGATGGCGCTGGCCATGGCCTTCGTCAGCGAGACCGTGCCGAAGGAGCGCATCGGCAGCACGATGGGTCTACTCGGCACGATGTCGGCGGTCGGCACCGCACTCGGTCCCTCGCTCGGCGGCCTGCTGATCTCCGCCTTCGGCTGGCCCTCGATCTTCCTCGTCGCCGTGCCCTTCGGCATCGCCGCCTTCGGTCTCCTGCGGCGTTTCCTGCCCGCCGACCGCAAGGCCGACAGCGCAGCCCGCTTCGACCTCGTCGGCGCCACGCTGCTGGCGATATCGCTTGCCGCCTATGCGCTCGCCATGACGGCCGGCGGAGGCCGTATCGGAGTTGTGAACGCCGCGCTCGTCGCCACGGCCGTTATCGGTGCGATCCTGTTCGTCGTCAGGCAGCGCCGAACCGCGTTTCCGCTGATCCGCCCGACCGCCTTCCGCCGTCCCGGCTTCCCCGCCAGCCTCGCAGCCAACATCCTCGTCGCGACCGTCATCATGGTGACGCTGGTCGTCGGGCCGTTCTACCTGTCGCGCACGCTCGGCCTCGGCCCGGCGGAAGTCGGCTTCGTGCTGGCGATCGGCCCCGTCGTCTCCGTTCTGACCGGCATGCTGGCCGGGCGCCTCGCCGATCGCTTCGGCGCGGCCCCGATGGTAGGAGCCGGACTTGCCACGATGGCGGCCGGTGCTGCCGGCCTGCCCGTGCTCTCCGCTTTGTTCGGCCTGCCCGGCTATATCGCGGCAATCGTCGTGCTCACACCCGGCTACCAGCTGTTCCAGGCCGCTAACAATGCCGCCGTCATGACCGGCATCGTCGCCGACGAACGCGGGGTCATCTCGGGCCTGCTCAACCTGTCGCGCAATCTCGGCCTTATTACGGGCGCCTCGCTGATGGGCGCGATCTTCGCCGCTGCCGCCGGCACGCGGGATCTTGCCGGCGCGGAGCCGGTCGCCGTCGCCTTCGGCATGCAGGTGACATTCACCGTGGCCACAGCCCTGCTCCTCGTCGCACTCAGCCTGTCGCTGCCCCGTTTCCGGCGCGCTCCAGCCTGAACGGCGCAAACAAAAAGGCCGGGAGAAATCCCGGCCTTTCTGCATTTACGGCGATGGAACCGTGATCAGTTGAACGTACGGATGTCGACGAAGTGGCCGGCGATCGCGGCGGCCGCAGCCATGGCGGGCGACACGAGATGCGTGCGGCCCTTGAAGCCCTGGCGGCCCTCGAAGTTGCGGTTCGAGGTGGAGGCGCAGCGCTCGCCCGGCTTCAGGCGGTCGTCGTTCATGGCAAGGCACATCGAGCAGCCCGGCTCGCGCCAGTCGAAACCGGCTTCCTTGAAGATCTTGTCGAGGCCTTCGGCTTCCGCCTGTTCCTTCACGAGGCCGGAGCCCGGAACGATCATGGCGTTGACGGTGGACGCCACCTTCTTGCCCTCGACGACGGCGGCGACGGCGCGCAGGTCCTCGATGCGGCCGTTGGTACAGGAGCCGATGAAGACGCGGTCGATCGCGATGTCGGTGATCTTGGTGTCCGGCTTCAGGCCCATATAGTCGAGCGCGCGCCACTTGGAGGTGCGCTTCGTCTCGTCCTCGATCTCATCCGGGTTCGGCACGACGCCTTCGATGGAGACGACGTCTTCCGGCGAGGAGCCCCAGGAGACGATCGGCGGCAGATTGGCGGCATCGAGCACGACCACGCGGTCGAAATGCGCGCCTTCTTCCGTGTAGAGCGTCTTCCAGTAGTCGATCGCCATGTCCAGCGCCTGGCCCTTCGGCGCGCGCGGCTTGCCCTTGATATATTCGAAGGTCTTTTCGTCCGGCGCGATGAGGCCGGCGCGGGCGCCGCCTTCGATCGTCATGTTGCAGATCGTCATGCGGCCTTCCATCGACAGCGAACGGATGGCTTCGCCCGCGAATTCGATGACGTGTCCGGTGCCGCCGGCCGTGCCGATCTCGCCGATGATGGCGAGGATGATGTCCTTGGCGGTGACGCCGTCCGGGAGCTTCCCGTCGACGCGCACCAGCATGTTCTTCGCCTTCTTCTGGATCAGCGTCTGGGTGGCCAGAACGTGTTCCACTTCGGACGTACCGATGCCGTGGGCCAGCGCGCCGAACGCACCATGCGTGGAGGTGTGGCTGTCACCGCAGACGATGGTCATGCCCGGCAGCGTGAAGCCCTGCTCGGGGCCGACAATGTGCACGATGCCCTGGCGCACATCCTTTTCGGAGTAATACTCGACGCCGAATTCGGCCGCGTTGTTGGCGAGCGCCTCGACCTGGATGCGGCTTTCCTCGTTCTTGATGCCCTGGTGGCGATCCGGCGAGGTGGGAACGTTGTGGTCGACGACGGCGAGCGTCTTTTCCGGCGCGCGGACCTTGCGGCCGGCCATGCGCAGGCCCTCGAAGGCCTGCGGCGACGTCACTTCGTGAACGAGGTGACGGTCGATGTAGAGAAGACAGGTGCCGTCTTCCTGGCGGGAGACGATGTGGTCGTCGAAGATCTTGTCATAGAGGGTACGGGGTGCGCTCATGGCTTTTCATCCGTCTAGGCATGTTGGGATCATGGAAATCGACAGCGCGAGGCTGCTGGACCGCGAACGATCAGGATAGGCGGCCGGTAAGCGTCCCGAAGACGCGCGCAAAGAAGCGTGCCGGCAGGCGCTTGTGATCCTGCAGCACGACGACGTGCGTTTCCGTGCATCCGAACTTGGATTCCATGAGGTCGCATATAACGATTTTTTGACGGTACGGCAAGTTGGTCCAGGCCACCGGCATTTACGCTGCTTCCTAAAATATCTTTGCGCCCTCCTTGCCGTGATCACGAATTTTTGAGACGGAAAGAACGTATCCGGCCAAGGGTCGGCAAGGGGACAATTATGAAGACGATTACCTGGCGGGACCGCCTGCGCTACCAGTTCGACAAGAGCATGGCGGCGGGGCCGATCGCCCTTATCGGCTGGCTGGCCGTGATCTCGCTGGTGGTCATCATCATCGCGGGCCTGTTCCTGGCGCTGACCGGCATCGCGCCCGAGGGCGGCTCGTCCGTCTCCTTCATCGAAGGCTCCTGGGAATCGCTGATGCGCACCATGGATGCCGGCACGATGGGCGGCGATGCCGGCTGGAGCTTCCGCGGCGTCTCGCTCGTCGTCACCGTCGCCGGCATCTTCGTCTTCTCCGCCCTGATCGGCGTGCTCTCCTCCGGCCTCGACGAAAAGCTGGACGAGCTGCGCAAGGGCCGCTCGCATGTCTTGGAGAAGGACCACACGATCATCTTCAACTGGTCGCCCTCGATCTTCGACGTGATCTCCGAACTGGTCATCGCCAACGAGAGCCGGCGCAATCCGCGCATCGTCATCATGGCGAACAAGGACAAGGTGGAGATGGAGGACGAGATCGCCGACAAGATCGCCGATCTCAAGAACACCCGCGTCATCTGCCGCAGCGGCGATCCGACCGATCTCTACGACGTCAACATCGTCAACCCGCAGGCTTCCCGCTCGATCGTCGTGCTGTCGCCGGAAAGCGACTATGCCGATTCCGAGGTCATCAAGACCGTGCTGGCGCTCGTCAACGATCCCGAGCGCCGCAAGGAACCCTACCAGATCGCCGCCGAAATCCGCGATGCCAAGAACGCCGAGGTCGCCCGCATCGTCGGCGGCTCCGAACTCCAGCTGGTGCTGGCCGACGAGCTGATCTCGCGCATCGTCGTCAGCTCCTCGCGCCAGGCCGGCCTCTCGGCCGTCTATACGGAACTGCTGGATTTCGACGGCTCGGAAATCTACGCCCTCGAACAGCCCGCACTGGTCGGAAAGTCCTTCGGCCACGCTGTGATGGCCTACGACACCTCGACGCTGATCGGTCTCTGCGATCTCGATGGCGTCGTGCATCTCAACCCACCGAACAACCGGGTCATCGCCGCCGGCGAGCGGGCGATCCTGATTGCCGAGGACGATGCCGCCATCAAGCCGCGTACCGGCGATTTCGACGTCGACCGCGAGATCGTGCGCCCGCCGGTACAGCGCACGCAAGGGCCGGAACGCACGCTGCTGCTCGGCTGGAACCGCCGCGGGCCGATCATCGCGCAGGAACTGTCGCGCTATGTGGCGCCCGGCTCCGAACTGCTGATCGCCGCCAACCGGCCGGATCTCGAAACGATCGTCGCCGGGCTGTCCTATCTCAAGGAAAACCTTGCCGTTCGCTGCACCGTCATCGACACGACGAACCGCGCATCCCTCGATGCGCTGGACGTGCCGTCCTACGATCACGTGCTGGTGCTCGGCTACAGCGACGACATGGCGGCGCAGCCGGCCGACACCACGACGCTGGTGACGCTCTTGCAGCTGCGCAAGATCGCCGATGCCGCGGGCCAACATATCGGCATCGTCAGCGAGATGATCGACGTGCGCAACCGCAACCTTGCCGCCGTCACCCGCGCCGACGATTTCGTCGTCAGCAACAAGCTGGTCAGCCTGATGCTGGCGCAGGCCTCGGAAAACGAGCTGATGGCGCAGATCTTCGACGAGTTGCTCGATGAAGACGGTTCGGAAATCTATATGCGCCCGGTCACCGACTATATCGCCATCGACCGGCCGGTGAATTTCTACACCGTCACGCTCGCCGCCCTCATCCGCGGCGAAGTGGCCCTCGGCTACAGCCGCGTAACCACGGCGGGACACGACCCGCGCAACATGGGCGGTGTCGTGGTCAATCCGGTGAAATCGGAGAAACTGTCCTTCGATGCTGCGGACCGCCTGATCATCCTCGCCCGCCAGTAAGGCGGGGTCAGGTCCGCCGCAGGCGCCGCTCGAGGCCTCTCAGGCCCAGCGACAGGCCGATGGTGAGGATCAAATAGACATAGGCGACGATGGAATAGGTCTCGAAGAACCGGAAGGATCCGGACGCATAGACCTTGCCCATCTGCGTGATGTCGGCGACCCCCAGCACGGAAACGAGCGATGAATCCTTCACCATCGCCACGAAATCGTTGCCGAGCGGCGGCAGGATGACGCGCACCGCCTGCGGGAAGACGACAAGCCGGAAGCGCTGGAAGCGCGAAAGACCAAGCGCCTTGGCCGCCTCCACCTGCCCCTTGTCGACCGACTGGATGCCCGCGCGAAAAACTTCGGCGATGAAGGCGGAATAGCCGATCATCAGCGCGATGATCGCCCGCCACATCAGCGAGAGGTCGCGCACCAGCATCGGCTCGACGGTGCCTGCCGCAACCAGCGGACTGATCACAAAATTGATCACCGCCACCAGCGCCGGCGCGCCGACAAAGGCGATGTAGAACAGGAGAACCAGGATCGGCACGCCACGGATGACCTCCGTGTAGAAGCGCGCGATCTGGCGCAGCGCCTTGTGCTCCGAAAGCGCCATCAGGGCGACGCCGAGGCCGAGCACCGTGGCGAGCAGAAAGGCGACGAGGGTCACGAAGATGGTGACCCATAGCCCCTTCAGCACGACGCCGAACACCTGCGCGTAGAGATCATTGGCAATGATGACGCCGGCGAGCGCCAGCGCGATTGCCGCAAGCGCGACCAGCCACCAGGGATAGTCGCCCTTGCCGGCGTCAGACGAAACGGGAGCCATGACCGCCCGTCACTGGCCCATCTTGTAGTCGAGGAACCACTTCTTGTTCAGCGCATCGAGCGTACCATCCGCCTTGAGGGCTGCGATTGCCGCATTGATGGGCGCGACGAGATCGGAGCCCTTCGGGAAGATGAAGCCGAAATCTTCCGTGCCGAGCGGGCCGCCGACAACCTTCAGCTTGCCACCGGAGGCGTCGACATAACCCTTGGCCGCGACGCTGTCGGTCAGGACGAGATCGACGTCGCCGGCCTGCAGTGCCTGCACGGTCGCACCGAACGTCTCGAACAGTTTTATGCGCGGGTTCTGCTCGTTGCCGTCGAGGATTTCATAGACGGCGGTGTAGAAGGGCGAGGTGCCCGGCTGGGCGGCGATCAGGCCATCCTTGAAGGCGCCGAAGGTCTTGGCGTCCGTGAAACGGCTTTCATCGGCGCGCACCAGCATGAACTGCTGCGAACGCATATAGGGATCGGAGAAGTCGACCTTCTCCTTGCGGTCGTCCTTGATGGTGATGCCGGTCATGCCGATATTGTACTGGTTGTCGGAGACGGCCTGGATCATCGCGTCCCAGGAAGTGTTCTGGTACTCGACCTTGAAGTTCAGCCGCTTGGCGATCTCGTT
Source organism: uncultured Shinella sp. (assembly GCF_946479415.1). The sequence continues at coordinate 7,717 of NZ_CAMLFY010000098.1, read as the reverse complement.
CATCGCGTCATATTCCCAGCCGATCTGCTCGCCGGTCTTGGGATCGACGAACTGCAGCGGCGGGTAGGCGTTTTCCGTGACGACGACGACGGACTTGCCGCCGAGGTCGGGCAGGTCCGAGGCAAGCGTTACAGCGGGCATGAGGGCAGCGGCGACGAGGCCTGCAAGGACGGTGCGGCGGGAAAACATCAAAATATGCTCCTGATTGTGGCGGCGGAACACTGTCACAGGTTCAGGCGGCGAAGCAAGCACGGCGCTTGCGCGCAAAGGCTTTTCCGTAAAACAAAAAGCCGCCGGCCAGGGCCGACGGCTTCGAAATCTCAGAATGCAGCGGCCGGATTATTCGGCGGCGGCTTCAGCAGCCTTTGCGGCTTCAGCGGCAGCGGCCTTTTCGGCGGCTTCGGCTGCGGCCTTTTCAGCGGCGAGAGCCTGTGCGGCCGCGACCTTCTCGGCCTCCAGACGTGCCTTTTCCTCGGCAATGGCGGCGCGCTCGGCGTCGTTCAGCTTGCGGGCGCGCGTGCCGGTGTTCTCGATGATACGAGCCGACTTGCCGCGACGATCGCGCAGGTAGTAGAGCTTGGCGCGGCGGACCTTACCGCGGCGGACGACTTCGACGCCTTCGACGAGCGGCGAGTAAACCGGGAATACGCGCTCGACGCCTTCGCCGTAGGAGATCTTGCGAACGGTGAAGCTTTCGTTGATGCCGCCGCCGGAACGGGCGATGCAGACGCCTTCATAGGCCTGTACGCGGGTACGCGAGCCTTCCGTGACGCGCACGTTGACGCGGACGGTGTCGCCCGGGGAGAATTCCGGGAGCTGGCGCTTGGCTTCGATCTTCGCGGCCTGTTCGGCTTCGAGCTGCTGGATGATGTTCATCGTGTCAAACCTTCGGTTTTTCTGAAACAGCCAGAGCGCTCGACGGTCACCTTGGAGGTCATGCCTCGTGAGGGTAGTCCGTTGCCGGACGGAGCGGGTTCGCCATTCTTTGCTTGCAGGTCGGCTGGGTAATCCCAAATCCGTGCGGGCCAATACACCAGGTAAAGCCGTTTGTCATCCCCCAAGACCAAAAGAATCGGCCTGGGAATGGCGGTTTTTCCGGCCTTGCAGGCCTTACGGCACCACGATATCACGCTTTTGAGGAGGAGACGGCGGCCGATGGCCGTTGTCCGCGAGGAGTGCCATGACCTTTGCCGATGCCATCTTGCTGTTTGCCGCGGGCTACCTCTCCGGCGTGGTCAACGCCATTGCCGGCGGCGGCACCTTCCTCACCTTCGGCGCGATGACGTTGACCGGCCTGCCGCCGATCGTCGCCAATGCAACCTCGTCGATCACCCAGTTCCCCGGCTACGTCACCTCCTCGCTCGCCTATGCCAAGGAGATCAGGGCCGACTGGAAGGAAGCGGCGCTGCTTGGCGCGCTGTCGCTCGTCGGCGGCCTTGCCGGCGCGCTTCTGCTGCTGTCGCTCGACAATCCGTCCTTCCGCGCGCTCGTGCCCTGGCTGCTGCTGGCCGCGACCATCATCTTCGCCGCCGGCCCCTATCTCAAGCCGAAGACGCTGCATGCCGAAACGCCGGTCTCGCCGCTCGGCCTTGCCGGCCAGTTCGTCACCTCGATCTATGGCGGCTTCTTCGGCGCCGGCATGGGCATCATGATGCTCGCGGTGCTCGGTCTCACCAAGGGCGGCGACTATCACCGTCTCAATGCGCTCAAAAACTTCCTGGCCGTCGTTATCGCGGGCGTCGCCATCGTCGTCTTCGCCAGCGGCAAGGTCGTCGGCTGGCCGCAGGCCGCCGTCATGGTGCCGGCCGGCGCGCTTGGCGGCTGGTCCGGCGTCTGGGCGGCCCGGCGCGTGCCGCAACCGGTCATCCGCGGCCTGGTGGTCGCGGTTGGTATCGCGCTGACGATCTATTATTTCGTGACGGGCTGAAACAGCAGGTCCGGCCGGCGCTCGCGCGTCAGTGCCTCCGCCTCTTCACGCCGCCACCTGTCGATGGCCGCATGGTTGCCCGAGGTGAGAACGCCCGGAATTTCCAGGCCTTCCCAGACCTGCGGGCGCGTATAATGCGGGTGCTCCAGCAGCCCGCCCTCGAAACTCTCGTGCTCGCCGGAGAGCGCATTGCCCATCACGCCGGGCAGGATACGCACGATGGCATCGAGGAGGATCATCGCCGCCGGTTCCCCGCCGGAGAGGATGTAGTCGCCGATCGACACCTCTTCGAGCTGGCGCCCGTCGATAACCCGCTGGTCGACACCCTCGAACCGGCCGCAGACCACGATGACACCCTCGCCGGCGGCCAGTTCGCGCACGCGTTGCTGCGTCAGCGGCTTGCCGCGCGGGCTCATCAGCAGGCGCGGGCGGTTATCGCCTTCGGATGCATGATCGATCGCCCTAGCCAGCACATCCGGCTTCAGCACCATGCCCGCACCGCCGCCGGCCGGCGTGTCGTCGACAGTGCGGTGGCGGTCCGTGGTGAAATCACGGATCTGCACGCAATCGAGCGCCCAGTCGCCACGCGAAAGGGCCTTTCCCGAGAGCGACTGACCGAGCAGGCCGGGAAACATCTCCGGATAGAGCGTCAGGATGGTGGCGCGGAAAGCCAAATCAATCCCCGTCGTCTTCCGGCGGGCGGCGACGCCGGCTGCCGGGGCCATTCTGTTCTTCTTCCTCGAGGCCGGCAGCGATCGCGTCGATCACCAGGCGTCCGCCCTCGACGTCGATTTCCAGCACGGCGGCTTCGGAGAAGGGAATGAGCACCGGCCGCTTGCCGGGGCCTTTGAGCTCGAGAAGATCGCCGGCGCCGAAATCGAAGATGCCGGTCACCGTGCCATGGCTGCGCCCCTGCGTATCGACGGCCTCAAGCCCTTCGAGATCAGCATAGAAGAACTCGTCCTCATCAAGCTCGTCATCCGGCAGGTTGTCGCGTTCGATATAGAGATCGGTGCCGTTCAGCGCCTCGGCCGCATTGCGGTCGTTGACGCCCCGGAAACGCACCACGACGACGTTCTTCGCCTCGCGCACTTCCAGCACCTCGAAGGACCGGCCGTCGGCGGTGTGCAGGTGGCCGTAATCGCCGATCGCCGTCGGGTCGATCGTGAAGGATTTCACACGGACTTCGCCGCGCAGGCCCTGGGCCGCGCCGACCGTGCCCATGAGGACGGGATTTTCCAGTTTCGCCATGGTTCTGTTCCGAGCGTTCGTGTGAAGCCTCATACGACGTCTGCGCCAAGGCTCCTAGAGCAATTCCAGCAAAAGTGCGTGAGCGCCGGGGCGCTGACGCAAATGAAAACGGGCGGCATGAGACACGCCGCCCGCTTCAAAAGGATAATGCGAAGAATTATTCGCCAGCGGCAGCAGCAGCGGCGTCTTCTTCCTTCTGCTTCTTCTCGGCAGCGCGCTCGAGAGCCTTCTTGCCCGGCTTTGCCTTGTTCGGGTTCGAGCGGGCGTCGCGCTTTGCAACACCGGCTTCGTCGAGGAAGCGGGCAACGCGGTCGGTCGGCTGGGCGCCCTTGGCGAGCCATTCCTTGATGCGGTCGGCGTCGATCTGGACGCGGTTTGCGTCTTCCTTGCCGAGCATCGGGTTCCACGAACCAACCTTCTCGAGGAAGCGGCCGTCACGCGGCGAGCGGGCGTCGGCAACGACGATCTGGTAGTACGGACGCTTCTTGGAGCCACCGCGGGCGAGACGAATTTTCAGGGACATGTCATTACTCCTTGGATGTGACGTAAGCCGCTTTTTTCAAGCGGTGGTCTGGTTTGCGCCGCTGTGTTCAGCGGCGATGGCTTCATGATGCCGGATCACCTCGCGGATGATGAAGTTCAGGAACTTCTCCGCGAAATCCGGATCCAGATTGGCATCCTTCGCCAGGCGGCGAAGGCGCTCGATCTGGTATTCCTCGCGCGCCGGATCGGCCGGCGGCAGTTCATGCGTCGCCTTCAGCACGCCCACCGCCTGGGTGCAGCGGAAGCGTTCGGCGAGCATATGCACAAGGGCGGCGTCGATATTGTCGATCGACTGCCGGTACTGGCCCAGTTGTTCCCTAATCTTCGGATCGATCGTCATGGTTCAATCCCTCACTTCTTCTTCGGCAGGCCGGGCAGGCCCGGAAGGCCGCCGAGACCCGGCAGGCGTCCGCCAAGACCCGGAAGACCGCCGCCGCCGATCCCCGGAAGGCTGCCCGGCTTGATACCGGCGGCTTCCGCCTGCTTGGCAAGCGCTTCGAGCTGCTTGGGGTCCATGCTGGAGAGGTCAGGCATGCCGCCCATGCCGCCGCCGAGACCCATCTTGCTGGCAAGACCGCCCATCATCTGTTTCATCATGCCGCCCTTCTTGCCGCCCATCATCTTCATCATGTCCGCCATCTGGCGGTGCATCTTCAGAAGCTTGTTGATGTCGGCCGCATCGGTGCCGGAGCCGGCGGCGATGCGCTTCTTGCGGGAATGCTTGAGCAGGTCGGGGTTGGCGCGCTCGGCCTTGGTCATCGAATTGATGATGGCGATCTGGCGGCCGAACAGCTTGTCGTCGAGGCCGGCGGCCGACATCTTGTCCTTCATGCCGGCCATGCCCGGCATCAGGCCCATGATGCCGCCCATGCCGCCCATCTTCTGCATCTGGCGCAGCTGGTCGGCAAGGTCGTTCAGATCGAACTTGCCCTTGGCCATCTTGGCGGCCATGGCGGCCGCCTTCTCGGCGTCGATATTCTCTGCCGCCTTCTCGACGAGCGAGACGATGTCGCCCATGCCGAGGATACGGTCGGCGACGCGGCGGGGATGGAATTCCTCCAGCTCGCCCATCTTCTCGCCGACGCCGATCAGCTTGATCGGCTTGCCGGTGACGGCGCGCATCGAAAGGGCTGCACCGCCGCGGCCATCGCCGTCCATGCGGGTCAGGACGAGGCCGGTGATGCCGACGCGGTCGTCGAAATTGCGGGCGAGGTTGACGGCATCCTGACCGGTCAGCGCATCGGCGACGAGCAGGATTTCATGCGGATTGGACTTCCGCTTGATCTCCGCCATCTCGATCATCAGCGGTTCGTCGATATGGGTACGGCCGGCGGTATCGAGGATGACGACGTCATGGCCGCCGAGCTTGGCAGCCTGAACGGCGCGCGCGGCAATATCCGTCGGCGACTGGCCGGCAATGATCGGCAGCGTATCGATGCCGGTCTGCACGCCGAGCTGGCGAAGCTGCTCTTGTGCTGCCGGACGGCGCGTGTCGAGCGAGGCCATCAGGACCTTCTTCTTCTCGCGCGTCTTCAGCCGGTTGGCGATCTTGCCCGACGTGGTGGTCTTACCTGAACCCTGCAGACCGACCATCATGATGACGACGGGGGCGGCGGCATTGAGATCGACCGAAACGCCCTCGGAGCCGAGCATGGAAACCAGCTCGTCATGCACGAGCTTGACGACCATCTGGCCGGGCTTGATCGACTTCAGGATTTCCGCGCCGACGGCCTTTTCACGCACCGCATCGGTGAAGGAGCGCACCACTTCCAGCGCCACGTCCGCTTCGAGAAGCGCACGACGGACCTCGCGCAGCGCCGCGGCGACATCCGCCTCGGAAAGCGCGCCACGGCCTGTCAGTCCATTCAGAATGGAGCCAAGGCGGTCCTGGAGTGTTTCAAACATCACGTCTTCCTTCTTGTTTCCGTTCGTGGCGGAAACGTCGGTGTCATCGGCGGCAAAAACAAGACGCAAAGCCAAAAAGCACCCGAGGGCGCATCGCGCTGTCGGGTGTTGACCTCCGGGATCTGTTTATACCGCTAATAGGGTCCCGGTCGGCGGCTTCAAGCATTCGTACTTGTCGCAGATGCGCGGCTTAAACAGCAACAAGGCCGGAAAGTCAAGAACATCGGGAAAATCCGGCCTTTCCTCACTTTTCCGCGAGTGCCGCTCGGCCCGTTGCGGCAACGTGAGCGACACCTTATCTTTCGTCAATGAACCGTCGCAAGTTTCTGAAATGGTCTGGTATCGGCGCGCTGGCCACCTTGGCCGGTGGCACCTTCGCGAGCCGCAGCATGGCCGCCAACCGGTATTATGACGGCCCTGTCAGCGACCATTTCGATGGCACGCATTTCTTCAATCCCGGCGGCGAGGAACCAAACAATTTCTTCGAGCTGATGCGCTGGCAATTCGGCGGCGGGCGGGCGGCGTGGCCGGCAGACTGGCCGAGCCCGTTTCCATCAGCAGTGCCGGAAGCACGTGTCGAGGGCGATCGGCTGGTCGTCACCATGGTCGGCCATGCCGCGCTGCTTATCCAGACCGCCGGGCTCAATATCCTGACGGATCCGGTCTGGAGCGACCGGGCGAGCCCGTTTTCCTTTGCCGGGCCGAAGCGCGTCAATCCGCCGGGCATCAAGCTCACGGATCTGCCGAAGATCGACGCGGTGCTCGTCACGCACAATCACTACGACCATCTCGATCTCGCGACGCTGAAGGTGCTTTCCGAGCGGGACAATTGCCTGATTTACACGCCGCTCGGCAATGAGACCATCATGGGGCCTGTCGTCGGCGAGGGGCGCATCACGACCATGGATTGGGGCGGCAGCACGCCCTTGTCCGTCGGCGTCACGCTCCATTGCGAGCCCTGCCATCACTGGTCGGCGCGCGGCCTTGGCGACCGGCGTATGGCGCTGTGGTCGGCCTTCCTGATCGAGACGCCGGGTGGAAAAATCTACCATATCGGCGATACCGGATTTCATCAGGGCATCAATTACCGGGCGATCCGCGAGAAACATGGCGCGATCCGCCTCGCCAACCTGCCTTTCGGCGCCTATGAGCCGCGCTGGTTCATGCGCCCGCAGCACCAGAATCCGGATGAGGCGGTCAAGGGCATGGTCGCGTCTGGCGCCACCTATGTCGCCGGCCATCACTGGGGCACGTTCCGGCTGACCAACGAGGGCGTGGACGAACCGCTTACGGCGCTGGAGGCAGCGCTTCATGCGGCTGGCATCGAACGCACGCGATTTCATGCATTGAGGCCCGGTGAGGTCTTCGAGGTTCCGCTCGCCACAGTCTGAGCAAGGCACTGGAAATCCGCGGGCTTTTCCGCCATATACGCCGCAACGGGCCGCCTTTGGCCCAATCGGGCAGATGTGATGACAAAGACGGTCGAATTCGCAAGGATGAACGGGCTGGGAAACATGATCCTGGTCGTGGACATGCGCGGCCGCGCGGATGCCGTCACACCGGCCGCCGCGATTGCGCTCAATGCCGATCCCGCCACCCGCTTCGACCAGATCATGGCAATCCATGATCCGCGCGTGGACGGCACCGATGCCTTCATCGATATCCTGAACTGCGATGGCACCAAGGCGCAGGCCTGCGGCAACGGCACGCGCTGCGTCGTGCAGGCACTGGCCAGCGAGACCGGCCGCAAGGTCTTCACCTTCCAGACCGTCGCCGGCATCCTGAATGCCGTGGAGCATGAAGACGGCACTGTTTCCGTCGACATGGGCAAGCCGGTCTTCGAATGGAACCGCATCCCGCTCGCCGAGGAGTTCTACGACACGAGCCGCATCGAATTGCAGATCGGGCCGATCGACGATCCGATCCTGCATTCGCCCTCGGCCATGTCTATGGGCAATCCGCATGCGATCTTCTGGGTCGACCGCGACCCGATGAGCTTCGATCTCGACCGTTTCGGCCCGCTGCTCGAAAACCATCCGATGTTCCCGGAAAAGGCCAATATCACGCTGGCGCAGGTGACGTCGCCGACGT
>NZ_CAMLFY010000097.1 GCF_946479415.1 uncultured Shinella sp. | reverse complement strand
GCGACCGAGAGATTGCCGAAGAGGTTCAGCTCCTGGAAGACGATGCCGATGCCGTGGCGCACCGCGTCGGCCGGGCTGTTCAGATGGATGCGCTCGCCATCCATCCAGATCTCGCCCAGCGTCGGCCGTTCCACGCCGGCGATGATGCGCATCATCGTGGACTTGCCCGCACCGTTCTCGCCGACCAGCACGTTGACCGCGCCGCGACGGAGCTTGAGGTCCGCCTTCTTCAGCGCCACGATGCCGGAATAGGCCTTGGTGATGTCCTTCAGCTCGAGAATGACGTCGCCGTCGTCGGTGGCGTTCATGTCAGCCTCCGACCGTGATCGTGACGGGAACGAACAGCGGCAGCTGGCCCTTGGCCGGCAGCGGATAGGCGCCGAGCGCCTTGATCGTTTTGCCCGTCAGACCTTCACGCGGCAGCTTCCCGAGCAGCAGGCCGTTTACATGCGTGTTGAACGACTTGCCGTACTGCGCCCATTCGATCTGGTTCTTGAACTCGTTGAAGTTCACGAATTTCAGGCTGTCGCGGATCGCCGTGCCGCGGATGGCCGGGCCGATCGCGACGCGCACATCCGCCTTCTGGTCGCCGTCGACATCGACGTCGACATAGCCTGCGCGCGACTTCGTCTCTTCGGCGACGATCACGCCGTCGATCTTGGCGGCAAAGGTCCAGGGCGCATTGCCCTGCTTTTCCTTGTGGCCGTATTTTTCAGCCGCCGCATCGAGATTGCTGTTCGCAAGCGTCGAGACCTCCTGGAAGGTGCCCGCACGCTCCTGAAGGAAGGGCACGACCTTGGCATCCCAGATATCGGCGACAAGTTTGTCCGGATTGAAAGCACCGGCCGCCGCCTGCTTCTGTTCGTCTTCGGTCTTGACGAATTTGCAGCCGGAAAGCGCAAGCGCACCGGCGAGCACGAGTGTACAGGCAGCCTGAAACCTTGGCATTCCCAATCTCCGTCTTGAATAGAAAACGCGAGGCAGGGACAAGCCCCGCCTCGCGCCATCGCGGGAGGATTACTCTGACAGTGCGAAGGTTTCGAGCTTGCTGGCGTTGTCGGCCGTGATGAGCACGCAGTCCATCAGCTGCTTTTCTTCAGCCGGGCCTTTGCCGGTCTTGATGTAGGTGTCCGCCTGGGTCACGGCGAGCTGGGCCTGGGCATAGGCCGGCTGCATGACTGTCGCCTTGATGCCGCCCGCCTTGATCGAATCGCGCACGTCGTTGGACCCGTCGAAGCCGACGACGATGACATCCTTGCGGCCGGCTGCCTGGAGGGCTGCGATCGCGCCCATGGCCATCGTGTCGTTGCCGGCGATCACGCCCTGGATATCCGGATTGGCCTGAAGGATCGTCTCCATCTTGGAGTAGCCTTCGGTCTGGCTCCAGTTGGCCGACTGCTGGGCGACCATCTTCATGTCGGGATATTCGTCGATGACGTCGTGGTAGCCCTTGGAGCGGATGCCGGCGTTGAGATCGGCTTCGCGGCCGAGCAGCTCGACATAGTTGCCCTTCTCGCCCATCAGCTTGACGAACTCTTCGGCACCGAGCTGGGCGCCCTGATAGTTGTTCGAAACGATCTGCGAGACGGCAACGCCCGTGGCGTTGATTTCGCGGTCGATCAGGAAGGACGGGATGCCCGCATCCTTGGCCTTCTGGACGGCAGCGATCGAGGCTTCCGAACCGGCATTGTCGAGGATGATCGCCTTGGCGCCGCGGCCGATGGCCGTATCGATCAGCTGCGACTGCTTGTTGGCATCGTCATCGTGCACCAGAACCAGCGTCTCGTAGCCGAGCTCCTTAGCCTTGGCTTCCGCACCGACAGCTTCCGCCTTGAAGAACGGATTGTCATGGCTCGGCGTGATGATGGCGATGAGGTCGGCCGCGAAGGACGGCATGGCGACGCCTGCGGCAATGACGGCAGCAAAACCGACGGTGATCAGTCTACGGGTAATATTCATATGTCTCCTCCCGGTTAGACACCGGCTCCCCGCGGCCATTCCTCCATTGAACATGGCCGCACCGGTGCAATCTGTTGTCCGGCACGCATGGTGCCGGACGCGGCGGGCAATGCCCGCCCGAAAATCAGGTGATTCGCTGGATGCTGGCCGCGATTTCCGCGGGCTCGAACACGCGCTTCCAGTCGTCTTTCATCAGAACCGGCTTGCCGAACTCGATGGCCTTGTTGCAGGCATCGGAGAACACGCCGGGCGTCTCTTCGAAGATGACCGCGCCGAGCACGTTCATGTGGCCAAGCAGGAAGTCGCGGGCGGCTTCCTTGGCAACGCCACGGCGCACGCACTCATCCATGGCTTCGCGCATGACGACGAGCAGCGAGGCGCAGACCGTCTCGGACAAGCCAGGCTCCAGAAGCGCCATCTGCTCGACGGTGACGCGGTGCGAGCGCATGACCGGCGCCCAGATGACCTTGGCGATCTCCTCGCCGAGACCGTAAGCCTCTTCCGGACCCTGCATCAGGGCGGACACGATATGCTGCTTCGCGGCGATACCGCCGAAGAAATCGCGCTTGGCGGCCGGGTCCGTCTCGTCGTTGAAGATCGGCGGATGGCAGGGATGCGTGACGAAATAGGTAAGGTCCGCGCGCTCCGGCAGGTGGCCGGCAAACGGCGCGGCGGCATCGAGCGCCACGACCATCGTGCCCGGCTTCAGCTTGTCGGCAATACCGGCCGCGACCTTGCCGATCGCCGTATCCGGCACGGCGAGGATAACGACATCGGCGCCATCAAGCCCCTCATCGGCAGAGACGCAGGAGAGACCGAGATCGTCCGACAGACGCTTCTTGCCGGCGTCGCTCACCTCGATATGGCGGACGTCGAAGCGCGAACCCTTGAGATTCTTGGCCAGCCGATAGCCCATTTTGCCGCCAGCGCCGAACAACGCGATCGATGTCATCGAAGACCTCCAAAATACGAATGGCCTCGACAAGGTCGTCGGGCCGAAACTTCCTCCACCGGTCGCCCGGCATGGGCCTATATTTCCCAACTGGTATAACAAGTCAATAACTATCTGTTCGGATATGTGATGCTTATGTGAATATAACACGCCGGCAGCACGGACGCCTCCATCTCGAATACAGATAAGGCATTGAGAGAAATCGGTTTTTCGGAGAAACGGAAACGGTAAAGAGCCGAACATCACGCGACGTTCGGCTCGATGTCACATCGGATATGGGATATTTGACGCCGAAAACCGTCAGAGACGGGCGGCTATCGTCGTAGCGATGAGGGCCAGCGAGACGGCGCCGGCATCGGGATGGCCGATGCTGCGTTCGGCAAGCGGGCGGGCGCGGCCAAGACGTGGCGAGAGCGGCGCAGTGGCTTCCGCCGCCTGCCGGCAGGTCGCGCTCGCCTTATGCCAGGCGTCCTTCAGGGAGAGGCCATCGGCCTTGGCGGTTTCCAGCGCCGCGACGAAGGGCACGAAGGCATCCACCAGCGTCTTGTCGCCGGGCTTTGCGCCACCAAGACGCATCACGTCATCGAGGGCGATGCGCGCCCCGCGGATCACGTCCGCATCCTCGAATGCCGCCTCATCGGAGAAGGCGGAACTCCAGGAGCGCAACAGCAGGCCCCAGATGGCGCCGGACGTGCCGCCAGCGCGGTCCGCCCAGGCGTCGCCGGCGACCGCAAGGGCGCCCCTGGCACCGGCACCAGCCGCCACGGCCTGATGAATCGCCTCGCGGGCGGCGGTCGCGCCGCGGCGCATGCCCTGGCCATGGTCACCATCGCCGGCAAAGGCATCGATCCGGCCAAGCTCGGCCTCCGCCTCGCTCAGCGCCGAGACCATGGCATCGAGAATACCGGCAAGGCAAAGAGCGCTCTCCCGCGACGCCGAGGATGCCGGGCCAAAAACCGACGCGTCGTCGTCGATATCAGGACGAACCGCAGCCGGCTCCGTGCGAAAGGTTTCGCCGCGACGGAAGACCGGTGTGTCGCATGGCGCGAGCCAATAGCGTTCCAGCTCCGCATCGAGCCACAGAACCGTCAGCGAGCAGCCCTGCATGTCGAGGCTCGTGACATATTCGCCGACCTCGGGCGCCACGAGATCGACACCTGCTGCCTGAAGCAAGGTTTCCACCGCGCCCCAGAGAACGAAAAGCTCTTCATATTTGGTGGCGCCGAGACCGTTCAGCAGCACGGCCGCACGGCGGGCGCCGGCCGGTCGCTCGGCCAGAATGGTCTCGACAAGCAGTTCCGCCAGCGCCCGCGCGGGCACGATTTCCGCATCGCGAATGCCCGGCTCGCCATGGATGCCGAGGCCGAGCGCCATCATGCCACGCGGCACGGTGAAGAGCGGCTCCGTGGCGCCCGGCAGCGTGCAGCCACCGAAGGCGACACCGAAGGAGAAGGTCCGGTCATTGGCATGCCGGGTGATGCGCTCGACCGCGTCAAGATCGAGCCCTGCCTCCGCCGCAGCCCCCGCGACCTTGAAGACGACGAAATCGCCCGCGATGCCGCGCCGGCGCAAATGCTGGTCCGCCGGGGCGCTCGCCACATCGTCCGTGACGGAGACGATGCGCACATCGATGCCCTCGGCGCGCAGGCGCTCGGCCGCCACGCCGAAATTCAGCACGTCGCCGGCATAGTTGCCGAAACCGAGCAGAATGCCGCCGCCGTAATCCGCATTACGGCAGACGCGCGCGACCGCCGCCGTCGAAGGCGACGCGAAGATTTCCCCTGCGACCGCCGCATCGGCCATGCCCGGCCCGACATAGCCGGCGAAGGCCGGATAGTGGCCGGAGCCGCCGCCGACGATGACCGAGACCTTGCCCTGCGGCACCGCCGTGGAGCGAACGACGCCGCCCTTCACCAGCCGGACATACTGCCCGTAGATACGGGAAAAGCCCGCAAGCGCGGAGGCGGCGAAAGTTTCGGGGTCGTCGACGATCTTGGTCACTGGTTCCTCCCGCAGGCAATCATGCCATGAAGATGCAACAGGGACGGCGCGGAGAAAAGAGCGAAGACGCAGTCTCCGGACCGTGAAACCTCAAAGGCTTACACGGTTGACGGCCGTCAGATGCTCGGCAGTTGCGGCAATCTCCGTAGCGCGGCGCGCCTCATCCCAGCCGAGCGTGGCCGCCGCGACATCGGCAATCTCGTTCAAGCCGGCCGCGGTCACCTTGCCCTCGATGGCGAGCGTCGTGCGGCGCAGAACGATGTCGGCGAGATGCCCGACCATTTCATTGCGCACGATCCAGTCGATCTCCGCGCGCCCGTAGCCATCGACCTGGGGCAGTGGCGTATCGCCGACCTGCGCGATATGGGCGAGCACCGCATCGGCCGTCGTGCCGTAGCGGGCGAGAAGAGCTTCGATGCGCTGGGCAGGCAGGCCGCTCTTCTCCGCGCGCTCGGAAATCCAGGCCCGTCGTGCTGCGTCATCGACCGGGAAGCCGCGCCCGCCGCCGATCGGCAGCATCTGCGTGCTGGTCTTCCGGCTGCGCCCGAGACGCGCGAGGATCGTGTCTGCCACCTCCTCGGCAAAGCCGCGGAAGGTCGTCCATTTGCCGCCGACAAGCGAGATGACCGGAAACGGCCGCCCCTCGCCCGGCTCCGCGACGGGCGCCGAATGGTCGCGGCTGATCAGGCCGGGATTGCTGGCATCCGATGCCGGCAGCGGGCGGATGCCGCTATAGGCATAGACGATCTGGTCGCGGCTGAAGTCCAGCTTCGGCAGCAGCGAACTGAGGCTGGCGAGGAAATAGTCGACCTCGTCCTCTTCGCAGCGCACCGTCTCCGGGTTGTCGGCCTTGATATCCGTCGAGCCGACGAGCGCCAGACCGAGGAAATCATAAACGAGGCAGATGCGGCCATCGTCCGCCTCGAAATAGATCATCCGGCCCTTCAGGCTCTTCACCAAAGCGGGGTGCCTCAGCAGGATATGCGACCCCTTGGTGCCGCCGATCAGTTTCCCCGAAATGCCGAGCGTCGCATTGACGGCATCGATCCACGGCCCCGCCCCGTTGACCACGATGCCGGCGCGCGCCAGACGCTCGCCGCCTCGCGGGTCCTTGAAGCGCAACACGCCGTCGGCCTGCCCCAGCAACGTGGTGTCGTTCATCGCAGCCGAGGTCGGGCCGGCATCGAGACCGTCGCGCACCAGTTCCCAGACGAGGCGTTCCGGCCGGCTGATCTTGGCGTCGTAATAGATGCCGCCGGCGACGATGCGCGGCGTGATTTCCGGCATTTCCGCAAGCGCCTTGCGACGGAAGAAGAACTGGTGCTTCGGCATGACGCGGTGGCGCGCACCGTAGAGATCGTAGAGCGCAAGGCCGATCTTGATCAGCACGGCGCCGCGGCTGCGCGGGGCCGTCGTCGAGCCAAACAGCGTGCGCAGGGCCGCAAAAGCCCCCTTCATCAGCGAGAAGGAGGGGATAAAGGTCGGCAGCGCCTCAACGCAATGCGGCGCGTTGCGCAAAAGCAGGTTGCGCTCCAGCGTCGACTGCGCGACGAGGCCGAGTTCGCCGGTCTCCAGATATTTGATGCCGCCGTGGATGAGGCGCGAGGGGGCGGCACTCGTGCCTGAGCCGAAATCGGCCTTGTCGACGATGAGGCATTTCAGGCCCTGCAGGCAGAGGTCGCGAAAGAGCCCTGCCCCGTTGATGCCGGCGCCGAGGATGATGACGTCGAAAGTCTCGACCGTGGTATCCGTCATAATGGGCATTCCTGTCAGTTCTTTGCGCCCAGGCGCCGCAGCACCGGCCAGAGCGGCTTCATCGCCCCGGCGAGATCGAGGAAGACCCGGTATTTCTCATCATAGGCTTGCTGCCGGCCGGGATCCGGCTGGTAGGTGGTTTCGATGGCCGCGAGATCACGCGGATCGTCGGTCGGTGAGGCGAAGAGCCCGGCGCCGGCGCCAGCACAAAGCGCAGCTCCCCAGGCAGCCGCCTCCTCGGTGCGTGTCGCCGTGACCGGCAGACCGAGAATATCGGCAAACAGCCCAGCCATGGCGGGATTGCGCGAGATGCCGCCGGTCAGGCGGGCGGTAGCAGGCGCGAAGCCGTCGCGCAGCGCATCGACATGGACGCGATGGTTGAAGGCGATGCCCTCCAGCACGGCGCGCACCAGATCGCCCCGGTCGTGCCATGCATTGAGGCCGTAGAAGCCGGCGCTGGAGGCGCCGCCGAAGGGCGAGCCGAAAAGGTAGGGGTGGAAGAAGGCGCTGGAGGGACGGTCGCGCGCGGCTTCGAATTCCTTGCCAAGGATCGCGTGGATGCTCTCACCGGCAGCCTCCGCCGCCTTGGCGTCGGCGGCGCAGAACTGGTCGATGAACCAGTCGTAGTTGGCCGTCGAAGCGGGGGAGATGGACATGTTGTTCCATTCGCCGGGCAGAATGCCGTTGCGGCAGAACCAGCGGCCATCGACCTTCGGCGCCGGCGAGACCGTCTCGTTGATCGAATAGGTGCCGGCGATGACCGCCACCACGCCATCGCCATACCCACCCATGCCGAGCGCCGATGCCGTGACATCATGCAGGCCGGCCATGACGGGCGTGCCCGCGACAAGCCCGGTCTGGCGCGCAGTCTCCACCGTCACGCCGCCGACGATCTCGGTCGAGCCGGCCATCGGCGGCTGCCGCCCGGCGAGGCGGTCCAGCCCGAAAAGGCGGAAGGCGTCGTCGGCATAGTCCTGCGTCAGGACGTTGGTGAAGGATGTGCTGGCTTCCGTCCGGTCGGTGCCGATCGTCCCGCACAGGCAAAAGCGCAGCCAGTCCTTCGCGGCGATGAAATGGGCGATGCGGGCATAGCGCTCGGGCTCGTGATCGCGGATCCAGCGCAGGATGGCGGAGGGCGCGGAGGCATGCGGTTTCTGGCCGGTCAGCGTCAGCGATTGCTCACCGATCTCGCTGTCGTTCCATGCATCGGCAATGGCATCGGCGCGCGTGTCGAGCGACACGATGGCATTGCCGAGCGGCCGTTGGTCACCGTCGAGCAGGTAGATGCCGTCGCCATGCGCCGTCGCGGCGATTGCCACGATATCGGAGGCCGGACGGCCGCAGGCGGCGACCGCTTCGCGGATGGCACCCGCCGTCGCGGCCCACAGGCCGTCCATGTCGCGCTCGACATGCTGGGGGACCGGAATGAGCTGGGGGACGCGGCGGCGGGCAATCGCCAGCACCGTTCCATCCGCATCGAAAATCACGGCCTTGGTCACCGTCAGGCCGCTGTCTATACCCATGATGCAGGGCATCGCTGTCTCCATTCTCAAGCGAGGGAGAAACGGCACCGGGCATCAAGGTATCCGCAACAGCGGAACCCTCAGCCGGACCGCTCTCCGTCCGCCACAATGACGTTGATCCCCTTCGAGCGCATGCGCGACAGGTGGGAGATCGGGATATCCTCGTCGACGATCACGGCGTCGAACTCTTCGAGCGTCGCGAAGTGATGCAGCGCGCGCCGTTCGAATTTGGTGTGGTCGGCCAGCAGCACGCGCTTCGACGAGCTTTCGAACATCGCCCGCTTGGTGGCGACCGTCTCGGGCGACTGGTGGTAGACCACGTCGTCGACGATGGCCGAAAGCGACATGAACACGGTGTCGGCGCGCAGCCGGCGGATTTCGTTGCTGGTGATGTGCCCCATGAAGGCATTGCACCAATGGTAAAACTGTCCCCCGAGACAGATGAGGTTGAGGTCAACAACCTCCTTCAGCTCGTTGATCAGGACGAGCGAGTTGGTGATGACCGTCAACGGCACCTTGGCCGGCAGGAAACGCGTCATCTCGTGCACGGTGGTGGCGTCATCCATGAAGATCGCCTGCCCCGGCTCGACGAACTGCATGGCGGCCTTGGCGATCGCCTTCTTCTCCTTGGCCTGCTTGGTCGCGCGGTAGGCATCGGAGGATTCGATCAGGCTGGTGGGGGCTGCCGAAACGATACCGCGCGTCTTGCGAAACAGGCCGCGGCTGACGAGGTCGTCGACATCGCGGTGCGCCGTCATCAGGCTGATGCCGAAGCGCTCGGTCAGATCCTCGATGCGGATGGAGCCCTCGGCGATCACAGTCTCGGCGATCATCTGACGCCGCACCAACTGGCGGGCATGCCGGCTGTCGCTCGGAAGCTCTTCCGAGAGCAAATCCTTGACGTCGACTTTCTTGTTCACGGGAGATCCTGCCATGCTTCGAGGTGAGAGCTTTCGTATCTCGTATCGGGCGGCAAGGAAAATGCCAAGCTGGGCCGGGAGGCCCCGGTCCGGAAGGTGGGAGCGCCCCCCGAAGAGGCGCTCCCGATATCGATTACTCGCTCAGAACGAAGGGAGCGGTGTACTTGTCGACATTGTCCTTGGTGATCAGCAGGCAATCGAAGAGCTGCTTTTCGGTATCGACACCGGTCGAGCCGTTCTTGATGACGTTGTCGGCCTGCTTGACGGCCGCTTCCGAGAACACGGCAACCGGCTGGAGGACGGTGTACTGTAGCTCGCCCGCCTTGATGGCAGCGACCGCGTCCGGCGAACCGTCGAAGCCGCCGACCTTGACCTGCTCGAGCTTGCCGGCTTCCTTGAGCGCTGCGATGGCGCCGAGGGCCATTTCGTCGTTGCCGCTGATCACGCCGATGATGTCCGGATTGGCCTGAAGCAGCGACTGCATCTTGGCGTGGCCCTTGGTGCGATCCCAGTCAGCCACTTCCTTACCGGACTTTTCAAGGTCCGGGTACTGCGTCAGCACGGTTTCGTAGCCGTTCGAACGCGTTGCGGCGTTGTTATCCGAGGGAGCGCCGAACAGTTCGACATACTTGCCCTTGTCGCCGACCGCTTCGACCCACTGCTGGGCACCAAGCGCTGCGCCCTGGGCGTTGTTCGAAACGAGCTGCGCCTTGGCAAGGCCTTCCTGGTTGATCTCGGCATTGACGAGAATGACCGGGATGCCGGCAGCAACGGCCTTCTTCACCGCGCCGACCGAACCATCGGCATTCGCCGGGTCGAGGATGATGGCGACCGACTTGTTGGTGATAGCGGTGTCTACGAGGTTGCTTTCGGTGTTGGTGTCACCCTTGTGGGCGCCGACATTGGCCGTGTAGCCGAGGCTTTCAGCGGTCTTCTTGGCAACTTCGCCTTCCGTGAACCAGTAGGGGTTCGACGGATCGTTGACGATGACGGTGATCAGGCCTTCAGCCCAGGCAGAGCTGAACAGCAGCGGCACGACGGCAGTTGCCGCGAAGAAGACTCGCATACCTTTTTTGAACATGGTCTCACTCCCTTTGTTGAGTTCGGTTACGCCGATTTTCGGCAATACTTTCCGCTCTCGGGCCACTGGATGGTCCGCCTCTCCCGATAGCAGTCAGTTGGTGTCGGTCGCCGCTGGTCTCAGCGGCGGCCGTATTTGACGCTGTTCAAGAGAACAGCGGTAACGATGACGGCGCCGGTGAAAACCGTCTGCCAGTAGGCCGAGACGCCGATGATCACGAGGCCATCCGAGAGGAAGCCGATCACGAAGGCGCCAAGCATGGTGCCGATGACCGTGCCGCGACCGCCCGTCAGCGCCGCGCCGCCGATGACGACGGCGGCAATCGCCGTCAGTTCATAGGTGGTGCCGGCGGTCGGGCCTGCGGAGGTCAACTGCGAGGAGAGAACGAGGCCGGCAACGGCGGCGCAGATGCCGGAGAGAACATAGACCGTGATCTTGACGCGCTTGACCGGGACACCCGACAGTTCTGCCGCACGCTCATTACCGCCCGACGAATAGAGCCAGCGACCGAAGGCGGTGCGGGCGAGCAGGATGTGGCAGGCGATGGCGAAGACGAAGAGCACGAGAACACCGATCGGCACGCCGGCCAGACGGTTGAAGCCGAGCCAGTCGAAACCGGTATTGCCGAGTTCCGGGCGGCCGCCGAGATTGTTGTAGGTCAGGCCGTTTGTCATCAGGAGCGCGATGCCTCGGGCGACATAGAGCACGCCGAGCGTCGCGACGAAGGCCGGCACCCGGAGATAGGCGATGAGCACGCCGTTGACCGCCCCGACGACGGCGCCGAGCAGGCAGGTCAGCACCACGACGACCCAGACCGAGGGGTAGAGGATGATACCGAGCTGCGGCAGCGTCACACCCTGCATGAGGAAGCCCGCGACGACGCCGGCAAGACCCAAGGTCGAGCCGACCGAGAGATCGATACCGCCGTTCAGGATGACCAGCAGCATGCCGATGGCGAGCAGGCCGAAGATGGCAACATGCGAGGCCATGATCAGAAAATTGCTGACCGTGAAATAGTTGGGCGACATCAGCGAGAAGACGACGATGATGGCGATCAGCGCGAAGAAGGCGCGGCCCTCGAACAGCAGCTCGATCAGGCTCTTCTTGCGCTTGCCGCCGCTTGCCGCTGCCTTGGTCTGGATTGCAGGTGTGACTGACATGGCTTCAGCGCTCCTAATGGGCATGCACGGCTTCGCCCGAGGCGGCCATGATCTGTTCTTTGGTCACGTCGGGACCGAATTCGGCGGAGATGCGGCCGCGCCGCATGACGATGATGCGATGCGCGATGCTGAGGCATTCGCCGACTTCCGAGGTCGTGTAGACGACGGCAAGCCCTTGCCTGGCGCGCTCGGCGAGCAGCTTGAAGACCTCTGCTTTGGCGCCGATATCGATGCCGCGGCTTGGCTCATCGAGCAGGATGACGTCAGGGTCGGTCGCCAGCATCTTGCCGATGACCACCTTCTGCTGGTTGCCGCCGGAGAGCGAGCCGATCGGGGCTGCCCCGCCATCCGTCTTGATATGCACCTTGCGGATCGCGCTATCGACGAGCCCGCCTTCGCGCGACGTGGAGGTGAAAAGGCCGCGCGTGAAAGCGCCGAGGCTGGCAAGCGAGAGATTGCGGCCGACGGTCATGGTCTGCACCAGGCCGTCACGCTGCCGGTCTTCCGGTACCAGCACGAGACCGTCGCGGATGCACTGCGCGATCGTCTGGCCGGTGACGTCCCTGCCCTTCAGCACGACCTTGCCGGCGGTGGCCTTCAGGCGGCCCGCGACGGTTTCAAGCAATTCCGTGCGTCCGGCACCCATCAGGCCATAGATGCAGACGATTTCGCCGGCGCGCACCGACAAAGACATACCATCAACGACCGAATAACCGGCACCGCCCGGATCGGGAACGGTCAGTCCCTCGATGGCGAGCGAGACGGCGCCCATGTCATAGCCTGTCGGCGGGGAACCAAGGTCGAAATTGTCGCCGACCATGTGGCGCACGATCCATTCGAGATCGATATCCTTGCGCTCGGCATAGGCCGTCATCGTGCCGTCGCGCAGCACCACCGCATGGTGCGTAATCTGCAGCGCTTCTTCGAGGTGGTGCGAGATATAGACGATGGAAACGCCGCGGCTGGTGAGGTCGCGGATGACCTTGAACAGCACCTCGACTTCCGAAGCCGACAGTGCCGAAGTCGGCTCGTCCATGATCAGGATGCGCGAATTGACCGAGAGAGCCCGCGCGATCTCGACGATCTGCTGCTGGCCGAGACGCAGGTCCTCGACGGGCGTCAGAGGATCGATGTCCTCTTCGAGTTCTTCCATCAGGAGGCGCGTCTGGCGCTCTTCCTCAGCAAAATCCACGCCCGTGGAGGTCATGATTTCGCGCCCCATGAAGATGTTGTCGCGAACATTCATGTTCGGGGCGAGGCTGAGCTCCTGATGGATGATGGAGATACCGCGGTCACGTGCTTGGGAGGATGACGCGAAGACGACCGATTCCCCATCGAGAATGATGTCGCCCGATGTCGGCTTGACCACACCGGACAGGATTTTCATCAGCGTCGACTTGCCGGCGCCGTTCTCGCCGAACAGGGTCGTCACCTGCCCGCGATGGATATCGAAATTCACGCCCTTAAGGGCATGCACGCTGCCATAGGATTTCGCCACGTTGCGCGCGGCAAGCACCACTTCGCCTTTCGGACCGGCTTCCGGGATCGCGCTCATTGGACGTCGAACCTCACGGGGGTGACGATCCAGCTCTTCGGATTGACGAGCTTGAACACGCCGATGACGGACACGGTCTTGCCGGAAAGGGCGGCCGGGTCGATGCCGCCGAGAACGACCTTCTTGACCTCGTTGTTGATGGCCGAGCCGGCGTCCTGATATTCGATCTGGTTCTTGAACTGGCCGAATTCGATCTGGCCGGTCGCATCGCGCAGATCCGTGCCGTTCAGCGCCGGGCCGGTCTGGACGCGCACCGTCAGTTCGGCCGGAAGGCCTTCGACGGCGATAACGTTGTAGTTCGCCTTGCGCTCGCCGATCACACCGGTGAACTTGACCGGGAAGACCGGGCCGGTGGAGGTCTTGACGCCGTATTTCTCGCTGGCCGCCTTCTTGTCGGCAGCGATGGCCTGCGCCAGTTCGGCCGCGTCGGCCGCGCGCGTCTCGACGCTCTGCTTGATGAGCGGGAACTGCTCCGTGCCGAAGGCTTCCGGCGAGAATTTCTGAACCTGAACGTCGGCTTCCGAGCCGATCTGCACGATCTTGGTGTCAAAGGCCATGGCGCCGACCAGCACGACGGCGGCGGCGATTCCGATCCAGCCGTAGCTGCGGGCGGGCTGAGACGATTTCGGGAGCGTGGCATCAGTCATGTCGGTTGGCCTTGCGGTTGAACGATGGAAGCGTCAGCGGTGGCGCCGGGAGGGGCTCGGCGACAGGAATCGGCTGAGAGACACATCTATGGCGCCGCGGCCTGATATCGATGCCTTCCAAACAGAACATGTCATGATGTCCTCCCCATGAACGACGCCGGCCTGATCTCCTCATCCGCCTTGCGCTGCAGTGCACACTTTTTCGCAGTTGCGATATATGTGTGTGATATGTCCCAATATGTATGTTAACTTATCATAGGCTGTCAATCGATGTTTTTCGGCTACCTTGAAACAATTCAGTTTCTTTTTTCCCACAAGTATCCACGCCGCACAGGCACAAGACGCAAACAGTCACCCAAGTGGCCGGGATATCAAGCAAACCCTCGACGGCACCAGCGAAGATAATTCACAACTGTTTTTGCTCGATAAATCTCGAAATTAAGGCATCCAGGCGAAAGCAAGAGACCCGCCAATCCATCAACCGGAGCGCAAGGCACCAGCGGTGGAGACGCAGTTCGCTCTCTGCAACAACGCCTATCCTTGACATCAAGCATAGCTGAAAAATAATTCGTTGTGCGAAAAATTTTACGAGACATGTGATAACTTTATGGTATGTTTTCCCGTGAGGTTCGCGAGATCCCGTGGTACATTCCTTGAAAGGTCGCCATGACCTTGGCCGAGACGGCCGGAACACCATGCGCTTCAGCGAAAGACGATCGGGAGGATGGAATGCTTTGTTTCGGATCAGGCGAAGCGACGCTTGCTGTCGCAGGCTGCGCGGGTGCGCACCATGGCTGAGACGGCAGACCTGATCATCGGCATCGACGCCGGCACCTCCGTCATGAAGGCTGTCGCCTTCACGCTTTCCGGCCGCCAGATCGCCAGCGCTTCCGTGCGCAACAGCTACAAGACCAGCGAAGACGGTTCCGTCACGCAATCCCTCGACCAGACCTGGCTCGATTGCACGCGCGCCTTGCGCGGTCTCGGTGAAAAGGTCCCTGACCTTGCCGGCCGCGCCGCCGCCATTGCCGTCACCGCCCAGGGCGACGGCACCTGGCTCGTCGGCGCCGGCAACCGCCCCGTCGGGGATGCCTGGCTGTGGCTCGATGCCCGTGCCGCCCCGACCGTCGAGCGCCTTGCCGCCAGTGCTGCCGACCGCCAGCGTTTCGAGGCGACCGGCACCGGCCTCAACACCTGCCAGCAGGGCACGCAGCTTGCCCATATGGACCGTCATTTCCCGGAACTGCTCGCCGGTGCGGAAGCCGCCATGCACTGCAAGGACTGGCTCTACCTCAACCTGACGGGCGTGCGCGCCACCGACCCGTCCGAGGTGAGCTTCACCTTCGGCAATTTCCGCACCCGCTGCTATGATGGCGACGTGCTCGCCGCGCTCGGCCTGACGCATCGCCGCAACTTGCTGCCCGAAGTCCTCGAAGGCACCGAAACCACGCATCCGCTGTCTGCCGACGCCGCCGCTGCGGCTGGTCTCAAGGCCGGCACGCCCGTCTGCCTCGGCTATGTCGATATGTGCATGACGGCGCTCGGAGCCGGCGTGCGCAGCGAGGGCCGCAACGCCGCCTGTTCCGCCATCGGCTCGACAGGCGTGCATCTCCAGGCGAAATCCGTCGCCGATGTGGTGCTGAATGCCGAGCGCACCGGCTATGTCATCGCGCTGCCCATCCCCGGCATCGTTACCCAGGTGCAGACCAATATGGGCGCGACGATCAATCTCGACTGGCTGCTCCAGCTCGGCGCCGATCTGCTCGGCGAATTCGGCGTGACCGTCGGCCTCAACGACATGATCGGCCGCGTCGACCAGTGGATTGCCGCCAGCAAGCCGGGCAACGTGCTCTACCACCCCTATATTTCCGAGGCCGGTGAGCGTGGCCCCTTCGTCAATGCCCGTGCGCGTGCCAATTTCACCGGCCTCGCCAGCCGCCACCGCTATCCCGATCTCGTGCGCGCCGTCGTCGAAGGCCTCGGCATGGCGACACGCGATTGTTACGCCGCCATGGGTGCCCTGCCCTCGGAACTGCGCGTCAGCGGCGGTGCCGCCCGCTCGGCCTCATTGCGCAACACATTGGGCGCCGCCCTCGGTGCGCCGGTGCGCGTCAGCACCCGCGAGGAAGCGGGTGCGGCCGGCGCCTCGATGATGGCGGCCGTCGCCATCGGCGCCTACCGCACGATGGACGATTGCATCGCCGACTGGGTGACGCCCGAGCTTGGCGATGCCGAGCAGCCCAAACCCGAAGACACCGAACGCATGAACCGCCTCTTCGCCGCCTATTCCGAGGTGCGCAGGGGCATCGCACCGGCCTGGGATATCCTGGCCGCACGCTGACGAAACGACAAGTGCGCCGCCCTATCCGGCTGGCGCTGCAGGAGACCCAAATGAACGAGCCCGAGCTTATTGACCTCTTCGTGATCGGCGGCGGCATCAACGGCGCCGGCATTGCCCGCGATGCGGCGGGCCGCGGATTGAAGGTCGTGCTCTGTGAAAAGGACGACTTGGCCGAGGGCACATCCTCGCGCTCCGGCAAGCTGGTGCATGGCGGGTTGCGCTATCTCGAATATTACGAGTTCCGCCTGGTGCGCGAGGCGCTGATCGAGCGAGAGGTGCTGCTCAATGCCGCCCCGCACATCATCTGGCCCATGCGCTTCGTGCTGCCGCACAGCCCTCAGGATCGCCCGGCCTGGCTCGTGCGTCTCGGCCTCTTCCTCTACGACCATCTCGGCGGCCGCAAGAAGCTGCCGGGCACCCGCACGCTCGATCTCAAGCGAGATCCCGAGGGAACGCCGATCCTCGACCAGTACACGCGCGGCTTCGAATATTCCGACTGCTGGGTGGATGACGCCCGCCTCGTGACGCTGAACGCCATCGGCGCCGCCGAAAAGGGTGCGGTCGTCCTGACCCGCTCGCCCGCCACCTCCGCCCGCCGCGAAAACGGCGCCTGGACGGTCACGACGACAAATGCAACGACCGGCGAAACCAGAACCTTCCGCGCAAAATGCCTCGTCAACTGTGCCGGCCCCTGGGTCTCCGATGTCATCAACCGCGTCGCCGGCTCGAACTCGTCGCGCAATGTGCGCCTCATTAAGGGCAGCCATATCATCGTGCCGAAGTTCTGGGCGGGCGCGAATGCCTATCTCGTGCAGAACCACGACAAGCGCGTCATCTTCATCAACCCCTATGAGGGCGACAAGGCGCTGATCGGCACCACCGACATCGCCTATGAGGGCCGTGCCGAGGATGTCTCCGCCGAGGAGACGGAGATCGATTACCTGCTGAAGGCGGTGAACCGCTACTTCAAGGAGAAGCTGCGCCGGCAGGACGTGCTGCATTCCTTCTCCGGCGTGCGCCCGCTGTTCGACGACGGCAAGGGCAACCCCTCCGCCGTCACCCGCGACTATGTCTTCGATCTCGACGAGACCGGCGGCGCGCCGCTGCTCAACGTGTTCGGCGGCAAGATCACCACCTTCCGCGAGCTCGCCGAGCGTGGCATGCACCGCCTCCAGCACATCTTCCCCAACATGGGCGGCGACTGGACGGAAAAGGCGCCGCTGCCGGGCGGCGACATGCCGGGGGCCGATTACGAGACCTTCGCCAACAGCCTGCGCGACAGCTACCCCTGGATGCCGCGCAAGCTCGTGCAGCATTACGGCCGCCTCTACGGCACCCGCACAAAAACGATCGTCGGCAATGCGACCAGCCTCGAAGGCCTCGGCCGGCATTTCGGTGGACAGTTCTACGAGGCGGAAGCGCGTTATCTCGTGGCCAGCGAATGGGCCGAGCGCGCGGAAGACGTGCTCTACCGCCGCACCAAACACTACCTGCACCTGACGGAAGCCGAACGCGCGGCCTTCGCCGACTGGTTCAACGCTGCCCGCCTTGCTGCGGCCTGAGGTTCCCATGCCGCTGACGCTCTCGCTCAACACCAATCCGCTGGTCAACCGCTTCGCCGATCCCGATGATCTCATCGAGACCGTCGCGCGCGATCTGAAGCTGCGCGACCTCCAGCTCACGCACGAATTCATCAATCCGAGCTGGAACGCCGCGACGATCCGCCGGCTGACCCGCCAGATGGACAAAGCGCTTCAAAGCACCGGCGTGCGCGTCACCTCCGGCATGACCGGTCCCTATGGCCGCCTGAACCATTTCGGCCATCCCGATGCGGATGTGCGCCGCTACTATGTCGACTGGTTCAAG
>NZ_CAMLFY010000096.1 GCF_946479415.1 uncultured Shinella sp. | reverse complement strand
AGAGGCCCATGATGACGATCGGCACGACGGAGAAGGCTGCGGCGAGCGGGATGTTGCCGGCCGTGCCCTGCTGGGCATAAACCGCCTGGCCTATGAACAGCCGCGACGAACCGATGATCTGCGGAATGATGTAATCGCCTAATGTCAGCGAGAAGGTGAAGATCGAGCCGGCGATAATGCCGGGCAGCGCCAGCGGGAAGAGCACGAAGCGGAAGGTCTGTGCCGGGTTGCCGCCGAGGTCAGCGGAAGCCTCGATCAGGTTGCCCGGCACGCGCTCCAGCGAGGCTTGGATCGGCAGGATCATGAAGGGCATCCAGACATAGATGAAGACGATGAAGGTGCCGGTATAGCTGATCGACAGCGAGGAGCCGCCGACGACCGGAAGGGCGAGCCAGGCATCGAGCAGCCACAGGAGGTGCAGCTTGGCGAAGAACCAGGTGAGAATGCCTTCCTTGGCGAGGATGAGCTTCCAGGCATAAATCTTGACGAGGTAGCTCGACCACAGCGGCAACATGACGCCGAGATAGAAGATGACCTTCCATTTCCCCTTGGCGTAGCGCGCCGCGTAATAGGCGATGGGAAAGGCGATGATGGCGGAGGCGAGCGTCACCAGCGCGGCCATGACGACGGTGCGCAGGATGATGTCGAAATTCGACGGGATCAGCAGCTGCTTGTAGGTGGCGAGCGTGAACTCGTAATTGATCAGTCCGGAAAAATCGTCGATCGAGAAGAAGCTCTGCAACAACAGGGCGAAAAGCGAGCCGAGATAGATGACGCCGAGCCAGAGCAGTGGCGGCGTCAGCATCAGCAGCAAAAGGATCTTCGGGTTGCGCCAGAAGAAATCGGAGAGCCGCCCGGAAGGGCCTTGCCGGCCAGCGAGGATCGAGGTGTCGGTGACGGTGCTCATTGGGCGCCGTCCATCGTGTGCAGGTCCTGCGGCAGGAAGGAGAGGGTGATCATGTCGCCCTGCGCGGGAACGGCGACGGATGCCGGCAGCATGGCCGCGACACGTGCGCCGTTCGCCTCGACCGTTACGCGGTTGGCAGCGCCGAGGAAGCTTGCGGCGGTCACGCGGCCGGAGAATTGTTTGCGGCCGGGGCCGTCGCCAAGGCCAATCGCCTCGGGGCGCAGGCTGGCATAGTGTTTGCCGAAACCGAGATTTTCCACGAATTCCGGCGGAAGCACATTGGAGGAGCCGACGAAATCGGCGACGAAACGCGTCTGTGGTCGCTTGTAGACCTCTTCCGGCGTGCCGAGCTGCTGGATCTTGCCATCGCTGAACACCGCGATGCGGTCCGCCATCGACAGGGCCTCGCCCTGATCATGCGTGACGAAGACGAAGGTGATGCCAAGCGATTTTTGCAGGGAC
Organism: uncultured Shinella sp.; assembly: GCF_946479415.1. The sequence continues at coordinate 16,465 of NZ_CAMLFY010000096.1, read as the reverse complement.
TTCAGCTCTTCCTGCATCTGCTCGCGCAGCTTGAGATCAAGCGCGCCGAGCGGTTCGTCGAGGAGGAGCACACGGGGGCGGTTGACGAGGGCGCGGGCGAGCGCCACGCGCTGGCGCTGGCCGCCGGAGAGCTGGCCGGGGCGGCGGGTGCCGTAGCCGGGCAGCTTCACCATGGCGAGTGCTTCCTCGGCCGCCTTCAGCCGTTCCGCCTTGCCGACGCCCTTGACCATCAGGCCATAGGCGACATTCTCGAGGATCGAGAGATGCGGGAAGAGGGCGTAATCCTGGAACACCGTGTTGACGTTGCGCCGATAGGGCGGCACGCCCTCCGCCGTCTCGCCGAAGATTTCGATATGGCCCGAGGTCGGCTGCTCAAAGCCGGCCATCAGGCGCAGGCAGGTTGTCTTGCCGGAACCTGATGGACCGAGCATCGCGAAGAACTCGCCCTCGGCGATGGCGAGATCCACGCTATCGACGGCGCGCACGGCGCCGAAATGGCGGGATACTTGCTGGAACAGGACGGCGGTCATGGGGGCTCCCGGTGGTTTTGAGGCGATGGGCAAAGCGCCCATCGCGAGAATTTTCATGAGCGGTAGCTGAGGCATGAAACGGCACACCGATACGATCTCCCCCCTTGTGGGGGAGATGCCCGGCAGGGCAGAGGGGGGTGAGCCCACCCGCTTCGGTAGATGGTGCCGCTTCGCGGCCACCCCCCTCTGTCACCTTCGGTGACATCTCCCCCACAAGGGGGGAGATTGGTGGGTGTTTGCCGCGCCGATATTACCGGATTGGCAGAGCTTCAGCGCCCGCCGATCACGCCGATATAGTCGGAGACCCAGCGATGGTAGGGCACGCATTCGCCCTGGCTCTCGCATTTCGAAACCGGCGTGCGCCAGAAGGCGATCTTGTCGAAATTGTCGAAGCCGTTCGTTGCGCAGCCACCGTCTGTCAGCAGCGCATTGCCCTTGCAGGCGGCCGGAACCGAGGGAACGGCGCCGAACCAGGCGGCCGCGTCACCCTGCACCTTGGCGGACAGCGAATGTTCCATCCACATATAGGCGCAGTTCGGATGCTGGCTTTCGGCATGCAGCATGGTCGTGTCCGACCAGCCGGTGACACCTTCTTCCGGGAAGGTCGAGGCGATCGGCTGCTTTTCGGCCTGCATCAGGTTGACCTGGAACGGCCAGGAGCCGGAGGCGACGACGCCTTCATTCTTGAAGTCGTCGATCTGGATCATGGCATCGTGCCAGTAGCGGCCGACCAGTGTGCGCTGGACGCGAAGCAGATCGAGCGCGGCCTTGTACTGGTCTTCGTTGAGCTCGTAGGGGTTCTTGATGCCGAGTTCCGGCTTGTGCGCCATCAGGTAATGGGCGGCGTCGGCAATGTGGATCGGGCCGTCATAGGCCTGCACGCGGCCCTTGTTGGATTTGCCGTCCGGCAGCGTCATCTCCTCGAAGACGACCTTCCAGCTCTTCGGCGCTTCGCCCTTGAAGGCTTCGGTGTTGTACATCAGCACGTTCGGCCCCCAGAGATAGGGCGTGCCGTAGTGAACGCCGTTGACCGTATGCCACGGCGCGCTTTGCAGGCGCTCGTCGACGGTCTTCCAGCTCGGGATGAGGTCGGTGTTGATCGGCTGGACGCGCTTGCCGGCAACGAGACGCAACGACGCATCGCCCGAGGCGGTGACGAGGTCGAAGCCACCTTCGTTCATCAGGGCGACCATTTCGTCCGATGTCGCCGCGGTCTTCACGGTGACCTTGCAGCTCGTCTTTTTCTCGAATTCGGTGACCCAGTCGTAATTCTTGTCCGTCTCGCCGCGCTCGATATAGCCGGCCCAGGCGACGATGGACACTTCGCCTTCGCCGGCGCCCAATTCCTTCAAGGGCTCTTGTGCGATGGCGGCTGTGGTGAAGGCGAGCGAAAGGGTAAGCGCGGTGCAGGAATGCAGAAATCGCTTCATGACAGTCTCCCGGTTTGGCCGCTTTTGAGCGGTATTGTTCCCGTATGAAAAGGTGCCGTGATTTTGCCGCTTTCGCAAATTCATTAATCAGAATTCCGCTATCGGAAATTCCGAATGCACTATGTTTTTCTCCGATAGCTGCACATTTGCAGGGAGAAATCGCTACCGTCCGCGTCCGCCGCGCAGTGCTTCCGCCAGCCCCACGAAATCCCGCGCCGCCTGTGGCAGGCTCGACCCTTTGCGCCACACCATACCGATCTGCACGACGGGCAGCGCGCCGGAGACGTCGCGGCTTTCGATCCGGTCGCCTTCCAGCGACCAGGGGCGGTAGACCAGATCAGGCAAGAGCGCGATGCCGGCGCCCGTCGCCACGAGACTGCGCACGGCTTCCACGGAACGGGTGCGGAAGGCGACATGCGGGCGGGCGCCCAGCGCCGAGAGCAGCTTTCCGGTGTTTTCCTCGATTTCATCGACCGTCAGCATGATCAGCGGCTCCTTGGCGATATCGCTGACGGAGATGATATCGGCCGAGACGAGCGGATGGCCGATCGGCAGCCAGAGCCGGTAGGGTGAGGTTTCGATGATCTCCGCCTGCAACGCCATGCGGTCGCGCAGGTTCGATATGACCATGACGGCGACGTCGAGTTCGCCACCGACCAGGAGGTGTTCGAGATAGGAGCCGTTGTCCTCGATCGCGCTGACATCGATGCCGGGAAAGGCGCGTCGATAGCGCGACAAGAGGTCCGACAGCACGTAACCGGCGACGAGCGAGGTGACGCCGAGATTGAGCTGACCCTTTTCCGGCGTGCGGCTGTCGGAGAAGGAGGAGCGCGCATCCGAGACATTGGCGAGGATTTTCGTCGCGTGGCGCAGGAACTGGTGGCCGTTATGCGTGGTCGTGAGCCCGCGCGGATGGCGCTCGAAAAGCTCGACGCCGAGATCCGATTCGAGCTCCTTGATCGCCTCGGTGATCGAGGACTGCGAGATCGAGAGGTTCTGCGCGGCGCGGGTCACGGATCCCTGTTCCGCGACGGCGACGAAATATTGCAATTGCCGGAAGGTGAATGCCATGGCGGCAGTTAATATGGCGGCGGCAGGTCAGGCAAGCGCCGAAAATTCCTTGGGAAAGCCGTTTGCAGGACAGGCGGCGGGCAAGGGCGCTGCTATGCTGCCGGGACAAGACGAGGAGCCGCCATGACCGAACTTCCCATGCCGACCGAAGAAGGTATTCTGGCCTTCCACAAGCGCTGCGAGGATTTTTACCCCGCCGATGCCGTGGATGCCGATATCACGCAGCAACGCGCCTGGTACGATGCCCTTTGCGCCGCCTTCGACGCGCCGCCGCCGGCCGGCATGGTCAAGGAGGATGAACTGGTGGCGGGGCGCATTCCGGTGCGGCGCTACCGGCCGGCCAGTGTCACGACGCAAACGCGGCTCTACTACATTCACGGCGGCGGTTTCGTTGTGGGGTCGTTGAACAGCCACGATGCGATCTGCGCCGAATTGTCCGAAGCGGCGGGCGCCGAACTCGTCTCCATCGATTATCGCCTTTCGCCCGAGCATATCTGGCCCGCCGCTTTCGAGGATTGCTGGGCCGTGCTGGTCGCGCTCTTGCAGGAAGGCCGGCAGGTCGTCGTTATAGGCGACAGCGCCGGCGGCAATCTGGCGGCTGGGATCGTGCTGAAGGCGCGCGACGAGGGGCTGAAGGGCATCGTCGGGCAGGCTTTGATCTATCCCGGCCTCGGGGGCGATCTCGTTTCCGGCTCCTATGTGGAGATGGCCGATGCGCTCGGCCTTTCTACCTCAGACGTCGCCTACTACCGCGATGTCTACAAGGCGCCTGACGATGCGGCTCACGCCTTTCCGCTTCGGGCGGGCGAGCTGGCCGGTCTGCCGCCGGCTTTCATCACCGGCGCCTATTTCGACCCGCTGCGCGACGATGCGCGGGCCTATGCGGCGCGGCTGATCCTGGCCGGCGTGCCGGTGGAATATCGTGAGGAAAAACAGATGATCCATGCCTGGCTCCGCGCCCGCTTTATGAGCGATGGGGCGAAGGCCGGTTTTGCGGCGCTGTGCGACGCCGTCAGCCGGATGGCTCGTTCATGAGCGGCGTCACCGATCTCGACGAACTCCTGAAGACGATGGAGCCGGCGCTGGCTGAGGGGTGTTTCGTCTATGCCTGTGTGCCGATGGACGAGCTGGCGAACCACCTTTTCCGCAAGCCGATTGGCATCTTTCAGGAGGCGGAGGGTCTGACGCTGATCGTGCCGGCGGAGGCTGCCGAAGGGCTTTCCGCCAGTCCGCCGATGCGCATGATCACGCTCACCGTGCATTCCTCGCTCGAGGCGGTGGGGCTGACCGGGGCTTTCGCGGCGGCATTGACCCATGCGGGCATAAGCGCCAACGTGGTTGCCGCCTACCATCACGACCATATATTCGTGCCGGAGCGGGATGCGGAACGGGCGCTGGATGTCCTTCGCGCACTGTCCCGTTCGGCGCGGGAAAAGGGAGAAGGACGATGAGATTTTTCCGGTTTGCAGGAGCTGTTCTGGCTCTTGGTCTTGGAACGGCATCGCCGTCCCTATCGTTGGCCGAGGACGCTGCTCCGCCTATTCCTGCCTGCGCGCTCACCGGCGCGCAAAGCGTCTTCATCGGCGGCGCGCCGGCGCTTCGGCTGTCCGACGTGGTGAATTGCCCGCCGGAGCTTTACGAGATCGTGCCGAGCATCATGATCGAGGGCCAGCCCATGGTGAAGTTCCGCAGCGGTGTCGGCGAGAAGGGCAATTGCACGGCGCGCGGCGAAGAGACCGTGATGGCCGAGGGCGAGACGACCAGCCGCGTCGGGGATGTGAACTGCAAGCAGAATTGAGGGGGAGAAACCCTTCGGCGGTTTTGCGCGGAAAGCTACCCCATTCTCGACGTCATCCTCGGGCTTGACCCGAGGATCCATCCACCCCCACTGAGTTTGCCGCGTGGATCCTCGGGTCAAGCCCGAGGATGACGAGTGAAAAGGTAAGGGCATTCCGTAAAAGGAAACGGGCGGCCCGAGAGCCGCCCGCTTGATCAGTTGCCGGCGCTGGCCATGCGCCGGGTGGTGAGTACCCGCTCCAGCCAGCCGATCTCCATTTCCGGAACCGACTTGAGCAGCAGATCCGTATAGTCGTCGAAGGGTGGCGAGAGCACCTTCGATTTCGGGCCGAAGCGCACGAGGCGTCCCCGATGCATCACGGCCACCGAATCGGCGATGGCGCGCACGATGGCGATGTCGTGCGTGATGAACATGTAGGAGACCTGCGTTTCCTCCTGCAGCTTCAGGAGAAGTTTCAAGATACCTTCGGCCACCAGCGGGTCGAGGGCGGAGGTCGGTTCGTCGCAGAGGATGAGCTCGGGCTTGGCCGCCAGGGCGCGGGCGATGGCGACGCGCTGTTTCTGGCCGCCCGAAAGCTCGGCGGGGTAGCGGTCGGCGAAGCGGCCGCCCATTTCGATCTGCTCCAGCAGTTCCTTCACTCGCTCCGTCTTCTCACGGCCGCGCAGGCCATAGTAGAAGGTGAGCGGGCGACCGACGATGTCGCGCACCGTCTGGCGCGGGTTCATCGCCGTATCGGCCATCTGGTAGATCATCTGGACACGGCGCAGCTCATCATTCGACCGACCCTTCAGCGCCTTCGGCAAGGCCTTGCCATCGAAGCTGATCGTGCCTTCCTGCGGCGGAAGCAGGCCGGTGATGACGCGGGCGAGGGTGGATTTGCCCGAGCCGGATTCGCCCACCACCGCCAGCGTCTGGCCTTTTGGCAGATGCAGGGAAACGTTCTGCAACACCTTGAAGCCGTTGGAATAGCCGGCCGTGATGTTATCGACCTTCAGGAGCGTGTCCGTCTGGTCGGGCGCCTCGTCCCGTCTGGTGCCGCGCACATTGACGAGCGCGCGGGTATAATCCTGCGTCGGTGCCTCGATGATCTGCTTCACCGAGCCGTACTCGATCATCTTGCCGTGACGCAGCACGAGGATGTCGTCCGTGATCTGCGCCACGACCGCGAGATCGTGGGTGATGTAGAGCGCAGCCGTGTGGGTTTCCTCGATGGCGTGCTTGATCGCGGCAAGCACATCGATCTGCGTCGTCACGTCGAGCGCCGTGGTAGGCTCGTCGAAGACGATCAGTTCCGGGTTGGGGCAGAGCGCCATGGCGGTCATGGCGCGCTGGAGCTGGCCACCGGAGACCTGGTGCGGATAGCGCTGGCCGAAGGTCTCCGGGCTTGGCAGGCCCAACACCTTGAACAGGTAGAGCGCGCGCTTTTCCGCCTCCGCACGGCTCATGATGCCGTGTTTCAGCGAGGCCTCGATGACCTGTTCGCCGAGCCGGTGGGCCGGATTGAACGCCGCCGCCGCCGACTGGGCGACGTAGCAGACCTTTGCGCCACGCACCTTGCGGATACCCGTGGGACCGAGCTTCAGCAGGTCTTCGCCGTTCAGCTTGACCTCGCCGCCGGTGATCCGCACCCCGCCGCGCCCATAGGCGAGCGCGGTGAGGCCGATGGTGGATTTTCCCGCACCGGATTCGCCGATCAGGCCGAGCACCTTGCCCTTCTGAACGTCGAAGTTCACGCCTTCGACGAGCGTCACGGTTTTCGGCGGTTCGCCCGGCGGGTAGCTGGTCGCCTCGATCTTGAGGTTACGGACGGAAAGAAGATCAGGCATCGCCGCGCCCTCCCTTGAGGCTTGAGGTGCGTTTCATCAGCCAGTCGACGACGAGGTTGACGCAGATGGCGAGCCCCGCGATCGCACCGCCCGGAATGAGGGCGGCCGAGATGCCGAAGATGATGCCGTCCTTGTTGTCCTTCACCATGCCGCCCCAGTCGGCGGCCGGCGGCTGGATGCCGAGGCCGAGGAAGGAGAGGGTGGAGAGGAACAGGATCGAGAAGGCGAAACGCAGGCCGAATTCGGCCAAGAGCGGCGAGAGCGTGTTGGGCAGGATTTCCCGGAAGATGATCCAGCCCGTGCCTTCGCCGCGCAGCCGTGCGGCCTCTACGAACTCCATGACCGCCACATCGAGCGCCACGGCGCGGCCGATGCGGTAGACGCGCGTGCTGTCGAGCACCGCCATGACGAGGATGAGGATCCAGAGCTGTTGCGGCAGAACGGCGAGAACGACGAGGGCGAAGATCAGTGTCGGGATCGCCATCATCAGGTCGTTGAAGCGCGAGAAGATCTGGTCGATGAACCCGCCCGTCACCGCTGCCGTGAACGATAGCAGCATGCCGAGCGAGAAGGAGAGCACGGTTGCCGCCAGCGCCACGAAGATCGTGGTGCGCGCGCCGAAGATCAGACGCGAGAACAGGTCGCGGCCGAGATTGTCCGTGCCGAGCAGGTAGTCTCCGCCCATCGGCTGCCAGACGGAGCCGACGATTTCACTTTCGCCATGCGGGGCGATGAAGGGGGCGAACAGGGCGCAGAAGACGGCGAGCGCAATGCCCAGAATGCCGACCCATGCGCTGACGGGGATAGAAGAAAGTCTCATCGCGGGTGCCTCAATCTGGGGTTCGCGATGATCGCAAGGATATCGGCAAACATGTTGAGGAAGATGTAGAAGGCGGCGAAGATCAGACCGCAGGCCTGCACGACCGGCATGTCACGCACCGTCACGGCGTCGACCATGTACTGGCCCATGCCGGGATAGACGAACACCACTTCCACGACGACGACGCCGACCACGAGATAGGCGAGGTTCAGCGCTATGACGTTGATGACAGGCGCCAGCGCATTGGGCGCGGCGTGTTTGGCGATGATGCGCAGGCCCGAAAGGCCCTTCAGTTCAGCCGTCTCGACATAGGCCGAGGACATGACATTGAGGATCGCCGCCCGCGTCATGCGCATCATGTGGGCAAGCACGACGAGAACGAGGGTGGCCGTGGGCAGCGCGATGGCCGACAGGCGCTGGCCTATTGTCATCGAGTCATAGACCGTCGCGGGGAAGGTCGCGACACCCAGCTGCACGGCGAAGAACAGGATCAGCAGGTAGCCGACGAAGAATTCCGGCAACGAGATCGCCGCAAGCGAGATGACGTTGATGATCTTGTCGGGCAGGCGGTTTCGGAATTGCACCGCCAGCATGCCGAGACCGACGGCCAGCGGCACGGAGATGATCGCCGCGAAGAAGGCGAGGAACAGCGAATTGCCGAGGCGCTTGCCGATCTGCTCGCTGACCGAGTTTTTCGAGGCCCAGGATTTGCCGAAATCGCCCTGGATCGCGCCGCCGAGCCACTTGACGTAGCGCGTCGTTGCCGGCTGGTCGAGGCCGAGATCCTTGCGGATGTTCTCGATGGCCTGCGGTGTCGCGGACTGGCCGAGATAGGTGGTGGCAAAGTCGCCGGGCAAAGCTTCCACGCCGCCGAAGATCATCAGCGACACGGCGAAGAGCAAGGCCACGCTGAGCGCGAGACGTTGCAGGATGAGCGCAACCAGGGGGCTGCTCTTGCTGAGTTTTGCCCAGAACGAAGGCGTGCCTTCGCTGATGGGCGCTCCAGTGGACGCAACCGACCCGGCAACGCCGGCAGACTGCGGGCTATCGCCCGCAGCAGCCGTTGCTGTCAGCTCCGGACCGTGCGCCGGTCCGCTGCCGGTCATCAGGCGTCGAGCCACACGCGGGTTGCGACGAAGCCGTTCGACATGTCGTTACCGATGTCGTGGACATAGCCCTTCACCTGCTTGGAGCAGGCGTTCACGAAGTCGTTGAACATCGGCAGGATGAGGCCGCCTTCATCACGCACCATCATGGCCATGGCGCGGTACATGTCCTTGCGCTTGGCTTCATCGAGTTCGGAGCGGGCTGCCAGAACCATCTTGTCGAAGTCTTCGCGCAGGAAGCGGGTGTCGTTCCAGTCGGCCTTCGAGAGATAGGCGGTGGAATACATCTGGTCCTGCGTCGGACGGCCGCCCCAATAGGAGGTCGAGAAGGGCTGGACGTTCCAGACGTTCGACCAGTAGCCGTCGCCCGGTTCGCGCTTCACCTCGATCTCGATGCCGGCCTTCTTGGCGCTTTCCTGGTAGAGCACGGCCGCATCGACGGCGCCCGGGAAGGCAACGTCGGACGTGCGCAGCAGGACCGAGCCGCTGTGGCCCGACTTCTTGTAGTGGAAGGCCGCCTTATCAGGGTCATAGGCGCGCTGCTCGATGCCTTCGGGGAAGAGGGCATAGGTCTCGTTGATCGGGAAGTCGTTGCCGACCTTGCCGTAGCCGCCGAGCACCTTCTCCAGCATCGTCTCGCGGTCCATCGCATATTTCAGAGCGAGACGCAGGTCGTTGTTGTCGAACGGCGCCGTGTTGCAATGCATGATGAACACGTAGTGGCCGCGGCCGGAGGTGGAGAGGATTTCGACGGTCGGCGCACGCTTCAGGAGGTCGACGGTCTTCGGATCGACGCGGTTGATATAGTGCACCTGGCCGGAGGACAGCGCCGCGATACGGGCGGTCGCGTCGTTCATGGCGATCATCTCGACCGTGTCGACATAACCGCGATCCTGGCGCCAGTCGTCCTTGTTGCGTTCGAAGGTGGCGCGCACGCCGGCTTCGAAGCTGGTGACCTTGAACGGGCCGGTGCCGATCATGGCGTTCGGATCGTCGAGACCGCCATTCGGCTGGATGACGAGGTGGTAGTCGGTCAGAAGCAGCGGCAGGTCGGCATTGCCTTCCGACAGGACGAGGACGAGCTTGTCGCCGTCGGCCTTGATTTCCTTGATCGACTTCATGACGCCGAGCGCGCCCGACTCCGACTTTTCGTCGGTGTGGCGCTGCAAGGTCTTGATCACGTCATCGATGGTCAGTTCCTTGCCGTCGTGGAACTTCACGCCCTTGCGGATGTTGAAAGTCCAGGTCGAGGCGTCGGCGGACGGCTCCCAGGATTCGGCGAGTGCGGGAACGGCCTTGCCGGTCAGCGGCTCGGATTCGACCAGCATATCGCCCCAGTTGCGGTTCACGACGAACATGAACTGCGAGAGCGCCTTTGCCGGGTCCTTCGAGTCGGTGGCGGCTGCGCCTTCGAGGCCGAGCTTGAGGTTGCCGCCACGCTTCGGTTCCTGCGCCTTGGCGGCGGTGTCGAACATCGTGCCGGCAAGGGCGAGCGTGACGCCGAAGGCGGCCGCGCGGCCCATGAATTCGCGGCGGTTCATCTTGCCGAGCGAAACCTGGTCGGTGAGGTATTTGGTGTAGTCAGTCATTCCCCTGTTCCCTTTGCTGCGCCCATTTTGGGCATTTGTCGTTATGGTTGGCAGAATTTCTGTTTTTTGCCTTTAAGGCAACCTTACAACCGGCTTTTTTGTGCAGATGCCGGTCTCGTCACGTCTCCCGGAAGCCTCCTGTTCCTGCCGCCCTGCGGCTCGTGATCTATAAAACTATCTATCCATAGGCCGCGTGTAACGCCCTAAAATATCTATTTCTGCCAAAAGCCAGGCTTATGGAAGATTTTGGATTGCGCCCGATGCAGGGGCGCTCTCCTATCGTCCTTTCCAGACGGGATCACGCTTTTCGGCGAAGGCGCGGGCGCCTTCAAGCTGATCCTCGCTGGAATAAAGCACATCGACCGTGCGGAACTGCCGCTTGGTGATCTTGTTCATGGTGCCTTGGAAAGTGTCGCCCTCGGCGGCGCGCACCACTTCCTTGATGGCGGCATAGACGAGCGGCGGGCCACTTTCGAGCAGGCGCGCCAGCTCCCAGGCGCGCTCCAGAAGCTTGTCGGCCGGCAGGATCTCGTTGACGAAGCCCCAGCGGTGCGCCTCTTGCACATCCAGCCAGCGGCCGGTGAGCAGCATGTCCATGGCGATATGGTAGGGGATACGCTTCGGCAGCTTGATCGAGGCGGCGTCCGCCACCGTGCCGGAGCGGATTTCCGGCAGCGCGAAGGTCGCGTGCTCGGCGGCGAGGATGAGATCTGTGGACAAGGCGATTTCGAACCCGCCGCCGCAGCAGATGCCGTTGATGGCGGCGATGATCGGCTTGTTGAGGTCGCGCAGTTCCTGCATGCCGCCGAAACCGCCGATACCGTAGTCGCCGTCCACCGCGTCGCCCGCGGCTGCCGCCTTCAGGTCCCATCCTGGACAGAAGAATTTCTCTCCCGCGCCGGTGATGATCGCGACGCGCAGGCTCTCGTCGTCACGGAACTCGGCAAAAATCTTGCCCATGATGCGGCTGGTCGCGAGATCGATGGCGTTCGCCTTGGGGCGATCGATCGTGACTTCCAGAATGCCGCCTTCGCGGCGCTGTCTTATCGGTCCGGTCATGGGTTTTTCCTCAGACGGATCAGCGCATCGGCTGCGACGACACCGTCGCCAGCCGGCAGCACCATTACGGGATTAACGTCCAGTTCTTCGATTATTGAAGCGTTTGAAACGACATAGGATGCCGCTGATGCGACGGCGGCGACAAGCGCGTCGATATCGCCCTTCGGGCCGCCGCGATAGCCGTTCAGGAGCTTGGCGATCTTGAGGCCGGAAAGGGCCTCGCGGATCGTCTTTTCGTCGGTTGGCAGCGTCAAAATCGCTGAATCTTCAAGCAGTTCGACGAGGATGCCGCCGGCGCCGATCGTCAGAACCGGTCCGGCGACGGGATCGCGCATCGCGCCAACGATGAGCTCGGCGACGGGCTTTCCCACCATCTTTTCCACGAGAAAACCCGAGGCGACGCCGGCCATGGCCTTGGCGGCCTCCAGAACGGCGTCGCGGCTCGCCAGATTGAGCTTCACCGCACCCGCTTCCGTCTTGTGAGCGACCCCGAGACCCTTGAGCACGACGGGGAAACCGAGCGTTTCGGCGGCGTCCGCAGCGGCCTCCGCCGTCTCGGCGGTGAGGCCGTGCGGAACGGACAAACCATGGGCGGCAAGCGCCTGCTTGGCGTCATGTTCGCTCAGCGTGACGGCTTCGCCTTCACCAGCGCTAGCCTTGAGCAGGGGGGCGGATTGCGGTTTCGACCAAGCCTCGCCAATGCCGGCGGCGACATCGGCGGCGGCCAGCGCCTCCTCGATGCCATAGAAGGGCACGACGCCGTTCTGCATCAGCATTTCGGCGGTCGCTTCCGGCATGTTCTCGCCCATCGAGGCGACGATACCGGCATTGGCGCCCGAGGCCTTGGAGGCATCGATGACGGCGTGGCAGGTGGTGATCCAGTCGGCCGCATCGCAGCGGTCGAGGCGCGGGAAATCGAGCACGACGAGGTTCAGGCCGTAGTCGCCCTGCATCATCGTGGTGAAGGCGTTGGTCTGCTTCTCGCGGTTACCCCAGACGAAGGTGTGGTAGTCGAGCGGGTTGGAGATCGTCACCATCTGGCCGAGGGTTTCGCGCAGCGGCAGGCGCTGGAAATCCCTGAGATCGCGGTAGTTGACCTTCCGCTTCACCCCGGCATCCGCCATCAGCGAGGCCTCGCCGCCCGAGCAGGACATGGAGGAAATGTCGTGGTTCGGCAGGGGGCCTGCGACATGCAGCAGCTTCAGCGTTTCCAGAAGCTCCGGCAGCGTCTCGACGCGGCCGATGCCAAGGCGGGCGAGCAGGGCGGAGGAAACGGCGTCGTTGCCGGCAAGGGAGGCGGTGTGCGATACGGTGGCCAGCTGCGCCTGTTCGGATTTGCCGACCTTGAGGGTCACGACCGGTTTCTTCAGTTCCCGCGAACGAAGGGCGAGCCGTTCCAGGGATTCGAGGCTGTCGAAGCCTTCGATATGCAGGCCGACGGCGGTGACGCGCGGGTCTTCGAGAACGGCGCAGGCGAGATCGGCGAGGCCCGTCTGGGCCTGGTTGCCGGCCGTCAGGATATAGGCGAGCGGCAGGCCGCGCTGCTGCATGGAGACGTTGCAGGCAATGTTGGAGGATTGCGTAAGGACGGCCACACCCTTGTCGATGCGCAGCATGCCGTGCTGGTCGGGCCAAAGCAGGGCGCCGTCGAGCATGTTGATGAAGCCGTAGCAGTTCGGCCCGAGGATCGGCATGTCGCCGGCCGCTTCGACCAGCGCCTTCTGCAGATCGTCGCCATCGGCGAGTTCGCTGACGGCCTCGCGGAAGCCGGAGGCATAGCAGACGGCCCCGCCGGCGCCACGCGCCGACAGGTCCTTGATGATGCCGATGGTCAGTTCGCGGTTGACGCCGACGAAGGAGGCATCCGGTGCACCCGGCAGATCGGCGACCGAGCGGTAGCATTTGCGGCCGAGGATTTCGTCCTCGCGCGGATGCACCGGCCAGATTTCGCCGGAAAAGCCCATCTTGTCGCACTGGAAGATGACCCGCCGCGCTTCCTTGCCGCCGAAGACGGCGATGGATTTGGGCCGGATCAGACGGTCGAGGGAGCGTACCATTCTCTGATTACGCTCCCAGCGGCCGGAGCAGATCACGGCTGATGATGTGCCGCTGGATTTCCGAGGTGCCGTCCCAGATGCGCTCCACGCGCGCATCGCGCCAGAAGCGGGCGAGCGGCAGGTCGTCCATCAGGCCCATGCCGCCGAAAATCTGGATCGCCTCGTCGGTGACGCGGGCGAGCATTTCCGTGGCATAGACCTTTGCGGAGGCGATCTCGCGGTTCGACGGCAGGCCCTGATCGAGCCGCCAGGCAGCGTTGAGTGTCAGCAGGTCGGCGGCGTCGATCTCGGTGATCATGTCGGCGAGCTTGAAGGAAACGCCCTGGTTCGCGCCGATCGGCTTGCCGAACTGCTTGCGCTCGGCGGCGTAGTTCAAGGCATAATCGAAGGCCCGGCGGGCGCGGCCGACGGAGGTGGCGGCAACCGTGATGCGGGTCGCATAGAGCCAGTCATTGGCGATGTCGAAACCCTTGTGCACCTCGCCGAGGATCTGGGAGGAGGGCAGGCGGCATTCGTCGAAATTCAGGATGCAGTTCTTGTAGCCGCGGTGCGAGACCGACTCGTAACCGTTGCGGATTTCGAAGCCCGGCGTGCCGCGGTCGACGAGGAAGCAGGTAATCAGCTTCTTCTTGCCACGCGGCGTGTCCTCTTCGCCGGTCGCGATGAAGACGATGACGAAATCGGCGATATTGGCGTGGCTGATGAAGTGCTTGGTGCCGTTGACGACCCAGTCGTCGCCGTCCTTGCGGGCGAAACATTTCATGCCGCGCACGTCGGAGCCGGCATCCGGTTCGGTCATGGCGAGCGCATCGAACTTTTCACCGCGCACGGCCGGCAGAAGGTACTGTTCGCGTTGCGCGTCGTTGCAGGCCATCAGGATGCCGGAGGGGCGGCCGAAGAAGACGGTGAGCGCCATCGAGCCGCGGCCAAGCTCGCGCTCGACCAGCGTGAAGGAGGTGTGATCGAGACCGGCGCCGCCCACTTCTTCCGGCATGTTGCAGCCGAAGAAGCCGATGTCCTTGCACTTGCGGGCGATTTCCTGGCCGAGTTCCGGCGGCACATGGCCGGTGCGCTCGACTTCGTTTTCGTGCGGATAGATTTCCGTTTCGACGAAGGAGCGAACCGTATCCACGATCATCTGCTGCTCGTCGGTCAATGCGAAATTCATACCTGTTCCTCCCGGTATTCTTTTTGACGGGAGGTGCGCGTGATCACCCCCCTCCGGCCTGCCGGCCATCTCCCCCACAAGGGGGGAGATTGAATCGTGGCACCGCCTTGCCTCAAGCCGATCTCCCCCCTTGTGGGGGAGATGCCCGGCAGGGCAGAGGGGGTATGGCTTGCGCCCTACTTGTGCTTCTGCCCGACGCTGCGGCCCGCGCCGTGAGGCGTTGCCAGCTTGGCATGGGCGTCGGCGATCGGCTTGATCTTCGCCAGAACCTCTGCGGGTGCCTCGACGCTCTTGCCGGCCTTCGAGTCGACGTGGACCATCATCTGTTCGGCCGTTGCGATCACGTCGCCGCTTGCCGCGTCGTGGATACGAGTGAAGAAATGCAGCCGCTTGCCATCGGACGAGAGAAGCTGGAGCGTCGTGTAGAGCGCCTGGCCGAGCTTGCCTTCGCCGAGATGGCGGATGTGGGTTTCCACCGTGTAGTAGCTGTGGCCGGCCTCGACATAGGCGAAATCGACGCCGATCAGCCGCAGTAGCGCATCGGACGTATCGCCGAAGAGCTGGAGATAACGGTGTTCCGTCATATGGCCGTTATAGTCGACCCAGGCCGCATTGACCTTGGTGTCGATCAGGCGCAGCGGTTGGCTTGCGGAAACCTCGACCTTCGCCTTGCCGGCCTTGGCCCAGAGGTGTTCCTCGAACTCGGCGAGCAGCTTGCCCGAACCCCAGCCCTTACCATCGTCGCCGGCCTTCAGCGCATGCATGATGCCGACGAGGTTCTGGTCGCGGATGCGCTCCAGCTCGCGGATGCCGCGCGCGCCGGACTGGGCATCCGACTGGTCGGCGATCTTGTTGACCAGCGCGTCGTTGAGATCGACGACGTCGGTCAGCTTCGTCCAGGGCCAGGAGAGGCAGGGGCCGAACTGGGCGAGGAAGTGGCGCATGCCGGCTTCGCCACCGGCGATGCGGTAGGTCTCGAACATGCCCATCTGCGCCCAGCGCATGCCGAACGAATAGCGGATCACGTCGTCGAGCGTCTCGGTGTCGCAGATGTCGTCCTTGATGAGCCAGAGGCCCTCGCGCCAGACGGCTTCCAGCAGGCGGTCACCGACGAAGGCTTCGATTTCCTTCTTGATGATCACGCCCTTCATGCCGATGGGCGCGAGCTTGGCCTTGGCGGCTTCGAGCGTGGCCTTGCTCGTCTTCTCGCCCCCGACCAGCTCGGCGAGCGGCAGCAGGTAGACGGGGTTATAGGGATGCGCCACGAAGAGCCGCTCGGGGTGCTTCATGTCGCGCTGCAGATCGGTCGGCATCAGGCCCGAGGTGGACGAGCCGATCAGCGCATCGGGCTTGGCAGCCGCGTCGATCTGGGTGATGACGCCGCGCTTCAGCTCCAGCCGCTCCGGCACGCTTTCCTGAATCCAGTCAGCGTCTTGGACGGCGTCTTCCAAGCTCTTGCAGAAGGTCACTTTGCCCTTCGGCGGCAGCGGCGCCATGGTGAGCATGCCATAGGCGCGCTCGGCATTCGCCATCACTTCGCCGATGATGCGCTCGGCTTCCGGATGCGGATCGAAAATCTTCACGTCGATGCCGGCGAGCGCGAAGCGCGCGACCCAGGCGCCGCCGATGACGCCGCCGCCGACGCAGGCTGCCTTGTTGATGGTGCTCATGCTGTGCGTTTCCTCATGTTCTTCGCGTGCTGCCCACTGCATCTGCGCTGCCCCTCATCCGGCTGCCGCCACCTTCTCCCCGCAGGCGGGGAGAAGGGATATGCCGCGCCGTTTTCCTCCATTCCGACCGTTCTGTTCGGCAGGTTCCCTCTCCCCGTTTACGGGGAGAGGGCTAGGGTGAGGGGCAATCACTCAACCGCGCGGTGCCCGCTTCTGGAGTTTCAGCTTCTCGCGCACTTCGGCCGGGCCGATGATCCGGGCGCCCATGCTTTCGATCACGTTCACGGCCTTTTCGACGAGCTGCGCATTGGTGGCGAGCTGGCCCTTGCCGACATAGAGAT
>NZ_CAMLFY010000095.1 GCF_946479415.1 uncultured Shinella sp. | reverse complement strand
CCGAGGTGACCGGGATCAAGAGCTCGAACTTCAGGTTCTGGTCGCGCTGGTTATTCGCCATCATGCGGCCGGCGCGGCCGAAGAACGGGTCGTTGGCCACGTCCATCGTCACGTCGAGGCCGACCTTGGCCATCATTTCCAGGCCGCGGTCCATCCAGGTCTGGCGGAACTCGGTCACATGCTCCTGCGTGCCCATGCAGACATATTCACGCATGCGGAACAGCTGCTGGCGGGCCGGGTCGTTCGACGGCTCATGGCGGAAGCAGTAGGATTGCAGGTCGTAGAGGCCGCCCTTGGCCGGCAGGCGGCCGCGCTTGGCGATGGTCGGATAGAGCGGATAGCAGGCGGCCGGCGTCAGCACGATATCCGTCGCCTTCTGGTCCTTCGTCCAGTCGCCGCCGACTTCCATGCATTGCAAGAGGCTCATGTGGTCGAGATCACCGCCGCAGAAACTGTGCACGGTGCCGGCGAGCTGCGGGAAGCTCTTCATGTAGCCTGATGTTTCGAAATGCGCGCGGTTCATGCCCGGCGGAAAGCGCATGGCCTCCGCGCCATCGGCACCACCGAAGGCATCGATCAGCCGCTCGAAGCGGGCGATCACATCCTCGAAGGCGCCCGAGCGGCCATAGAGGCCCTCGACGCCGGTATCGATGAGCAGGCCCGAATCGAAGAGCCGGTCGAGAAGCGAAGTCTGCATATCCATGGTGTCACCCGATCAGGCTGGTGTCCTGCTTGTGAACAAGCAGGAGGTTGGACGTGTTGCCGAGGATGCGGTCATTGGAGATCATCAGCTGGGCGGAATGCGCATCGCGCAGATGCCGGCCGAGGCTGAACGGCGTGCCGTTCTTGTAGCCCATGATGCCGACGATCAGCATGGCCTGGTTGATGATGGAGAGGATCGTTTCCGAAGACGCGATCTTCACATTGTTCATCGCGACCGCAAAACCCATGGAAGAGAGCCGGTCCGGATCCGCCTTGGCTGCCTCGTATTCGCGAAGGCCGGCAATGGTGTTGGATTTCACGAGCTGCAGCAGGTTGGAGGCTTCCGCCAGACGCAGCGCGCCGGGCGGTGTCTGGCCGGGGCTCTTGCGCGCGGCGGCTCGTACGAAGGCCTGGGCGCGGGCGACCGCGTTGACGGCGATGCCGTACCAGACGGCACTCCACAGAAGGTGCGAGGTGGCGAGCATGGACTGCGCGGCGATCTCGGCGAAAGGCTTGGGAAGGATCTGTTCCTTCGGCGCCTCGCCCTTGAAAAGCCAGCCATCCGAACAGGTGCCCCGCATGCCGAGCGTATCCCAGACATGGGTCTGCTCCAGCGTGTACTGATCCCTGGTGAAGACGGTCATGACCTGGTCGGTCGAGGCGGCATCCGCATGGGCGCGCGAGGTGATGAGGATCGCGTCGGCATGCGCGCCATAGGAGATGACGGTGGCGTCCTTCGTCAGGCGGCAGGTGTCGCCGTCGATTTCGATGGCGCAGATGCTGTTGCGCAGGTTGCCGCCGATGCCGCCTTCGGTGGTCGCCGAGGCGAGCAGCAGCTGTTCGTCGGAGACCCGGCGCATGAAGGCGCTATGCCAGGCGTCACCGGCGCCGTGCGAGACGAGGCTTGACAGCTTGATGTGGTGCATGGCGAAGACCATGGCGGCCGCCGAGCAGCTCTGGCCGAGCAAGGAACAGACTTCCGCGATCTGCGAAAGCGTTGCGTCCTCGCCGCCAAGCGCGGCGGGGATCTGGATGGACAACAGCCGTTCGGCGATCATCGCGTCGACGGCTTCCCGCGGGAAGCGGCCCTTGACGTCCACATCGTCGGCATGCGCTGCGGCCACGGCGGAAACGCGCTCGGCGCGTTCCGCAAGGCTCGAACCGACGGTGAGGGTCATTCGGCGGCCTCCGCATTGCCGACGAGGCTCGAAACCGCGCGCGTTATGGCGTCCACGCTCTGGAAGGACTTGCGGTTGAGCAGATTGTCGGGGAATTCGACGTCGAAGGCTTCCTCGATGCCGAGCATCACCTGCACGGAGGCGAAGGAGGACAGGCCTGCCGCATAGAGATCGGCATCGTCGGCGAGCGTCTCGACCGGAACCGGGAGGCCGCCATGTTTGCCCAGGATATCGCGAATCTTCTGCTTCATGTTCTTCTCCATCGGTTTCTCGGCCGGCCGGGGCTGGCTGTGCTTATTCTTCGGAAAAGACATAACCGACGGTTGATAAGATCGGCTGAAGGGACATGGATAAGATTTTGTGAAGCCGCAACAAGGGTCGCATCACCCTGAAACTGTCCATTTCGGCATTGCGTGAAAAAAGGACTGATGACCCCGATTTTTCAGTATGTTGCGACGGATACGGCTTGTGCCGCGATGGCACGCCGCTGCACCGTTTGCATTCGGTTAGCCATACTCTGAAAGCGTGTGGGATTGTCGGTTTGAGGGCTTGAAAAGTCTGCTCAGGGAAGCGCAGGGCAGGCGCCGGGCTTTGCCGGCAGGCCGCCGCCTGCGATGAGGGCGGCGAGCTGCGGCCGGTCGCCGTCGGCGGTCGGCTGGATGTTGAGCGCTTCCGTCGCCGGCCACCAGTCGCCGCCGGCCCAATAGGTCCAGCCGGTCCAGACCGCCTGTTCCTGGCCGATAAGGGCGGTCATGCGGGCCAGTCCGTCGAGGCAGGCCTTGTCGGCGGAGCCGCCGAACTCGCCGAGGAAGCCGCGCTTTCCGTTGCGCTTCAGCCAGTCGGTGAAACCCTGCAGGGCCTTCACCGCATCATCGGCCCGCGCGCAGGTTTCCGCCTTGCCGGAAAAATCGTCGTCGAGATACTGGTGCACCTCGTAGACGTGGTTGTCGGCGGGATCCTCGATGCCGAGCATGACGGTTCCGTTGGCGCCGCCGTCGCGCTCCTGTTCCCAGCTGTGCGCACCGGTCCAGATGGTG
This sequence comes from uncultured Shinella sp., assembly GCF_946479415.1. The sequence continues at coordinate 14,949 of NZ_CAMLFY010000095.1, read as the reverse complement.
CCCGGCACCAGCACGAGGTTCTTTGCGCCCGTCTCGCGGATGGCGGCGATGGCGGCATTGGCGGAGGCGAGCCATTGCGTTGCCGTCACGTCATGCGGTTCGTTCATCAGGCCGAACTGCACGCCGGCATCGTCCTTGTAGTCCTCGGCCAGCCGTTTCCAGAAGTCGGCGAAAGCGCTGTCGGGCACCTTGGTCGAGCCGATCTGGTTATCGCCGTAATAGGCGTAGTTGTGCGGATCGAGGATGACAGTCTGGCCTGCGGCGCGCAGCGCCTTTACGGTTTCGGAAAGCCGCTTGCGCTCCGCCTTGTCGAAGCCGCGCTTGAGGCGCGGTTGCAGCCGTTCCCATTTGAAGGGAAGGCGCACGGCGTTGAACCCCTTGCCGGCGAAATAGGCGATCGTCTCGGCGGAGGGATAGGCGTAGTCCTTGCCATAGGTGCCGCGACCCTTGCCGAACTCGGCGCCGGCCAGATTGACGCCGCGCAGACAGGCGGCGCCCGCCTGAGCCGGGATCGCAAGCGAGACCATGGCTGCCACCGCCAGTTTCGAGAGTGCCGATACGCGGCCCGAGGATACCATGCCTGTCTCCGTTCCGGGCTTGGCGCTGCCGGACCTGCGTGAAAACAAAGGGGCCGAACGCGTCAGGCGCCGGGACGTTCCGCGAGAAGCCCGTGCGGCTCGCCGCGTCTCGTGCCGCCCAGGGTGGCACGATACACGTCTGCGTAGCGATCCGCCACGCGGTCCCAGGAATAGGCTGCCGCCGCGTCCATCGCCGCGCGGCGATAGCGGGCGGGATCGAGCGCCAGCATGGCGTGCGCCCCTGCAATGCCGTCAGCGGCCGTGCGCGCATCGGTAAAATCGCAGAGGCGGATTTCCGGGTGGCTGGCGGCAAGGTCCGTATAGGCGACGTTCGGATGCAGCACCGGAACGAGGCCGGCGCTCATCGCCTCGATGGCGACAAGGCCGAAGCCCTCATATTCGGAGGCCGAGGCGAAGAGCGAGGTATCGCCGATCAATCCGCGCACGGCTTCGTTGGAGAGGCCGATATGCACGGTGACATTGGCGTCGAGGCCACGCGCCCGCACCATGCCGGCCAGATCGTCGGCGGAATGGTCGCCGGGCACGCCGGCAATGTCGAGATGCCAGGTCGGGTCGGCGGCGGCGAGCGGCACCATGGCGTCCATCAGCCGGTCGAGGCGCTTGTTGACGGAAAAGCGGCCGACAGTGATCAGCCGGCGGCGGGCGTCGCGCGCGCCGGCATCGCCGAACTTTTGCGTATCAGCACCATTGTCGATGCGCACGACGCGGCTGCCGGCGATTTTCTGGAAGGTGCGGGTATCCTGCGCGCTGCAACCGATGATGCGGCGATAGGCGAGCGCCGAGAGCCGCGTCGTCGTGTTGAACCAGACGGTCTTCAGGCCGGAGAATTTCGCGGTGTGGAAGAAGCCGCCATGGGTCGTGGCGATCAAAGGCTTGCGATGCGCCAGCCAGCCCCAGGCGAGCGCGTCATAGAAGAAATCGATGGCATGCACATGCACGATCGCGGCATCCGAGAGATGGCGAAACACCTGGGGGGCGATCGGATAGCGCGTGCTGCCGGAATAGGGAATGCGCACCACCTCGACACCGTCGATGATCTCGCGCGCCGGCAAGGTCTTGTCGGGGGCGGAAAACAGCCGGTCCAGTGTGACGACCCGCACGCGAAAACCGCGCGACAGAAGCTGGCGCGACAATTGCGCCACGACATCCTCCAGCCCGCCGCGGTTCGGGATGTATTGGCGCACGACCTGCACGGCCAGCGGCGCTGAGATAGTCGAGGCGGCAAGGGCGGCAGGGCTCATCGCGGTTATCCGTAGCAGGGGATCGAGCGCCGCAGCCACTCAGGCGACGACGCTGCCGGGCGAAACCATCGCGCCCAATCGGGCCGATCAAGGCGCCTGCGATATTAAGGCCGCGTTAAGGCGCGCGGCCTTCCGCAAACAGGCTTAAGAGATTGCAACCGCCGCGCGTTGGCGCAGCGGTATTCCTCAATGCGCCTCGTCCCAGTTGGTCGCAGCGCGCGCATCCACCTTCAGCGGCACTTTCATCGACAGCGCCGGCATGGAGGCGTTTTCCATGACATCGACGATGACGGGGATGGCCTTGTCGACCTCGCCGTCCTCGACCTCGAAGATCAGTTCGTCATGCACCTGCAGCAGCATGCGGGCCGAAAGGCCGGCGGCGGCAAGCGCCGGCTCCATCTTAACCATGGCGCGGCGGATGATATCGGCGGCGGAACCCTGGATCGGTGCGTTGATCGAGGCGCGTTCGTTGAAGGCACGCACCGAGGGATTGGACGACTTGATCTCTGGATAATGCGCGCGGCGGCCGAAGATGGTTTCGACATAGCCATGCTCTCGGGCGAAGGCCTTGGTTGAATCCATGTAGTCCTTGATGCCGGGGAAACGCTCGAAATACTTCTTGATGTAGTCGCTCGCTTCCGACCGCTCGATCGACAGCTGGTTGGCGAGGCCGAAGGCCGAGATGCCGTAGATGATGCCGAAATTGATCGCCTTGGCGCGGCGGCGCACTTCCGACGGCATGCCCTCGACGGGTACGCCGAACATTTCCGACGCGGTCATGGCATGGATGTCGACACCATCGGCAAAGGCCTGCTTGAGCTGCGGGATTTCAGCGACATGGGCGAGCACGCGCAGTTCGATCTGGCTGTAGTCGGCCGAAACAAGCTTGTTGCCCGGCGTCGAAATGAAGGCCGTGCGGATCTTTCGGCCTTCGGCGGTGCGGACGGGGATGTTCTGCAGGTTCGGGTCCGACGACGAGAGACGGCCTGTCGTCGTCGAGGCAAGCGCATAGGACGTGTGCACGCGCTTGGTGTCGGGATGCACGAAGCCGGGCAGCGCATCGGTATAGGTGGATTTCAGCTTGGTGAGCTGGCGCCAGTCGACGATCTTGCGCGGCAGCGGAATGCCCTGGGCGGCGAGGTCTTCCAGCACCTGCGCGGAGGTCGACCACTGGCCGGTCTTGGTCTTCGAGGCGCCGGGCAGGCCCATCTTGCCGAACAGGATGTCGCCGAGCTGTTTCGGCGAGCCGATGTTGAAGCGTTCGCCGGCCAGCTCGTAGATTTCTTCCTCGTAGCCTGCGGCCCCCTGCGCCAGCTCGCCCGACAGGCGGGACAGGACCTGCCGGTCGATGGTGATGCCGCGCTCTTCCATGCGCGCCAGAACCGGCACCAGCGGGCGTTCCAGCCGCTCGTAGACGGTGGTCATGCGGTTTGCCGCAAGGCGCGGTTTCAGCACATGCCAGAGGCGCAGCGTCACGTCGGCATCCTCGGCCGCATAGGCCGTGGCGCGGGAAATATCGACCATGTCGAAGGTCTGAGCACCCTTGCCGGAGCCGGCGACGTCCTTGTAGGCGATCGGCTTGTGGCCGAGCCAGCGTTCCGAGAGCGTGTCCATGCCATGGGTGCCGGCACCGGCGTCGAGCGCGTAGGACATCAGCATCGTGTCGTCGAAGCTCTGCACGGTGATGCCGTGGCGGCGCATGACGAGATAGTCGTATTTCAGGTTCTGCGCGACCTTCAGGACCGAGGGGTCCTCGAGCAGGGCTTTCAGCCGCTCCAGCGCGGCGCGGATCGGGATCTGCCCTTCGGCCAGCCCGCCGCCCAGGAGATCGCCGACACCGGTCTTGTGGTTGAGCGGCACGTAACAGGCCCGAATCTTAACACCCGTCGGGTCCTTGGCATTGTCGGCAATGGCGAGCGAGAAGCCGCAAAGCTCGGCCTGCATGGCGTCGAGCGAGGTCGTCTCGGTGTCGAAGGCGACGAGGCCGGTGTCGCGTGCGGCGGCGATCCAGCGGTCGAGGGCGGCGAGATCGCGCACCGTCTCATAGGTGGAATGGTCGATGGGGGCGGCGGAAAACCGCTCGGCGCGCAATCCGGCGAGCGAGCCGGGTGTCGCGCCATCGGCGCTGGCGGTGGGCAGCAGCGTCTTGGCGGCTTCGGCTGCCGTCTCGTTGCCGTCGAGCACGAGGGCAGGGCCGGCGACATCGCCCTTGTCGAGATCCGGGCCGCGCGCCTCCGCACCCCATTCGACCGGCACGTCGGCCGCATCGATGGCGCCGGCATCGCAGGCGCAGTCTTCCGCGACGCGGCGCGTCAGCGTGGTGAATTCCATGGCCTTCAGGAAGGCGATGAGCCTGGGGCCGTCCTGCGGATGCAGGATCAGCTCGTCCAGTGCCGTGTCGAGCGGCGTATCGGTCTTCAGCGTGACGAGCTGGCGCGAGAGCAGCACGAGTTCGCGATTGGCGATGATGTTTTCGCGGCGCTTGACCTGCTTGATCTCCTCGGCGCGGGCCAGCAGCGTGTCGAGATCGCCGTATTCTTCGAGCAACTGGGCGGCGGTCTTCGGGCCGATGCCGGGCACGCCCGGCACGTTGTCGGTCGAATCGCCGGTCAGCGATTGCAGGTCGATCATCTTTTCCGGCGGCACGCCCCATTTCTCGATGACTTCGGGAATGGAGATCTGCTTGTCCTTCATGCCGTCATACATCGAGACCTTGTCGGTCACGAGCTGCATCAGGTCCTTGTCGGAGGAGACGATGGTGACATCGGCGCCGTCGGCTTCGGCAAGCCGCGCATAGGTGGCGATCAGGTCGTCGGCCTCAAAACCTTCCTTCTCGATGCAGGGCAGGTTGAAGGCGCGGGTCGCGTGGCGGATCAGGCCGAATTGCGGGATCAGGTCTTCCGGCGGCGCGGTGCGGTTCGCCTTGTACTGGTCGTAGAGCGCATTGCGGAAGGTCTTCGAGGAATAGTCGAAGATGACGGCGAAATGGGTGGGCGTGACCCCGACATCAGTGTTGCGCGCATCCTTCAGGAGCTTCCACAGCATGTTGCAGAAACCCGAGACGGCATTGACCGGCAAACCGTCCGATTTGCGGTTGAGCGGCGGGATGGCGTGGAAGGCGCGGAAGATGAAACCGGAGCCGTCGACGAGGAAGAGATGATCACCTTTTTTCATGGGGTGAATGGATAGCGCGGGCTTCCTTCCGCGTCCATCTTTCATTGCGGCCCGGGAGGGCTTTCACGGCTCGCGAAAGCCTCACACGAACGTTACCAATTTGTAATTCTTGGCGGCCTTCGAATCCCTTGAAAAGCCACATTCGGACCCACAAATATTCCTCATCGGCACCTGATCAAGCCGCTGTCTGGCATCCCGGCCTGTCCCCCGCCGCGCCAGACAAGGACAAAGGCCTCATCCCCCTCTCCGGGCCTTTGTCCATCTTTCGTGAGAAGCCGCCGCGACAAGCCTCCTGTCGCCGGCGGCTTCTCCTTTTGGGGCGGCAGCCCCCCCTTTGGGGTGGTTGCATTGCCCGCGATCCATCATTGCCAGTTGCCAAGAACCGGCATAGCTTCCGGCCATGGATTTTGACCGGAAGGAGTCGGCTGCCTACCTCGCCAATCTCCTGGCGAAGGGAGCGTCCCGCGCGCTGCAGGCGCGGGCGGACGGCAGCGGCTTGGCGCCCGGCCAGTTCCCGGTCCTGCTCGAACTGTGGAGCGGTGACGGTCTCACCCAGCGCGAACTTCTCGACAGGCTCGACATCGAGCAGGCGACCATGGCCAACACATTGTCGCGCATGGAGCGCGACGGGCTGATCTCGCGGAAGAAACACCCGAAGGACAAGCGCGCCCAGCTCGTCTATCTCACGGCGCGCGGCAAGGCGCTGCGCGAGACGGCGATGACGGCGGCCTCTGAAACCGAAGATGTCCTGTTCCAGGGCTTCAGGCGCTTCGAGCGGGAGCTTCTGCTCGAATATATGCGCATGGTGCTTGCCAATCTTACTCGGTCCTGACGTCGCAGAATCGTCATACGATTTGCCCTCCCCGACACGATCGGTCTAATGTCGCGCCCGAACGCCATTTGATTTGCGCGTGGTGTCCTCGCAAAGCGTGCCAAACGGCTTTGCGCGCCATGTTTTAGGGAATTCGCCATGACCAACATCCTGCCCGTCCTCGATCGCGCCAGTGCAGATATTCCGGCAAGCCTCGAACGCCTGTTCGAGCTGGTGCGCATCAAGTCCATTTCCACCGATCCGGCCTTCAAGCCGGAGTGCCGCCGGGCGGCGGAATGGCTGGTCAAGGAACTGCGCTCGCTTGGTTTCGATGCGACGGTGCGCGACACGCCCGGCCATCCGATGGTGGTGGCCCATCATGATGGCGCCAAGCCCGATGCGCCGCATGTGCTGTTCTACGGCCACTACGACGTCCAGCCGGTCGATCCGCTGAACCTCTGGGACCACGATCCCTTCGAGCCGGCGGTGCGCGATGCCGGCGAGGGCCGCCGCATCATCACCGGCCGCGGCACCTCAGACGACAAGGGCCAGCTCCTGACCTTCGTCGAAGCCTGCCGCGCCTATAAGGAAACCGTGGGTTCGCTGCCCTGCCGCGTCTCCATCCTGTTCGAAGGCGAAGAGGAATCCGGCTCGCCGTCGCTGAAGCCCTTCCTCGAAGCGAATGCCGCCGAGTTGACCGCCGATTTCGCGCTGGTCTGCGACACCAGCATGTGGGATGCCGATACGCCGGCCATTTCCGCGGGCCTGCGCGGCCTCGTCGGCGAAGAGGTCATCGTCAAGGCGGCCGACCGCGACCTGCATTCCGGTTATTTCGGCGGTGCCGCGGCAAACCCGATCCATATCCTCACGACTGTTCTCGCCGGCCTGCACGACGAGACCGGCCGCGTGACGCTCGACGGTTTCTATGAGGGCGTCGAGGAGACCCCGACGCAGATCAAGGCGGGCTGGGAAACGCTCGGCAAGACGGCGGAAAGCTTCCTCGGCGAAATCGGCCTGTCGATCCCCTCGGGTGAGAAGGGTCGCTCGGTACTGGAGCTGACCTGGGCACGCCCGACGGCGGAAGTGAACGGCATCACCGGCGGTTATACCGGCGAAGGCTTCAAGACGGTTATCGCGGCGGAAGCCTCCGCAAAGGTCTCCTTCCGCCTCGTCGGCAAGCAGGATCCCGCAAAGATCCGCGACGCCTTCCGCGCCTATGTGCGTGCAAGAATTCCGGCGGATTGCTCGGTGTCGTTCCACGCCCATGGCGGTTCGCCGGCCATCCAGCTGCCCTATGATTCGGCGCTGCTCTCCAAGGCGAAATCGGCTTTGTCGGACGAATGGCCGAAGCCCGCCGTCGTCATCGGCATGGGCGGCTCCATCCCGATTGTTGGCGATTTCCAGAAGATGCTGGGCATGGAATCCTTGCTGGTCGGCTTCGCGCTTTCGGACGACCGTATCCATTCGCCGAACGAGAAGTACGAGCTGCGCTCCTTCGAGAAGGGCATCCGCTCCTGGGTGCGCATTCTCTCCGCGCTCGCGGCGCGCTGACGCATATGTGATGACAGCATGGACCAGCGTTAACCCGATGACACGGAAATGCTGGTCCACTGACCGAACAAAGGGCCGCGTCGCCTTGAGGGCGAATGACAGGACCGGACGGTGGGGATAACGAGATGGCTTTTTACGGGGCAAAGGCGGGAAAACCCTGCTGCCCCGGCGGTGGGACGCCGGGCATGCGGGGGAAGGCGGGATGAAGCGACTGAAGAAATTCTTCTGGCCGCTGGTCAGCACCGCCGCCATCATTCTGTCGATCTATATCCTCTACAAGGACCTGAGGGGCCTGTCGCTCGACGAGTTCATGGCGAGCATCCACGCCATTCCCGTCTCGGGCTGGGTGCTGGCCTGCTGCGCGACGCTCGTCGCCTATGCGGCGCTGGCGGCCTATGATCATCTGGCGCTGGAGCATCTCGGCCACCGCATCTCGCTGTGGTTCATCACCATCACCTCGTTTACGACCTATGCGCTGTCGCACAATATCGGCGCCTCGGTCTTTTCCGGTGCGCTGGTGCGCTACCGCGCCTATACGTCGAAGGGGCTGACCGCCTCGGAGGTCGGCGTGCTCGTCGCCTTCTGCTCGTTCACCTTCGCGCTCGGCACGGTGATGCTGTTCGGGCTCGTGTTGGTTCTGGAGCCGGAAATCGTCGGGCGCTTTTCCCATGTCCTGCCGATCGAGGCGGCGTTTTCGACCGGCATCTTCATCCTGGCGCTGGTCGCGCTCTATGTGATCGGCAGCCTCGTCGGCTTCCGGCCGATCAATACGCGCTGGCTGAAGCTCGAATATCCCAAGCCCTCGCTGGTCTTCCGCCAGCTGTTCATCGCCCCGATCGAGCTGATCGGTGCTGCTGCGATCATCTATTTCGTGCTGCCGGCGGAGGGCAATCCGGGCTTCTTCGTGGTGCTCGGCATCTTCCTCGCCTCCTTCTCGGTCGCCCTGCTCTCGCATGCGCCCGGCGGCATCGGCGTGCTGGAACTGGTCTTCATCGCCGGCCTGCCGGATATCGATCCGGCGACGGTTCTGGCCGCACTTGCCGTCTTCCGGCTGTTCTATCTCATCATCCCGTTCATCATGGCGCTGGTGGTCATTCTCATCTACGAACGCCAGCGTTTTCTCACCCGCGCCAGCAACGGCGAAGACTGACGCCACGGATAGTTTTGGTTCATCTCGGATTCAGTCGAATTCTTTCATGGTATGATCCGTCTAGAGCACTGTAAAACAGTGATATCAAGGGAGATCGACATGAAGACAACGATCAAGAGCGGCTTTGCCGCTGCCATGGCCGTCGCCATGTTCGCCACGACCTTCGTCTCGGCACCGGCCATCGCCATGCCTTTGGCCAAGGTCGGCGCATCGCAGACGAGCGATGTCGAGCAGGTGCAGTACCGCGAACGTCGCGGCTGGTACGGCGGTCATCGCGGCTACCGGCATCACCGTCACGGCTATCGCCGTCATTCGGATGGCTGGTGGTATCCGCTGGCGGCCTTCGGTGCCGGCGCGATTATCGGCGGTGCCATTGCCAATGACGGCTATGCCGAGCCGCGTTACGAGGGCATCAACCCGCGTCACACCGAATGGTGCTATTCGCGCTACCGCTCCTACCGGGCTTACGACAACACGTTCCAGCCCAATTATGGCGGCCGCCGCCAGTGCTACTCGCCTTACTACTAAGGTTTTCAGGACTATTAAGGTTCTCAGACGGGCGGCCTTTCGGGCCGCCCGATTTCTTTCAAGATACTATTGGAACAGCCGCAGCACACCCTCGGCATTGGTGTTGGCGATCTGAAGCGTCTGTATGCCGAGCTGCTGCTGGGTTTCCAGCGCCTTGAGCCGGGTCGATTCCTCGTTCATGTCGGCATCGACGAGCCGGCCGATGCCCTGACCGATCGCATCGCTCAGATGCTCCAGGAAGTCCGAGGACAGCGAGATGCGGCTCTCCAGTGCGCCGAACATCGAGGCGACCTTCGCCATGCGCTCCGTCATCAGATCGACGACCACGGTCATCTCACCGAGTTCCTCGCGCGTCGTCTCCGGCGTCAGCGTGATTTCCGGGTGGCCGGCATGGTTGGCGCCGCTGATCAGCACCCAGTCCTGGCTGTAGCCCTGCATGGTGGCAAAGCCGGAATTGGTGATGATGCCGTCGCAGCCGCCATCCGAGACGAGGTAGAAGACCTGGTCCGTATCGAAGACGGCGGTCATGTCGAATTTGATGTTGGTGATCTCCACGCCGCCGGCCTCGTTGCGCACGAAGGAGGCGGGCAGCGATTTCACGCCGTTCTGCATCGGATCGGCCGGATCGGTCATATGCAGCCAGTTCTGGCCGGCAAAGGAGGCCGAATCGGCAATCGCGCGCAGCTGGTCCTTCAGCTGGTCGAGCTCCGTGTTGATTTTCACCTTGTCGACGCCGTCCTCATGGGCAGCCACGAGCTTCGCCTTGACCTGGTGCATCACCTCGATGGCCGAGGACATGCCGGCATAGGCCGTGTTGACGATGCTTTCGCTGATGCCGAGCGCGTCGGAAACCGCGTCCAGCGCCATGCTGTCGGAGCGCATGGTGGTGGCGACGGCCCAATAGGCGGCGTTGTCTCCCGCTGTCTGCACGCGAAGGCCGCTGGAAACGCGGCCCTGCGCGTCCATCATGTTGGAATTGAGCGCACGAAGGGTCTGGAGCGCGGAAACCGCGCCCGCATTCGTAAGGATGCTGGTCATAACAAATCATTCAAAAGGGGATTGTGCCCATCATGGGCCGGGAAGGTCGTGCCGAGTAAGCGGGTTTATGGTTAACCAAATCTGAATGACCCAATTTTTACCAAATATCTCAATGGATTAGCGATGCCTTGAATGCTTTTGTCTGAAAAGCGGATCTGTCCGCGATGAATGAAGGGTCGTGCAGGGCGTGAAAGCCGGGACGGGGCGTTTGCCATTCCTTAACCACCCCTTAAATCGCCGCATTTAAGGTTCAGGGACCACAACGTTTTCAAGGGTATATCCGACCGTTCATGGCAGCCAATCGCAAATCCCAGCGCATCGAGCCCTCGTTCCAGGCATCGGGGGGCCGAGACGACGACGAATTTCATGTCGGCGCCGGCGATCGCGTGGCAGGGGGCGGCGGGCGCAAGCCGCGCGGCAAGGCGCAGAAGGCCGAGAAGCCGCAGCGCGGCGCAAGCCGCCGGCGGGGCGGCTCGGGCGGCGGTCTTTTCGGCCTCGTGCGCCGGCTCATCTACTGGTGCGTCGTGCTCGGCATCTGGGGCGCCATCGGCGTCGGCGGGCTGGTGCTCTATTACGGCGCGCGCATGCCGAGCGCCACCAGCTGGTCGATCCCCGACCGGCCGCCGAACATCAAGATCCTCGCCGTCAGCGGCGACACCATCGCCAATCGCGGCCTGACCGGCGGCGAGGCGCTGTCGCTCGAAAACATGTCGCCCTATATTCCGCAGGCCGTCATCGCCATTGAGGACCGCCGCTTCTACTCGCATTTCGGCATCGATCCGCTCGGCCTTGCCCGCGCGATGCTCACCAACATCACGACCGGCCGCATGGTGCAGGGCGGCTCCACGCTGACGCAGCAGCTGGCGAAGAACATGTTCCTCTCGCCGGACCGCACGCTGGAGCGCAAGGTGCAGGAGGTGCTGCTCGCGCTCTGGCTGGAACACAAATATTCCAAGGACCAGATCCTTGCGATGTATCTGAACCGCGTGTTCTTCGGCTCGAATTCCTACGGCGTCGAGGCCGCCTCGCGGCGCTACTTCAACAAGTCGGCACGGGACGTGAACCTCGGCGAGGCCGCCCTTCTCGCAGGTCTCCTGAAGGCGCCGTCGCGCCTGTCGCCGGCACGCGATCCGGAAGCTGCGGAAGCCCGCGCGCAGGTCGTGCTCGGCGCCATGCGCGAAGAAGGTTTCATCACGGAAAACGAGATCAAGACCGCGATGTCGCAGACGCCGGCGCGGGCGAAGAGCTACTGGTCGGGCGCGCAGCACTATGCCGCCGATATGGTCATGGCCCAGCTGCCCGGCATGATCGGCGATATCAAGGAAGACCTCGTCATCGACACGACGATCGACCTCGACCTCGAAAGGAAGGCCGACGAAGCGATCACCGCGGTCATGGACAAGGAAGGCGCCAAGCTGAATGCCTCGCAGGCCGCCCTCGTCTCCATCGACGGCACGGGCGCCATCCGCGCGCTCGTCGGCGGGCGTGACTATGCCGAAAGCCAGTTCGACCGCGCCTCCAAGGCCAAGCGCCAGCCGGGCTCGGCCTTCAAGCCCTTCGTCTATGCGGCGGCGCTGGAAGCCGGCCGCTCGCCGCTCTCCATCCGCAACGACGCGCCGGTCCGGATCGGCAAATGGACGCCGGAGAACTACGACCAGAAATATCGCGGCGAGGTGACGCTCGCCTCGGCTCTTGCCAACTCGCTGAACACCATCGCCGCCCAGCTCGTCATGGAGGTCGGCCCCGACGAGGTGATCAAGCTCGCCCGGCGGCTCGGTATCGAATCGGAGCTGCAGTCGAATGCCTCGATCGCGCTTGGCACGTCGGAGGTGACGCTGGTCGAACTGACCTCCGCCTATGCGCCCTTCATGAACGGCGGCTACAAGGCGACGCCGCACATCATCCGCCGCATTTCGACGGCCGACGGCAAGGTTCTCTACGAAAACACCTATGACAACCCGCCGCGCGTGCTGGCGGAAAACATCGTCGCCCAGATGAACGGCATGATGATGCGCGTCATCACCGAGGGCACCGGCAAGAATGCCCGCGTTCCCGGCTGGCCGGTCGCCGGAAAGTCGGGCACGACCCAGTCGTTCCGCGACGCGCTCTTCGTCGGTTATACCAGCAACCTGACGACCGGCGTGTGGTTCGGCAATGACGACGGCAAGTCGATGAAGAAGGTCACGGGCGGCGGGCTGCCGGCAAAGGCCTTCAGCCAGTTCATGATCGCCGCCCATGCCGGCCTTGCGCCGTCGCCGCTCTTCGGCACGGCGAATGGCGGCGTCGAGCTGCCGGCGGCCGGCGGCACGGAGCCCGCGCCCGAAGGCGACCAGCTCTTCGACATCATCTCCCGCACGCTCGGCACGGACGGACAGCCCGCCGGCAACGGCCAGGCCGTTGCTGTCGACCAGACCGGATCGGTCCCCCTCGACGACGGCATGACGCCGCCCGCCGATGTCGGCGAACAGCGCCAGCCGGCCACGCGGCGTACGACGCTGCTGGATGTTCTCCTGGGCGGGTAAAGGCTGGCGGCGGGTGCGCCGTGCCTTCTTTGTCTAACCCCATGCGACGATGACATTTTCGGGCTCGCTGGGATGGTCGATCCAGATTTGGATGCGCGTTTTTGTTGAGGGCACGCTTGCAATAGCGAATTCGGGCTCGATGGCATCAAATAAGATAAGTTCGTTATTGGGCGTGTTCAGGATCCCATCGAAATCAGGTTCTCTCAGTTCTGTTATTTCTGAAATAGGTCCAAATGTCAGATTGGTGTCGCCGTCGTTCCAATAGAGCGCAGGGACATTGATACAGTCGGGTGACGAAAATATTCCTTGCTTATCCATGTGAAGAGGGATTTGAACATTACGTCGACCGGCAACATATATGCTGAGATATTCGGGTGTGATCGTGATTTTTTTTAGGGGCATCGTTTAGTATCTCCCTTGAGAAACCAATCCACCCTGTGACTTGCTACACTGCCAGCAGTGTGGATAAATTCGACTTGGTTTTCCTAGCGATTTTGGCACTTGATGGTCACCGATAAAATGGCCGCTCTTCGTTCTCGGCACCCTTGTACCACACCAGTGACATCCGTAGATGCGGCCGATGCGATCAATTTCTGCTTGCTCAGCCTTGTTCGGCCGCCTGTTGGTTGTTGGCGCAATGATCCATTCCTTCGCATATGGCCCGACGCCGGTGCGCGGCAATTTCAACTGCAATGCGCGCAGCATCGCCTCCTGCGCCGTCGCTTCATTGGCGCGTATAAGCCCCTCCACCGTTTCGTAAACCTGCGGCGTCGGCTTCCAGTTCGGCTCCCGCCTCTGGACAGCGCGCAACGCCTCCCGCATCCGGCCGACGCTGACCGCCAGCCGCGCCTCCTGCGCGGGCGTGATCGCCTGCCACCGGCCAAGGATGCGCACCTGTCCTCCACCGCGCGGGCCGCGGCGGCTGATGAGAATGGGACGGTCGCCGCCGCCCTCGGCGGCCCATTGTCCGCCATCGGGATTGCCGGCGGGAATGCGCGGCTGGTCAGGGCGGAAGCCGGCTTTCAGGCACAGGGAAAGTGTAAGCGCGCGTATTTTGACGCTGAGTGCTGCATACCGGTAGCGTGATTGTAAAAGGTCCGGGTCCGTCGGGATCATGTCTCGCGCATCCATTGTCACTTCCATCGGGACAATGGTGAGGGCGGTGGAGGCGGCGGGGATGGTTCGACGTCAAAAAACGCCCGAGATGTTCGACGTTCTCAGCAAGCCATTGAATATATTTCCCGTTTCGTAAGGCGCCTCTAAAGCCAGTCAGGCCGTACGTCCCCGGCGACAAGCGAATGAGCGAACCTTTGCGAGAGGCGCGCGCTGTTTTTCGAACGGGCGTGCAGGATCCTCAAGCAATCCCTTGAATCCCGCGCGCGATTGCGGTTGATTGCAGCTCACTTGGATGCGTGGATATTCCTGCCCCGGACATGCTGATTTCGCGCGCTTTGCGGCGCGGCAATGTCTTGCAGTCGTCTGGAGGCATCCTTATATACCCCGCAAAGCTTCGGATCCGTTCGATGCTTTCGCTAAGACCATACCATTAGGGGCTGCCAAAAGAATGCCTGAATGGGTTCCGGCAGTTCGCTTGAAGGAGAGAATGACATGGCTAAAGTAATCGGTATCGACCTCGGGACGACCAATTCCTGCGTATCCGTCATGGACGGCAAGGACGCGAAGGTCATTGAAAATGCCGAAGGCGCGCGTACGACCCCTTCGATCGTCGCCTTCAACGATGATGGCGAGCGCCTGACCGGCCAGCCGGCAAAGCGCCAGGCCGTCACCAACCCGGAAAACACCCTGTTCGCAGTGAAGCGCCTCATCGGCCGCCGCTACGACGACAAGCTCGTCGAGAAGGACAAGGGTCTCGTTCCCTACAAGATCGTCAAGGGCGACAACGGCGACGCCTGGGTCCAGGCCCAGGGCACCGGCTATTCCCCCTCGCAGATTTCCGCGATGATCCTTCAGAAGATGAAGGAAACCGCCGAATCCTACCTCGGTGAAAAGGTCACGCAGGCCGTCATCACCGTTCCCGCCTACTTCAACGACGCACAGCGCCAGGCAACCAAGGATGCCGGCAAGATCGCGGGTCTCGAAGTTCTGCGCATCATCAACGAGCCGACGGCTGCGGCCCTTGCCTACGGCCTCGACAAGAAGGACGGCAAGACCATCGCCGTCTACGACCTTGGCGGCGGCACGTTCGATATCTCGGTCCTGGAAATCGGCGACGGCGTCTTCGAAGTGAAGTCGACCAACGGCGACACCTTCCTCGGTGGTGAAGACTTCGACATGCGTCTGGTCGAATACCTCGCAGCCGAGTTCAAGAAGGACC
>NZ_CAMLFY010000094.1 GCF_946479415.1 uncultured Shinella sp. | reverse complement strand
CCGATCGTCGACTGCGGCGTGCACTATGTCGACGTGATGTGCCAGATCACCGATGCCAAGCCCGTCGAGGTGCGCGGCATGGGCTTGCGGCTGTCGAACGAGATCAAGCCGGACATGTACAATTACGGCCATCTCCAGGTGCTGTTCGATGATGGTTCGCTCGGCTGGTACGAGGCTGCGTGGGGGCCGATGATCTCCGAAACCGCCTTCTTCGTGAAGGACGTCATGTCGCCGAACGGCTCGGTTTCCATCGTCATGGATCCGAATGCCAAGTCGGACGATATCGACACACACACCAAGACGGCGGTCATCCGTGTTCACAATGCCGCGACCGGCCCGGACGGCAAGTTCCTGTCGCCGGACGAGGACCTGAAGATGGCGGGCGAGCCCGGTCACCAGGAGCTCTGCGACCGGGAACAGGCCTATGTCCTGAAGGCCATCCGCGAGGACATCGATCTTACGCGGCATATGGACGATGCGGTGCAGTCGCTTCGGATCTGCCTTGCGGCCGATGAAAGTGTGCGTACCGGCCAGACGGTCAAGCTTTAAGGGGAAATCGGATGGGCTCTCTTCAACTCAAATCCGTACGCAAGTCCTTCGGCACCGTCGATGTCATCAAGGGCATCGATCTCGACGTGAAGGATGGCGAGTTCGTCATCTTCGTCGGCCCCTCCGGCTGCGGCAAGTCCACGCTGCTGCGCATCATCGCGGGTCTCGAGGATGCCACGTCCGGTTCCATCACGATCGATGGCGCGGAAGTCGTGACGGTGCCGCCGGCCAAACGCGGCATCGCCATGGTGTTCCAGTCCTACGCGCTCTATCCGCATCTGAGCGTCAAGGACAATATGGGCCTTGGTCTCAAGCAGGCCGGCGCACCGAAGGACGAGATCGAAAAGCGCGTCTCGAAGGCCTCGGCGATGCTGTCGCTCGAAAAGTATCTCGCTCGCCGCCCGGCGGAACTGTCCGGCGGCCAGCGCCAGCGCGTCGCCATCGGCCGCGCCATCGTGCGTGAACCGAAGCTGTTCCTGTTCGACGAGCCGCTCTCCAACCTCGATGCGGCGCTGCGCGTCAACACGCGGCTGGAGATCGCGAGGCTGCACCGCGAGCTGAAGGCAACCATGATCTACGTCACGCACGACCAGGTCGAGGCGATGACGCTGGCGGACAAGATCGTCGTGCTCGATGCCGGTGTCATCCAGCAGGTGGGCTCGCCGATGGAACTCTACAACCGTCCCGCCAATCTGTTCGTTGCCGGCTTCATCGGTTCGCCCGGCATGAACTTCATCGATGCAGACCGCCTCGGCGTCACCGATGCCAAGACGGTCGGCGTGCGTCCCGAACACCTGGTACTGTCGCGCGACAGCGGCGATTGGCAGGGCAAGGTGGTGCATGTCGAGCATCTCGGCGCGGACACGATCGTCTATCTCGAATCGGAAAAGGTGGGGCCTTTGACCGTCCGCCTCTTCGGCGAACATCACTACGCTCCGGATGATGTCGTCTTCGCCACGCCCGCGGCCGGGCAGACGCATCGCTTCGATGCAAATGGTCAGGCGATACGTTGAGGTCCCTCATCACGAATCCGTGATCGGGACGGATTGCGGCCGTTTCGGGCGTGATCTACGATTGTCAAACGTCAGGATTTAACATACAGCCCTGTTTGTATGTTGTGATGCGGTGGTCCTTCGGCCACCGCATCTCTTCGTTTTCAGCACCCGCCGCCCCTTTGCCGGCATCGCCTATGGAAGAACCCATGCGTTTCACGAGACCGATTTCGATTGCGACCTTTGGCGCCCTTTTGATCCTTGCCGGCTGCAGCGATGAGCAGGCGGCGCAGGGAGGCTTTTCCTTTCCGCCCCCGCAGGTGGCCGTCATCACGGTGAAGGCCGAGGACGTGCCGATCACCAACGACCTGCCGGGCCGTATCGCGGCGACCCGCACCGCGGAAGTCCGTCCGCGCGCGTCGGGCATCGTCATCGCGCGCGTCTTCGAGCAGGGCTCGCTGGTCAAGCAGGGCGACGTGCTCTACCGGATCGATCCGGCGCCGTTCAAGGTGCAGGTCGATAGCGCCGAGGCGACGCTGCGCCGCGCCAAGGCCGTGCAGGCCCAGGCGAAGAACGACACGGTTCGCCAGGAGCAGCTGAAAAAGTCGAACGTCTCGTCCGCGCAGAACTATGACGACGCCATTGCCAAGCTGGCGCAGGCCGACGCCGACGTCGCCATTGCCGAAGCGGGTCTTGCGACTGCCAAGCTCAACCTCGAATATACCGAGGTCAAGGCGCCGATCAGCGGCCGTATCGGCCGTGCGCTGATCACCGAGGGTGCGCTGGTTTCGACCAGCGGCACGGAAAACCTCGCGACGATCCAGCAGCTCGATCCCGTCTATGCCGACTTCACCCAGTCCGCGACCGACCTCATCCGCCTGCGCAAGGCGCTGGAGGACGGCGCTCTGATGGCCGACAACAATTCCGCCGACGTCAAGCTGATGCTCGACGACGGTTCGCAGTATCCGCAGCTCGGCAAGCTGCTGTTCTCTGAAGCCGCCGTCGATGAGACGACGGGTCAGGTGACGCTGCGTGGTGAATTCCCCAACCCGGACGGTGATCTCCTGCCGGGCATGTATGTGCGCGTGCAGATCGAGCAGGGCATCGAGAAGGGCGCCGTTCTCGTGCCGCAGCAGGCCGTTCAGCGTGACGCCTCGGGTAGCGCCCTGGTTTATATTGTTGCCGCCGACAACAAGGCCGGCCCGCGCCCCGTGCGTATCGGGCGCGCTGCCGGTACGCGCTGGGTCATCACCGATGGCCTGAAGGATGGTGAGAAGATCATCGTCGAAGGCTTCCAGAAGGTTCAGCCGGGTGCGGAAGTCGTGCCCTCGGAATGGGATCCGAATGCCGTGGCGGCCGATGCGCGGAAGCAGGCCGCCGAGGGTGCTGAAGCCGAAGGCGGCGACGCGAAGCCGGCTGATGCGAAGGCTACTGATGCGAAGGCTGGCGAAGCCGGCAAGGCCGAAGGCGGCGATGCCGCCAAGACCGAGCAAGCCAAGTAAGGACCGCAACGATGCCCAGTTTCTTTATCGACAGGCCGATTTTCGCCTGGGTCGTGGCGATCTTCATCATGATTGCCGGCGCCATCTCCATCCCGTTGCTGCCGATCTCGCAATATCCGAACGTCGCGCCGCCGCAGATTTCGGTCTCGACCTCCTATGCCGGCGCGTCCTCGCAGGACACCTACCAGAGCGTGACCAAGCTCATCGAGGATGAGCTGAACGGCGTGGAAGGCATGCTGTATTTCGAATCGACCTCGAGCGCTTCGGGTTCGGCCGAAATCAACATCACCTTCGCGCCGGGCACCGACCCGTCGCAGGCTTCGGTCGATGTGCAGAACCGCATCAGCCGCGTCGAACCGCGTCTTCCCGATTCCGTGCGCCGCCAGGGCGTGCAGGTCGAGGAAGCCGGCTCCGGCTTCCTGCTGATCGTCTCGCTCACCTCCACCGACGGCTCGATGGATGCGATCAGCCTCGGCGACTATCTCAACCGCAACGTTCTCTCGGAAGTGCAGCGCGTGCCCGGCGTCGGCCGTGCGCAGCTGTTTGCAACCCAACGTTCGATGCGCGTCTGGCTCGATCCCGCCAAGATGCTCGGTCTCAATCTGACGGCTGCGGATATCACCGCCGCCGTGCAGGCGCAGAACGCCCAGATCGCGGCCGGTTCCATCGGTGCCCAGCCGAACCCGATCACCCAGCAGATCGCGGCCCCCGTCAACATCAAGGGCCAGCTGACGACGCCGGAAGAGTTCGGCGCCATCGTGCTGCGCGCCAATGCGGATGGTTCGGCCGTGCGCCTGCGTGACGTTGCCCGCGTCGAAGTGGGCGGCGAAACCTATTCGTTCTCGACGCGCCTCAACGGCAAGCCGTCCGCCGCCATCGGCGTTCAGCTTTCGCCGAGCGGCAACGCCATGGCGACCTCGGAAGCGATCAAGGCGCGCATGGACGAACTGTCGAAGTTCTTCCCGCCGGGCCTCGAATATTCGATCCCCTATGACACCTCGCCCTTCGTGAAGGTGTCGATCGAAAAGGTTCTGCACACGCTGCTAGAAGCTGTCGGTCTCGTCTTCCTTGTGATGTTCCTGTTCCTGCAGAACATTCGCTACACGATCATCCCGACGCTCGTCGTTCCCGTCGCCCTGCTCGGCACCTGCGCCGTCATGCTCGCCATGGGCTTCTCGATCAACGTGCTCACCATGTTCGCCATGGTGCTCGCCATCGGCATCCTCGTTGACGACGCAATCATCGTCGTCGAAAACGTCGAGCGTATCATGTCGGAAGAGGGGCTGCCGCCGAAGGAGGCGACCCGAAAGGCGATGAAGCAGATCACCGGTGCCGTCATCGGCATCACGCTGGTGCTCGCCTCGGTGTTCATTCCGATGGGCTTTTTCCCCGGTGCCGTCGGCGTCATCTACCAGCAGTTCTCGCTGACGATGGTCGTCTCGATCCTGTTCTCGGCCTTCCTCGCTTTGTCGCTGACGCCGGCACTCGCGGGCAGCTTCCTCAAGCAGGTTCCGAAGGGGCACCACCACACCAAGCGTGGTTTCTTCGGCTGGTTCAACCGCGGTTTCGACCGCTCGTCGCGCGGTTACAGCGGCACGGTCAGCTGGCTGATCCGCCGGACGGGCCGCTTCATGGTGATCTATATCGCCATCCTCGCGGGCCTCGGCTACATGTTCATGAAGCTGCCGTCGTCGTTCCTGCCGGACGAGGACCAGGGTTTCGTCATCGTCATGATGCAGCTGCCTTCGGAAGCCACCGGCCACCGTACGGACGAAGTGCTGGCCCAGACCGAAAAGATCTTCGGTCAGGAATCCGCCGTCAACACGATCGTCGGCATCAACGGTTTCTCGTTCTTCGGGGCGGGTCAGAATGCCGGCCTTGCCTTCGTGACGCTGAAGGACTGGAGCGAGCGCGGGCCTGAAAACTCCGCGCAGTCGATTGCCGGGCGTGCCAGCATGGCGATGAGCCAGATCAAGGATGCGATCAGCTTCGCGCTGTCGCCGCCGCCGATCCAGGGTCTCGGCACGACGGGCGGCTTCTCGTTCCGTCTGCAGGATCGCGGTGGTCTCGGCCAGCAGGCGCTGTCGGCCGCGACGGGGCAGCTCATCGGCCTTGCGGCCCAGAGCAATGTCGTGACGGGCGTTCGCGTCGAGGGCATGCCGGATGCGGCCCAGGTCAATGTCGTGATCGATCGCGAGAAGGCCAACACCTTCGGTGTGACCTTCGCCGATATCAATTCGACGATCTCGACCAATCTCGGCTCGACTTATGTCAACGACTTCCCGAATGCCGGGCGCATGCAGCGCGTGACGGTGCAGGCGGACCAGAACGAACGCATGCAGGTGGCCGACCTTCTGAAACTCAACGTGCGCAATTCGAGCGGCGGCATGGTTCCGCTCTCGGCCTTTGCGACCGCGGAGTGGATGATGGCGCCGACGCAGACGGTTGGCTACAACGGCTATCCGTCCATGCGCCTCAGCGGCGAGACCAAGCCGGGCTTCTCTTCCGGTGATGCGATCGCCGAAATGGAGCGGCTTGCCGCCCAGCTGCCGCCGGGCTTCGGCTACGAGTGGACGGGTCAGTCGCTGCAGGAAATCCAGTCCGGTTCGCAGGCGCCGATCCTTGTCGGCCTGTCGATCCTCCTGGTCTTCCTGTGCCTTGCTGCCCTCTATGAAAGCTGGTCGATCCCGTTTGCGGTCATCCTCGTGGTGCCGCTCGGCGTGATCGGCGCGGTGCTGGCCGTCACCATGCGCGACATGTCGAACGACGTGTACTTCAAGGTGGGCCTGATCGCGATCATCGGCCTTTCGGCGAAAAACGCGATCCTGATCATCGAGTTCGCCAAGGAGCAGATGGAGGCTGGCAAGTCGCTGATCGATGCGACCATCGAGGCCTGCCACCTGCGCTTCCGCCCGATCCTGATGACCTCGCTCGCCTTCACGCTCGGCGTTCTGCCGCTGGCGATCGCGACCGGCGCAAGCTCGGGCAGCCAGCGCGCCATCGGTACCGGCGTCATGGGCGGCATGATCACCGCGACCGTGCTCGCCATCTTCTTCGTGCCGATCTTCTTCGTCTTCGTGATGAAGCTGTTCGGCTACGGGAAAAAGAAGGAGGAGCCGGCGCCGGCTGCAACCAGCCCGGCGGAGTAAGCCGCCATGCGCCGGACCAAGGCAGAGGCCAAGGAAACCCGCCAGCAGATCCTGCTGGCGGCCGAAAAGGTCTTCTACGAAAAAGGTGTCGCCCATGCCTCGATGGAGGATGTGGCACGCGCCGCGGGGGTCACCCGCGGCGCCATCTACTGGCACTTCGCCAATAGGGCGGATCTGGTGCTGGAACTCTACAATTCGCTGCCCATGCCGCAGGAAGAGCTGATCGCCCGCGAGCTGGAGGCCGAGAATGCCGATGTCTTCGGCGTGCTCGAGCGGGTTGGCCGCGAATGGCTGGAGTTGCTGGCCGAGGACGAGCACCGCCAGCGCATCCTCTCCATTCTGCTGCGCTGCGACAATACCGGCGAATTCGCTGTCATCTCCGAGCGGCAGAACGATCTCGACGACGAGCACATGCAGGCGCTGGAAGCGGCCTTCGCGAAGGCGCAGGGGCAGGGCAAGCTCGGCGGGGCCTGGACGCCCCGTTCGGCCGCCTCCATGCTGCGCTGGGTCATCAAGGGTTTGTGCTCTGAATGGCTGCTGTTCGGACGCCGGTTCGATATCGCCAGCGAAGGCAAGGATGCGCTGCGCCGGCTCTTTGCCACCTATTCGGGACCCACGCCGTCACACTGATCGGCCGCGATAGGCTTCCAGCTTCGCGATCCATTCCGCGCCGACCTGCCAGCGGCGCAGCACGGAGACCGGGTCCTCCGCATCGAGCCGCGAACAGATGCGGTAGATTTCGAGCACCTCCGGCGCCATGTCGCCGCGCTGGCAGAAATACATCGCCGCCGCATAGCGTGCGCGCCCGGACCATTCGGCTCCAGGCGGCATGGCGATGATCTCCCAGTTGCGGCGGGTTTCCTCGTCCATCTATTTGAGGCCCGGCGGGGTCGTCGTGCGGCGGGCGAGCTTGACGAAGGGGCGGGGCACGATCTTCGCCCGCTTCATCATCTTCTGGTATTTCAGCTCGCGCATCGCATAGATCTCGACCCAAAGGTCTTCGGTGAACTTCGAGCCGTAGGGCCGCTCCAGGCTGGCAATGGCGATGTTGCGCTTGGCCGTCGGCGACCAGATCGCAGCGGTGACGAGGCCGGCTTCATGCTTCTGCCGGTGGTAGACGATGGCATGTTCGGCGGAAATATTCCCTTCGATTTCAAGGCCGACCAGGATGTGCTTGAGAGTCTGATTCCGCCGCGCATCGAGAATGGCGCGGCGGCCGTTGAAGTTCGGCTTGTCCGGATCGACCAGCCAGTCGAGGCCGATTTCGTCCGGCATGCGCACGCGGTCGGCGCGCAGGGCCGCCTCGGCCGTCATGAAATCCGCATTGGCGACGATGAAGCCGGCCTCGATGCGCGTCTGGTTCAGCGCGCCATAGCCGATGGCGCGGATGGCATGAAGCTCGCCGGCCACCCACAGCCGGTCCCAGAGCGAGAGTGCCCTGGCGCGCGGCATGAAGAGTTCGTAGCCGAGATCGCCGGTAAAGCCGGTGCGCGAGATCGCGACCTCGCCGCCCTCATGCGGGAAGGTGGCGATGTCGAAGGGTTTCAGCCGTTCTACACCGGCGAAACCGGCATCGCGCAGCACGGCGTAGCTGGTCGGGCCTTGCAGTGCGAGGCCGGCGATTTCCTCCGTCTCCTCGCGGATGTCGACGGTGAAGCCGAAAGCGCTGTCGAGCAGCCAGGGCAGGTGGCGTTCCTGGCAGCAGAGACGGAATTCCTGTTCGCCGAGACGGAACAGCGTGCCGTCGTCGAGCACATGGCCATGGTCGTCGCACCAGGCGGTGTAGTGCACGCGGTTGACGCCGAGTTTTCGCACGTCGCGCAGCGTCAGGCGGTTGAGGTAGCGTTCCGCATCCGGGCCGGCGATGCGGTATTTCACCATGGGCGAAATGTCGAACAGCGCGGCGGTGGAGCGGATGGCGAAATATTCGAGTTCGCCGTCGGTCAGCGAATGCGGCGCCTTGTAGCCGGCCCAGTTGTACCAGTCGTTGACCTCGCTGATCGCCATCAGCCGCTCGTGGAACGGCGTTTCGAGGCGGGGCACGCGGATATGGTCGCGGGCGGCACGGCGCAGGTCGGCGGCGGATTTCGTCATGGCGTTCATGCTGTCGCTCCCGAAAGGATGTGGCGCGCGGCGTTCCAGCCCGGCAGGCCGGAAATGCCGCCGCCGGGATGCGCGCCGGCGCTGGCGAGATAGAGGCCCTCGATCGGCGTCTTGTAGCCGGAAGCCGCCCCCGTCGGGCGGTTGACCAGCAGCTGGTCGGCCTGCAACTCGCCGTGATGCCAATGGCCGCCGGGCAGATTGTATTCCGCTTCGATATCGACCGGCGTCATCAGATTGGCCGCGAGGATGGATTTGCCGATACCGGGCGCGTGACGCTCCAGTGTTTCCAGAACGATCTTGAGGAAGGCCGGTTTGCCGTGCTCCCAGCCGGCCTTGAGGCGGTAGGGCGCGTATTGCACGAGTGCGGAGAGCGTGCAGGCGCCGGATGGGGCGAGGGAGGGGTCGGCGAGGCTCGGCAGCGTGATCTCCATGACCGGATCGGTGGAGAACTCGCCGTATTTCGCCGGGTTGAAGGCCGTCTCGACCTGTTCTTTCGAGCGGACCAGCACGATGCGGCCGTTGCGGGCTTCCAGCGGCAGGCCGGTGAAGTCGGGCATGCGGTCCAGCGCAAGGTCCAGCTTGGCGACATTGCCGTGGCTGCGCACGTTCTTCACCGAGCGCACGAAGCCGGTGCCGCTTTCGGCGGGATCGACGAGGTGCAGGAACGTCGTCTGCGGATGCACGGCCGAAACGACGACGGTGGCGGTGATCTGCGTTCCGTCGCCGAGAACGACGCCGCTGGCGCGGCCGCGATCGGCGAGGATGCGGGCGACGGGTGTCGCGCAGCGGATGGTGACGCCTGCTTTTTCCGCCGCGCGCCGGAAGGCGGGGGCGATGCTCGCCATGCCGCCCGCCGGTACGAACTGGCCGCCGGTCTGGCCGGCGACGTCGCCAGTCAGGCGATAATAGAGGCCGAGCAGGGAGGTCGGTGAACGCGGGCCGAGATGGATGCCGAGCGTGGCGTCGAAGGCGAGAAGACCCTTGAGGCGGTCGTCGGTCAGGTATTCGTCGGTGACATCGGCGACGTTCATCAAGAGCATGCGCAGGAAATCGCGGCCCTCGCTGCGACCCTTGCGGATCAGGCTGAGCCCGGCGCCGGCGAGTGTCGAGAGATCGCCGAGCGAGACCGCGCCGATCTGCGGCGGCGGGCGGCGGAGGAAGCGTTTGAGGATGCTTGCCTGGAAAATGAGTTTCTTGCGCATCGCCGAAAAGGCGGCGGCTTCCTCGGTGGAGACGCCGTCGATGCTTTCGCCATAGGCGCCGTGGAGTGTGAGCGCCCTGCCGGAGCCGTCAAGCACCGTTGTCGGCAGCAGGTTCTCATCGCCCTTGAGGTCGAGGCCGATATCCTTGGCGACCTCGGCATCCAGCCGGTTGACGAGATGGGCGAGGCCGGCGGAGCGGAAGCCGGGGGCGAATTCGCGGCCGCGGGTGGCGCCGCCCGGTTCGTTTGCCGCTTCCAGCACCAGAACGCGGCGACCGCCCTTGGCGAGGCGGGTGGCGGCGGCAAGGCCGTTGTGGCCGGCACCGATTACGATGGCATCAAATGACGTCATGGGCTTTGCTCATCTGTTCGGGGGCACGCTTGAGGTCGCGCAGGATTTCGGCGGCTGCGTTGCGGCCGGGCGCGCCCATCACTCCGCCGCCCGGATGGGTGGAGGAGCCGCACATATAGAGCCCATGGATGGGGCTGCGGTATTGCGCATAGCCGGGAACCGGCCGGTTGAAGAGAAGCTGATCGAAGGTGAGTTCACCCTGGAAGATATTGCCCTCGGTCAAGCCGACTTCCGCCTCGATCTCGCGTGGCGTGCGCACTTCCATATGCACGATGCGGTCGCGGAAACCAGGCGAATAGTCGGCGATCTGGCTGATGACGGTCTCGGCGAAGGCATCGCGGTCGGCATCCGTCCAGTCACGGCCCTCCACCTTGGGCGGGCAATATTGCACGAAACAGCTCATGAAATGTTTGCCGGGCGAGGTCATGGTCGGGTCGAGCAGGGTGGGGATCATCATGTCGAGGAAGGGATCCGCGGACCAGCGCCCGGCCTTCCAGTCGTCGTAGCCACGTTCCATGCGCTCGATACTGTCGGTGAAATGCATGTCGCCGCGAATGCAGTTCGAGCCCTCGGGTAGCGCCGGAAACTCCGGCAAGCTGTCGAGCGCGATGTTCACCTTGCCGGAGGAGCCGCGCATCTTGAAGTGCTTGACGCGATGCACGAAGTCGCCGGGCAGGTCCTGTTCCTCGACAAGCTTCAGGAAGGTGCGCTTCACATCGGCATTGGAGACGACGAGATCGGCGCGCACCTCATCGCCATTGGCCAGCACGACGCCGGTGGTGCGGCCGCCGCGCGTTAAAATCTTCGAGACCTCCGCATCCGTGCGGATCGTGCCGCCGGAGGCCTGGAAGGAGCGGGACAGGGCCTGCGTGACCGCGCCCATGCCGCCACGGGCATAGCCCCAAGCGCCGACCGAGCCGTCGACCTCGCCCATATAATGGTGCAGCAGCACATAGGCCGTGCCGGGCGACATCGGGCCGAGTGCGGTGCCGATGATACCGGACAGCGCCAGATAGGCCTTGATGACGTCGGTCTCGAAATATTCGTCGAGGAAGTCGGAGATCGACATGGTCCAGAAGCGCAGCGTCTCGGCCATTTCGTGCGGGCTGAATTCGCCGAATTTTTTCGCCAGATAGAGCAGCTCGGAAATGTCGCGCGGGCGGAAACCGAACGGGTCGGGGGCGGTGCGCATCAGGAGCGGCTGGATGAAGCGGCACTGGCGCGTCACGTCGCGGGCATAGCGCTCATAGGCTTCCGCATCGCGCTTGGAATAGCGGGCGAATTCGCGGCGGTGGCTGTCGTGGTCGCGGTAGGAGGCAAGGTAGTCGCCGTCGCGGGTGAAGACCGCGCCGCCTTCATAGGAGATCACCTGCAACCCGTGTTTCGGCAGTTCGAGATCGCGCATGATCTCCGGCCTAAACAGCGAGCAGACATAGGAACAGTTGGAATAGAGGAAGCCGGGCGTCAGCTCGCGGCTGGTGGCCGCGCCGCCGACCCAGCCGTTCTTTTCCACGACGAGAACGTTGAGGCCGGCGCGCTGGAGGTAACAGGCCGTCACCAGGCCGTTGTGGCCGCCGCCGACAATCAGGGCATCGTACTTTTGCATTTTTGATGTCTCCCTTGTTTCTAAAAGCTGCATCAAAAGCAAAATGCTGTCCAGATATTCTGAATGATCATTCAGCAAGTATCTTGCAATCGTCTGATTATGCGCTAGAATTTCGATCCAATGGAAAGCGCACCGGCCATGGGGCCGCAAGAGCAGGGAAGCCATGACGGCGGCAGTCGATAACGGTGCAGCTACGGAAGCGGAATATGACGAGGCGGCGATCCGCTTCCTCGGCGTGATGTGGGGCGAGGGCTATCTTTCGCCTGGCGGCCCGGCGGAGGTGGATCGCGTGCTTGCGGGCATCGATCTTACGGGCAAGTCCATTCTCGATTTCGGCTGCGGCGCCGGTGGCATCACGTTGCATATCGCGAGGACCTACCGTCCGGCGGAGATCGTCGGCTATGACGTCGAGCAACCCGTCATCGAGCGGGCGAAGGCGGCTGCGGCCGCGCAGGCGCTTTCGTCCATCGCGCGGTTCGTCGCCCGCCCGCCGGGGCGGCTGCCGTTCGATGACGGCGCATTCGATGTCGTCTTCTCCAAGGATGCGATGATCCATGTGCCGGACAAGGAGGCGTTGTTTGCCGAGCTGTTCCGGGTGCTGAGGCCAGGCGGCATGCTTGCCGCCTCGGATTGGCTGATCGGGCATGACGGCGAGCCAAGCGCCGAGATGAACGACTATGTCGCTGCTGAAGGGCTGAGTTTCGGCATGGCCTCCTCGCAGCGCACTCTGCGGGCGATGGCGCAGGCGGGCTTCGTCGATGGCGTCGCCGAGAGCCGCAATGCCCTGGTATCGCGACGTGGCGCACGGCGAACTGGAACGGCTGAAAGGGCCGCTCTATGCGGAGGCTGTTGTCGCCGTCGGCGAGGCCTATGTCGCCAAGAACATCCGCACCTGGACCGCCATGCAGAAGGTTCTTGACAGCGGGGAGCATTGTCCCACTCATCTGCGCGCAAGCAGGCCGGCCGCGGGAATTCGCCCATGACGGTCGTGCTGAAGAATCCCAAAGGCAAGGTGACGGTGAAGATGCGGGCAGGCGGGGCTGATCAGGGCTCGGGTGACGGCGAGAAGCGGGGCCGCAAGGCTTCCAAGGAAACGAGACGGCAGCAGCTCATCGAGGCGACGATCGATTCGCTGGCCAAGCGCGGCTATTCCGACACGACGCTGGCGGATGTGGCCGATGGTGCGGGCTTGTCCCGCGGGATCGTCAACTTCCACTTCGAGAGCAAGGAAAACCTGCTCATCGCCACGCTGCAATTCATGTCGGAAGAGTATGGCGACCACTGGAATTCGGCGCTCGAAAAGGCCGGTCCCAGCGTCGCCAGCCGCCTGTGGGCCATCGTGCATGCGGATTTCGACCGAAAGATCTGCACGAAGCGCAAGCTTGCCGCCTGGTGTGCCTTCTGGGGCGAGGCCAAGTCGCGGCCGACCTATCAGGCGCTGTGCGGCGCGCGCGACGTCAAATACCAGGAGACGGTGATCGCGCTCTGTGCCGACCTCAAGGCGGAGGGCGGCTACGATTACGAACCGGAACCGATGGCGCTGTCGCTCTGCGCCATGCTGGAAGGCCTGTGGCTGCGCCTGATGATGGGCGACGGCACGACGCGGGAAAAAGCGCTGGAGGCGGCCATCGCCTTCGTCGTCGTGGCCTTCCCGAAGCATCTCACTTTGCAAGGACCAAAACCACAATAGGGAACCCGAAAACGGGGAAGGAGAACGGCATGACGACTGCGAACACGGCCAGGTATCTTACGACAGCGGCACTTGCCGCCGTCCTTGCCCTCGGACCCGCCCTTCCTGCCTTCTCCGCCGATAGCCTGACCGTCTTCGATTGGTCCGGTTACGAAGACCCGGCTTTTCACCCCGCCTATAGCGAAAAGCATGGCGGCTCGCCGGATTTCTCCTTCTTCGGGGATGAGGAAGAGGCGTTCCAGAAGTTGCGGTCCGGTTTCAAGGCGGATGTGGCGCACCCCTGTGCGCAAAGCATCGTGAAATGGCGCGAAGCGGGCATGCTGGAGCCGCTCGATACGGCCAAGCTCGCCTCCTGGAACGATGTGCTGCCGAATTTCAAGGCGATGAAGAACCTGATGACGTCGGATGACGGCACCGCCTGGTTCATTCCCTTCGAATGGGGCAACACGGTGCTGACCTATCGCACCGATACGGTGAAGCCGGAAGAAGTCGCCTCGCTCAAGGCCTTTGCCGATCCCAAGTTCAAGGACCGCGTGTCGATCGGCGACAATGTCGATGACGCCTATGCGCTGGCAAGTCTCGCCATCGGTCTCAAGGACTGGACGACGATGACGGACGCGCAGTTCCAGGAGGCCTCCGCCTTCCTGCGCGAGGTGCACAAGAATGTGCGGCTCTACTGGACGGACAATACGGACCTGAGCCAGGCGATGGCGAGCGGCGAGGTTGACCTCGCCTGGGCCTGGAACGAGACGGCGACGACCCTGCAGGCCGAGAGCCAGCCCGTCGCCATCAAGAAGGACACCAAGGAAGGCCTTTCGACCTGGGTCTGCGGCTATGTGCGCCTGAAGGGGGGTGAGGCGAGCCCGGATCTTGCCTATGATTATCTCAATGCCGTCACCGATCCCGCTGTCGCCGCCTATATGGTCGAGAGCTGGGGCTATGGCCATTCCAATGCCAAGGGCATGGCGGCCGTCGATCCGAAGATTCTGAAGGACAAGGGCTATGCCGACGTCGATGCCTTCGTGGCCAACACGCTCTTCCAGTCGCCGATGCCGACGGAACTGCGGCAGAAGATGATCGCCGAATTCGAGAAGATCAAATCGGGTTACTGAGAACGCCGACCTCGCTCCTGCCGGGGCGAGGTCACGCATCCTTCATTCGACATTCAGCGAAAAGGACGTATGATGGTTGCAGCGGTGGCAATTGAAACGGGCGCCACTGCCGAAAGTTAAGGAGCTTCCGCCCCAGTGAACGAAAGGGGGCGGCTATGCAGCCAAACTCTGTTACGCTCATTCCCGACATTGACGAGTGGATCGTCGTTGTCGTTGAGGACGGCGAGGAGTTGCAACGATCTTTCAAGATTCAGAGTCATGCGCAAAACTGGTCCGATGGCCAGTCCATCCGTTTGGGTCTGTCCGCAGCTTTCGCATCCGATAGCTTTCCCCTGTCCGGCGAATAGCGCCGGATCTGCAAAGCGAATTGTTCGTCTATGACGCTCCCGGAACGCTTCGGGAGCGTTTTGCGTTGAGAAGGGTCTGGTATTGCGTGAGGTATTGCGTCATGGACCCTAAACGCTGGAGTAAACCCATCACCTTCGAAACGCCGCGGCTCGGCCAATATCGCACCGTGGCCAGCACGCAGGAAGCGGCGCGAGCGCTGGTTGTCGATTGGCCGGTCCAGCGAGGTCGGCAGTTGAGAGCGGCGCGAAAGGCGTGTGCTGCCGTTCTGGAGGGCAGGAAGCCGCCATCGGAGGCCCGCAATGCCTTTATCGCCGCAGCCGTCGAAGCCCATGTCTTCGTGCGGGAAAAATGAGCGGCGGCGCTACACCCGCGTGACAGGTGGATCTTCCGCCAGAAGCACGAATGCATCCGGATCATAGGCAAGGCGGATTTCGGCGCCGACCGGCAAGTCGTCGGCGCCGAAATTGTTCGTCTCGACCATTGAGAGCGGCTGTTCCAGCCCGTCGATGCCGACCGTCAGATGCGTGACCTCGCCGAAATAGGCGCGGTTCTCGATGCGGCCGGCGAGCTCGTGCGGCGCGCGGTCGTCATCCCAGAGCAGCCGCAGGCGCTCCGGGCGTATGCCGACGGTGACGTGGCCGTTGCTGGCGGTAAAACCCTGCGGCTTTTCCAGCTGGACGGCGCCGAAACGAGCGGCATCGATGGAGACGGCATTGCCCTGTTCGCCGAGCACTTTAGCCTTGAGGAAATTCATGCCGCCAAGGAAATCGGCGACCTTGCGCGTGCGCGGGCGCTGGTAGATTTCCTTCGGGCTCGCGATCTGCGCGATGCGGCCGCCGAACATCACGGCGATGCGGTCGGAAAGGGCGAGCGCTTCATATTGGTCATGCGTGACGAGGATGAAGGTGATGCCGACGGCCTTTTGCAGCGTGCGCAGCTCCACCTGCATTTCCTCGCGCAGCTTCTTGTCGAGCGCCGAAAGCGGTTCGTCGAGCAGCAGCACCTTCGGGCGCATCACAAGCGCGCGGGCGAGCGCTACGCGCTGGCGCTGGCCACCGGAGAGCTCATGCGCCTTGCGCTGGCCGAGGCCGGAGAGGCGGACCATGTCGAGCGCATCGCCGACGCGTTTCTTTTCTTCTTCGGGCGAGAGTTTGAGCCGCTTCAGGCCATAGGCGACGTTTTCCGCGACATCGAGATGCGGGAAGATGGCGTAGCTCTGGAACACCATATTGGTCGGACGCTTGTTCGGCGGCAGGGCCAGCGAGGGTACGCCGTCGATATAGATCTCGCCCGCCGTCGGGTTCTCGAAGCCGGCGATGGAGCGGAGAAGTGTGGTCTTGCCGCAGCCGGAGGGGCCGAGCAGCGAGAAGAATTCGCCTTCGGCAATCGACAGCGAGACATCGTCCAGCGCCTTGTAGATGCCGTAGAATTTCGAGACGTTTTCGATCTGGATCATAGCGCGGTCGCTCATGAGAACTCCTAGAGTTTGTCCGGGAAAAGTGGGAACCGGTTTTCCCGAAGAGACAAACGAAAACAAAGAAACCTAGAGACTGTCTGGTTCAGGATGAACCAGACAGTCTCTAGGGCAGGGCATGCGCCAGCTGCGTGCGGCGTTCGGCACGGCGGCGCAGGATTTCGGCGAGGGTGAGCATCAGGATGGAGGCGACGAGCATGATCGTGCCGAGCGCCAGCACGCCCGGCAGCTTGGCGGCAAAGCGCAGCTGGCCCCAGATATAGACGGGCAGCGTCGGCTCGGTGCCGGAGAGGAAGAAGGCGAGGATGAACTCGTCGAGCGAGATGGTGAAGGTGACGAGCAGGCTGGAGACGATGGCGGGCGCCACCACCGGCAGCGTCACGCGACGGAAGGTGCCGATGGCGGTCTCGCCGAGATCGTAGGAGGCTTCCTCCAGGCTGCGGTCGAAGCCTTCGAAGCCGGAGACCAGCACCGACATGGCATAGGGCACGCAGAACACCGTCTGGCCGAGGATGACGGTGACGAGCGACAGTTCCACCCCCATCGCCAGCACGATCATCAGGAGCGAGACGGCAACGATGATCTCCGGCAGGAAGAGCGGCGCCATGATGAGGCCGGCGGCGGCGCGCTGGCCACGGAAACGATAGCGCGTGATGGCACGGGCCGCGCAGATGCCGAGCACGGTCGACAGCAGCGAGACGGACAGGCCGACGATCAGGCTGTTCCACGCCGCTTCCAGCATCACCGAATTGCCGGAAAGCGAGGCGTACCACTTGGTCGTGAAGCCGGCGAGCGGGAAGGTGGTGGTGGCCGCATTGTTGAAGGAGAAGATCGGTAGCAGCAGGATCGGCAGGTAGAGGAACAGGAAATAGAGCGCCACATAGATGGGCAGGAACGGAATGAAGCGCAGGCGCTGGGTGAGGATGCTCATTTGATCCTCCGGATGGTGAATTTCAGCGCGAGGACGATCGCTGCGGCCGAAAGCGAGACGAGCACCATGGTCGTCACCGACAGGGCGGCACCCAGCGGCCAGTTGGCGGCCTTGCCGAACTGCGCCTGAATGGCGGTTGCGATCATCACACCGTCCTTGCCGCCGACGAGGCGTGGCGTCACATAGTCGCCGACGGTCGGGATCATCACGATCAGGAAGGCGGAGATGACGCCGGGCAGCGAGAGCGGCAGGGTGATACGGAAGAACGCCTTGATCCTGCTGTCGCCGAGATCGCGCGCGGCTTCGATCAGCGTGCGGTCGACCTTTTGCAGCGAGACGTAGATCGGCAGGATGGCGAAGGCCGCCCAGCTGTGCACCAGCGTGATGACGACGGCGTTGGAATTGTAGAGCAGCGAGGTCACCGGCTTGTCGATGAGGCCCATCGAGATGAGGCCGGTGTTCATCACGCCGCCATAACCCAGAATGACCTTCCACGACATGACGCGCAGCAGGTAGCTCGTCCAGCAGGGCACGGTGATGAGGAAGAGCCAGAGGTTCTTGTGCACGCCGCCATGGAAGGAAATGAACCAGGCGACCGGATAGGAGAAAACGACGGTGACGACGCTGACCGTCAGCGAGATCCACAGCGAGCGGACGAAGAGGTCGCGATAGATCGGTTCCGTCAGCGCCTGCCGGTAGTTTTCCAGCGTGAAGGTGCGGTCGATCTCGAGGTAGTTCTGGGTCCAGAAACTGTAGGCGATGACGATGATAACAGGGAGGAAGAGCAGCGCCAGCGCATAGAGAAAGGTCGGCGAGATCATGGCGAGGCCACGGGCCTCTTCGCTCCGCATCCAGGCCCGGCGCCGGGAGGTGGAGGGGGTTTCGGCGATCGGTTCAAGCGCCGCCGCCGTCATCGGACGAGGTTCCCGTGACGACAACTTTCAAAAAGGGTGAGCTTTCCCGTTCCCATGGCGTCCGCCTTTTCGGCTTCGTTGTTCCCGAAACGAAACATGCGCCCAAATCCCCGTTG
>NZ_CAMLFY010000093.1 GCF_946479415.1 uncultured Shinella sp. | reverse complement strand
ACGGCGAACACGCTGAACATTCCGGCGCCCCTGATGGACCGCATGGAAGTGATCCGCATCGCCGGCTACACGGAAGAGGAAAAGCTGGAAATCGCCAAGCGGCACCTGCTGCCCAAGGCGATCCGCGACCACGCGCTGCAGCCGAAGGAGTTTTCGGTCACCGACGGCGCGCTGATGGCGGTCATCCAGCAGTACACCCGCGAGGCGGGCGTCAGAAACTTCGAGCGTGAACTGATGAAGCTCGGCCGCAAGGCGGTCACCGAGATCATCAAGGGCAAGTCGAAGAGGGTCGAAGTCACGGCTGACAACATCCATGACTTCCTCGGCGTTCCGCGCTTCCGCCACGGCGAAGCCGAGCGCGAGGATCAGGTCGGCGTCGTCACGGGTCTTGCCTGGACGGAAGTCGGCGGCGAGCTGCTCACCATCGAAGGCGTCAGCCTGCCGGGTGGCAAGGGCCGCATGACGGTCACGGGCAACCTGAAAGACGTGATGAAGGAATCGATTTCGGCAGCGGCCTCCTATGTCCGCTCGCGCGCCGTCGATTTCGGCATCGAGCCGCCGCGCTTCGACAAGACCGACATCCACGTGCACGTGCCGGAAGGTGCGACGCCGAAGGACGGTCCGTCGGCCGGCATTGCCATGGCGACCGCCATCGTCTCCATCATGACCGGTATTCCGGTCTCGAAGGACATCGCGATGACGGGTGAAGTGACGCTGCGTGGCCGGGTTCTGCCGATCGGCGGCCTGAAGGAAAAGCTGCTCGCGGCCCTTCGCGGCGGTATCAAGAAGGTGCTGATCCCGGAAGAAAACGCCAAGGATCTGGCGGATATTCCGGATAATGTGAAGAACAGCATGGAGATCGTTCCGGTCTCGCGCATGGGCGAGGTCATCGAGCATGCGCTGCTGCGCAAGCCCGAGCCGATCGAGTGGGACGGAACGGCCGAAGCGGCCAAGGTTCCGCCGGTCGAATCGTCCGAAGACGGCACCGGCGCCATCGCGCATTGAGCCTTGATGGCGGGTGAAATGCCCGCCGTTTTGGAGCCAAACTGGAAAAGACCGGCCCCTGGGCCGGTCTTTTTCGTTGAAAAGCGTGTGTAAACCCCGGATTCTCAGGGGATTGCGGCGAAATATTCTTGCGGGACGAGGGGCGATGCGTATTCTGCCCCCGACTTGTATGAGTCGTTTCAAACCGTATGAAAGGGGTGGAAACATGAACAAGAATGAACTCGTATCCGCGGTCGCCGAGAAGTCTGGCCTCTCCAAGACGGACGCAGCATCGGCTGTCGACGCCGTTTTCGAGACGATCCAGGGCGAACTCAAGAACGGTGGCGACGTTCGTCTCGTCGGTTTCGGCAATTTCTCCGTATCGCGTCGTGAAGCTTCGAAGGGCCGTAACCTTTCGACCGGCGCCGAGATCGAGATCCCGGCTCGCAACGTGCCGAAGTTCTCGGCCGGCAAGGGCCTGAAGGACGCCGTCAACGGCTGATCCGAAGCCAATGTGTCAGCCCCAGGCTTTGGGTCGGGGGCTTGCATTGTGTCGCAGATCTGAAGTTCGGCAGTGTCCCGGACGCGTTCGCGACGCGTGGTGCTGCAGGGCAGAGCGGTTACCCACTCCGCCGCAAATCCTGAATTTCAGGTTCGGGGTCCGGTTCATCCGGGCCCCTTTTTGTTTGGCATCGGACGGGTGTGGGACCGTCGCCGAAGTGTCATGCGCCTGTAACACGAAAGCCTCAGAACCGCCGGGTTCGTTCATCCCGGAGGATTTCATGAAAACCCGTTCGCTCACCGCTGCTTTTGCGGCGGTTCTCGCCGCATCGGTGGCCTCTGCCGCCAGCGCCGAGCCCGTATTCAATCGTATTGCATCCTTCGCCGTTGCCGATAACCTGCCCGAGGGCAAGGACAGGGCGACGCCGACCTCGGCGGAAATCATCGCCGCTTCCGAAGACGGCAATACGCTCGTCTATTCCGACAGCCCGAACAAGGCGATCGGCATCATCGACATCACCGACGCCAAGGCCCCGAAGGCCGGTGGTTCGGTCTCCTTCGAAGGTGAGCCGACGTCGGTTGCCGTTGCCGCCGGCAAGGCGCTCGTCGCCGTCAACACGCGTGAAAGCTTCGTCAAACCGTCGGGCGTGCTGGCCCAGGTCGACCTCGCTTCGAAAAAGATTGACGCGACCTGCGATCTCGGCGGCCAGCCGGACTCTATTGCGCTGAACAAGGACAAGACGATCGCCGCCATCGCCATCGAGAACGAGCGCGATGAAGAGGTCAATGACGGTGACCTGCCGCAGATGCCGGCCGGCGACGTCGTCCTCCTGTCGCTGAAGGATGGCGTCGTCGATTGCGGCTCGATCAAGCATGTCACGCTCACCGGCCTTGCCGATGTTGCCGGTGAAGACCCGGAGCCGGAATTCGTCTCCTTCAACAGCCAGGACGAAGTCGCCCTGACGCTGCAGGAAAACAACTACATCGTCATCCTCGACGGCAAGACCGGCACGGTGAAGAGCCATTTCTCCGCCGGCAAGGTCAGCCTGGAAGGCGTCGATACCAAGAAGGACGGCGCGCTGAAGTTCACCGGCGAGATCAAGGACGTCGCGCGCGAGCCCGACGCCGTGAAGTGGCTGGACGACAACCGCATCGTCGTCGCCAATGAAGGCGACTGGAAGGGCGGCGCGCGCGGCTTCACGATCTTCGACAATGACGGCAAGGTTCTCTACGAGAATGGCGCTGCCTTCGAGCGCGAGATTGCCAAGCTCGGCCACTACCCGGACAAGCGCAACAAGAAGGGTATCGAGCCGGAAGGCCTTGAGGCCGCCAAGTTCGGCGACGACAACCTGTTCTTCGTGCTGGCCGAGCGTGCCTCGGTCGTCGGCGTCTACAAGGATACCGGCGCCGAGCCCGAGCTTCTGCAGATCCTGCCGTCGGGCATCAGCCCGGAAGGCGCTGTCGCGATCCCCGGCCGCAACCTGCTGGCGACCGCCAACGAAGCGGACCTGGTCGAAGACGGTGGCGCGCGCTCGCATGTCATGCTCTTCGAGCGGGCCGAAGGCGAAGCCGCCTATCCGCAGATCGTCTCCACCGAGAAGGACGGCGAGCTGATCGGCTTCGGCGCGCTTTCGGGCCTCGCACCGGTCAAGGACAAGCCGGGCACGCTCGTCGCCGTCAACGACAGCTTCTACGCCTCGCAGCCGACGATCTTCACGATCGACGCCACCGCGAAACCGGCGAAGATCGTCGATGCGCTGCGCATCACCCGCAACGGTGCGGCCGCCCAGAAACTCGACAGCGAAGGCCTGACGCCGGATGGTGAAGGCGGCTACTGGCTTGCCAATGAAGGCGATGCCGACAAGCTCTACGCCCATGCCATCATCCATGTGAACGAAAAGGGCGAGATCGACAAGGAAATCGCCATTCCCGCCGAGCTGCGCGCCCATGAAAAGCGCTTCGGCTTCGAGGGCATCACCAGTGTCGGCGAAGGCGACGACCTGACGCTGTGGATGGCCGTGCAGCGCGAATGGGCCGATGACGAGAAGGGCTTCGTGAAGCTCGTCTCCTACAAGCCGTCGTCCAAGGAGTGGGGCGCCGTGCGCTACCCGCTCGAAAAGACGGAAAGCGGCTGGGTCGGCCTGTCGGAAATCACCGCAAACGGCGACTACGCCTATATCATCGAGCGTGACAACCTGATCGGCCAGGCGGCGAAGCTGAAGAAGCTCTACCGCGTCGCCCTTGCCGACCTCAAGCCGGCCAAGCTCGGCGGCGCGCTGCCTGTTATCAAGAAGGAAGAGGTCCGCGACCTCATTCCCGACCTCAAGGCCACCAACGGCTACGTCGTCGACAAGGTCGAAGGCTTCACCATCGACGCCGCCGGCAACGGCTTCGTCGTGACCGACAATGACGGCGTCGACGATTCCTCCGGCGAAACGTTGTTTTTCGGCATCGGCCCGATCAACGCGATGTAACCATCGGCAGTCCGGCGTCTTCCTTTGAGGGGAGGCGCCGGGCAGCTGGTTACCGGACACGCAAATGAAAAGGCCGGGATCTTACGATCCCGGCCTTTTCGATTGTCACAATGTTCAAACTAGCTCACGGCTTGCAGTGAACGCTGAGGCGCCACACCGGCATCATCAGCGCTCTTGTCTCGTTCCCGTTGCAGCTCGTCGGTCTTCTCGCTGAGACAGCGGATGATTTCCTTCATATGCTGCTTCTGATCTTCGGTCAGAACGGCGAAGATCGCTTCGATCGTCTTGTGTTGCGGCTGCTGGGCGGCCGAAATGACGGTCCGGCCCATATCCGTAATCGAGACGATCTTGGCACGGCGGTCCTTCGGATCGGGATCGCGCTTGACCAGCTTGTCGCGCTCAAGACCATCGATCGCTTCCGTCACCGTACGGGGTGCGAAACCAAGGGCGCAGGCAATATCGGTCGACCGCTGGGGACCCTGGCATTCCAGAAGAAGCAGGAACTTGCTGCGGGCGAGCGACACACCTTCGTCCATCATGCACTCATTCACCAGGCGGCTGACCTGATGGTAGAGTTTGAACATGCCTTGGGAGATTTCTATCGTGCTACTCATGAGGTGGAATATAGGTATTATGAGGGACCATGTCAAATGATCACGAAGTTTTTCGGATAATTTGATCATATATATTGAACGATCACTGTAAATGCGAACGGTCATGCCGCCAGCATTATTCTCGGCTTTTCGGCGTCCTTTTCCGGGTGGGGTGATTTCTCCCTGCATAACGGCGCCCTTTCGCCCGCAAGCATTGACCCGGGAGAGGGGGGAGGCGATTGTCCGGCCATGCCTTTCCGCTTCCTCCACACCGCAGACCTGCATCTCGATTCGCCGCTTTCCTCGCTGGCGCTGCGCAATGCCGAGCTCGGCGACCTCGTGCGCGGCGCGACGCGCAAGGCGCTGACACGCATCGTCGATCTGGCCATCGGTGAAGCGGTGGATGCGGTACTGATCGCCGGCGATCTCTATGATGGGGCGCAGACCTCGATGGCCACCGCGCTCTTCCTGATGGGGGAAATGCGGCGGCTGGATGCGGCCGGCATCCGCGTCTTCCTCATCCGCGGCAACCACGATGCGCAGTCGCAGATCACCCGCGAACTGACCTTTCCGCCCAACGTGCATCTCTTCGACGGGCGCGGCAAACCGGTCAAAGCCGGCGCGCTGGAAAACGGCCGGGACATCCACGTGCACGGCGTCAGCTTCGCTCAGCCGCATGCGCCGACCTCGCTGCTTCCGACGTTCCGCGCACCCATCGCGGATGCCGTGAATATCGGCATGCTGCATACGAGCCTTGCCGGTGGCAGCCGCCACGATCCCTATGCGCCGACGAGCGTTGCGGACCTTGCCACCCACGGCTTCGACTATTGGGCGCTTGGCCACATCCACCAGCGGCGCGTGCATCAGGAACGCCCCTGGATCGTCATGCCCGGAAATCCGCAGGGCCGTGACATCAATGAAGGCGGCGCCAAGGGCGTCACGCTCGCCACGATCGGCGAGGATGGCGTCATCACCTGCGAGGAGCGTCCCATCGCCGTCGCGGTGTTCGAGCGTCTGTTCGTCGACTTCTCCGGCATAGACGACTGGTCGGGCATGCTCGATCGCACGGAAGCCACGCTGGCCAAAGCCCGCGCGGTCGCAAACGGCGCCCATCTCGTCGCGCGTCTCGCCATGACGGGAGCGACCCCGCTCGCCTGGCGTTTGCGGCGCGATGAAGACCTGTTGCTCGGCGAGGTTCAGAACCTTGCCGCCTCGCTCGGCGAATGCTGGATCGAGGCCGTGGAACTCGCCGTGTCCGCGCCGCTCGCCGCTGCCGGTGCCGATGCGGGGCCGGTCACCGAACTCGCCCGGCTGATGCGCGAGGATGTCGTGACGACCCATGCCTATCGTGCGGAACTGCGCGAGACGCTGGCGGATGTGCTGCGCCAGTTGCCCAAGGAGGCGCGCAGCCTGCTGGCGGGCGATGAGGCGGCGGAGGAGACCTTGCTTTCCGATCTCGCGCTCGAGGGATCGGATGCCGTATTGGCGCGCCTCGGCGGCGAAGGCGAGAGGGCCTGATGCGTCTCGACCGTCTCGATCTCACCCGCTACGGCAAGTTCACTGAGCGCAGCCTCGATTTCGGCGCGGCGCAACCGGGAAAGCCGGATTTCCATCTCGTCTACGGCCCCAACGAGGCCGGCAAGTCGACGCTGTTTTCCGCCTATCTCGACGTGCTCTTCGGCATCGAGCGCACCAGCGCCTACGGCTTCCTGCATCCCTATGCGCTGATGCGTGTCGGCGGCCGCTTCTCCGTCGGCACGGAATATCACGAGGCCTATCGCCTGAAGCGCAACCAGGCCTCGCTCGTCACCGCCGATGACCGGCCCCTGCCGGATATGCTTTTCGCCTCCGTACTCGGCGGCATGGACCGCAATGCCTATCGTACGATGTTCTCGCTGGATGACGAGAGCATTGAAAAGGGCGGCGAGGACATTCTGAAAAGCGAAGGCGAACTTGGCGCCATGCTGTTTTCCGCCAGCTCGGGCCTCTCCGACATGGCATCCAGCCTTGCCGCTTTGAAAGCCCAGGCCGACGACTTCTACCGCCCCGCCGGCCGCCGGCATGGGCTCTCAACGTTGAAAGCCGAAATCGAGGCACTCGCCGCCGAGCGCAAGGCGCTGGATATCGCGGCGCGCGACTACGGCATCCTGGTGCGCGAACGCGATGCCGCCGCCGAGCACCACGAGATGGTGACCGCGGCACGTGTCGTTGCGCGCGCCGCCCTCCAGCAGGCCGAACGCTGCCTGACCGCGCTGCCCACCCTTGCGCGTCTGCGGGCGCTGCGCATGGAACTCGGCGCTTTCGACCTCGGCGAAACGCCGCCCGCAACCTGGCGCGGATTGACGGGCGAACTTGCCCGCGAGGAGGCGGAAATCGCAGCCCGCGCGGCGCGGGTGTTTGGCGAGCGCGAGCGCTGCACGGCGGAACAGGCCGGGCTTGAGCAAGACGACGCGGTCTTTGC
Organism: uncultured Shinella sp.; assembly: GCF_946479415.1. The sequence continues at coordinate 11,088 of NZ_CAMLFY010000093.1, read as the reverse complement.
CGTGGAAGCGGACCTCGCGGCACTCTCCGGTTCCGCGCTGGAGGCCCGCTTCCGCACCGCCACGCTGGACCTCGCCTCCCGCATCGCCGATCGCGACAGGCTCGCCCTGACGATTGCCGCGAGCATCCAGGCTCTGAACCTGCCGGCGCAGACGGATCCCGCCGATATTCTGTTGCCCGCCGGCCTTGCCGAGCGGCTGACCGGCCTGCTTTCCCGCCGCGCAGCCCTTGCCGAGCGCCGCGAGATTGCCCGGCGCGAATTGAAGGACGCGGAAGAGGTGCGGGAGGCCGCGCGTGAAAAGGCGGAAGCCTTTGCCGGGGCGGAGGCTGGCGGCGACGATGAAACGCAATCCGCGCTCTCCGCCGCCCTGCGTGCCGCCCGCTCGGGTGATCTTCCGGCCCGCCTGCGGGAAAGCCGTCGGCTTGTGGCGCTCGCGCGGCAGGAGGCCGATATGGCCAGGACGCGTCTTTCCCCATGGTCCGGTACGGATGCCGCGCTGGAAAGCATGGCCGTGCCGACCGCATCCGCGCTGGAGGACCTGCGCCGGCGGCAGGAGGCCGCATCGGAAGCGCTGCGCCGGCATAGAGAACAGGTTGCGATAGCCGAACGCGACGCCGCGTCCGCCAAGGCGATGCTGACCGCGCTGGTGACGGCAACGGGGGCGGCGGGCGAAGAGCATGCCGGGCAACTCCGGGACCTGCGCGATGCGGCCTGGCAGGCCCATCTCACCCGTCTCGACCGCGACACGGCGGCCGTCTTCGAGGCGCGCATGCAGGACGATGACCGTGCCCGCGAGGCAAGATTGCGCAATGCCGACCGCCTCTCCGAAATCCGCCTGCTGGAGCGCTCCGTCGCCGAAGGGGCCGCCCGGCTCGATATTCTCACGCGCGAAACGGCGCGGCTCGAGAAGGTCGTGGCGAGTGCCGAGAATGAGGTTGCCATTTGCGTCGCAAGCGCAGGTCTTCCGGCTGGTTCCACGCTTCAGGATCTGTCCACCTGGCTGGAGCGGCGTGCGCTTGCGCTGGAGAAGGCTGCGGCGCTGGGCCGTCTGATGGTCGAAGCCGGACTTGTCGAGAACGAGGCCCGCGATGTCTCGACCCGATTTGCGAAATTCCTGTCAGGTGGCGTGGCGGAGGGCACGACTTTCGAGGAAATGCTGTTCCTCGCCGAAGACAGGCAGGACGCCCTGAAGGCAGCGCAGACGCAGCGACTGACGGCAATCGAGCGGCTCGCCCGCGCGACGGCGGATGTCGAGGCGCGGGGCAGGGCGGCCGAGGAGGCCGGTGCTGCCGACGCCGCTTGGCTGGAGGCCTGGAGCCAGGCAATCGCCGGTACATGGCTGGCGACGGGCGCTGCTCCCGCCGAGCCGGAGCGCATCGCCGCTCTGCTGCCAGGATTGCAGGCTCTGGCGCAGAATGTCGAGCGTCGCGCCGAATTCGATCACCGTATCGCGGCAATGCAACGGGACCAACAGGACTACGGCAATCACGCAAGCCGGCTGGCCGCGACGCTTTCGCAGCCCTTCGATGCGGACGACCCGCTCGCCACCATAGCCGCCATCGGCCGCCGTCTCGCCGAAGCCGGAACGGTGCGCGACAAGGCGAAAGCCATCGACGACATGCTGGCCAGGCTGGATGACGAGGAGAGGGCGCTCGATGAGCGGCGCACCGTGCTGGCCGCGCGGCTTGGCGAAATCTTCACTTTCCTCGGCTGCGACAGCCTCGCCGAGGCCGAAGTCCTGCTCGAAGCCCATCGGCAGCGTGAGGACCTTCGTGGGCGCATCGTCGAGGTTGGGCGTGATCTCGTTCAGCAGATGCGCGTTGCTACCATCGATGAAGCCGAGGCGCTTCTGGCGGTTGTCGATGAGGCCCAGCTCGTGGCCGAAAAGGTTGATCTCGCCGCGCGGCTCGATGGTCTCGACAAAGAGGTCGAGGAACAGCATGTCGCGCGGGCGCGGGCCGAGGAGGCGCTGGCAAAGGTCGCCGGCAGCGATGCGGCGGCGGTGCTGGAGGAGCGACGGCGTACGGCTTTGGTGGATCTGGCGGAGAAATCACGGCGCTACATGGCGACACGCGCCGGCATTCTGGCGGCCGAGCAGGCACTGCGGCTCTACCGCGAGCGCCATCGCAGCGCCATGATGGAGCGGGCGTCGAAGACATTTCGCGATATCACCGGCGGCGAATATGCCGGCCTTTCGACGATGCTGGAGAAGGAGGGCGAGTTCCTCGTCGCCAACGCGGCCTCCGGCGCCTCGAAACTGGCAAAGGACCTCTCGAAGGGCACGCGCTTCCAGCTCTATCTGGCCTTACGCGTCGCGGGCTATCACGAGATCGCCGCGAGCCGCGAGATCGTGCCCTTCATCGCCGACGACATCATGGAGACCTTCGACGACGGCCGCGCCCTCAATGCGCTCAGGGTGATGGGAAACATGGCGACGGGCGGGCAGGTGATCTACCTCACGCACCACCAGCACCTCTGCGATCTCGCACGCGAAGCATGCCCCGATGTGACGATCCATCATCTCTGAGGACTGAAACGTTAAACACGGCAAGGAAGCGTTAACCCCTGAACTTGACTTGGCAGGGCGTAAATGGTTCTTGGCGCACCATCGGCATTGCTGCGAACCCTGCTTCGCGCCGTGCCCCGCCTTCGAAGAAACGGACGGGAATGACTGGTAGAACCGGCAAAGAGGCAAGGATGTGGGAGCGGGGTTTTGCACCCGTCAGCTTTCTCGTGCTGCTCTTCACCGTGTTCCTCTCGCAGTTCTCGCTGCCGGGAGATGCCCCGCGACATCCCCAGCGCACGGCTGCCGAAGGCGGTGTCGCGCCGTCGCCGCTCTCTGCGGCGGGTGACGAGCTGTGGTTCCCGGCCAATGGTCATGCGGAACGACGGATCGCCAAGGCGAAGACCGGCCTGCCGGAGGGCGAGGGTGCCGGCAAGGCGCTCGTTCCTGGTGTCGGCCTTCTGCTCTACCCTTTCGAAGTCGCCTCGAATGTGGCCGTGGTCCTTGTCGATGACAGCGCGCCCGTAGCGGATCATCCTGCGTCTTTCCGCAGCCGTGCGCCTCCGGCCCTTGCTGCCTGAGGCCTTGTGGCGCCGAGGCGCCGCGCCATTTGATTGAAATTCCGATCCCATGGAGGGCGCCGGCTTGTTGTCGCGCCTTTCCCGCAGTTGAAATGGAACAACCCCATGAAAACCTCCAAATGGGCATTGTTTGTCTCCGCCGCCATCATCCTCTTCGGGATGCTCGCGGCCGTGCCGAACGTGCTGACGCCTGAGCAGCAGGCGAAATACGGGCGTTACCTGCCCGCCAACCCCGTCACCCTCGGGCTCGACCTGAAGGGCGGCTCGCACCTCGTGCTTGAGGTGGATTCCGCGGCGCTGCGCAAGGCGCGCATGGATTCGCTCCTGAACGACACGCGCGCCATCCTGCGCACCGCCGGCGAGCGCGCCTCGGCCGCCCGCCTCAACGGCACGACCCTGACGGTCACGCTGCCCGACCAGGCCGCGCTCGACAAGGTGCTGCCGGAGGTGCGCAAGCTCGCAGCGCCGACCTCGACGCTCGGCTTCGGCGGCGGTTCCTCGGATATCGACGTCGCCAACACCGACCTCGTGATCAATGTCACGCTGACCGAAGCCGGCATCAACGAGCGCATGTCGGCCGCCGTCGAGCAGAGCCTTGAAATCATCCGTCGCCGCGTCGACCAGGTCGGCGTTGCCGAACCGCTCATCCAGCGCGTCGGCGGCGACCGCATCCTCGTGCAGCTGCCGGGCCTTCAGGACCCGACGCGCCTGCGCCAGCTGCTCGGCTCGACCGCGCAGATGAGCTTCCACATGGTCGACCAGACCGTGGACCCGAACAGCGTCGCTCCGCGCGGCGTGCTCATCCTGCCCGGCGCCAACGACAACAACAAATATGCCGTCGAAGAGCGCGTCGCGATCTCCGGCGACCGTCTGGCCGACGCCAAGGCCGGCTTCGACCAGCGCACGAGCGAACCGATCGTCTCGTTCAGCTTCGATTCGACCGGCGCACGCCAGTTCGCGGAAATCACGCAGGCCAATGTCGGCAAGCCTTTCGCCATCGTTCTCGATGGCAAGGTGCTGACGGCACCCGTCATCCGCGAGCCGATCATCGGCGGCCAGGGCCAGATCTCCGGCAACTTCAACCCGCAGGAAGCGACCGTTCTGTCGGCGCTGCTGCGCTCCGGTGCCCTGCCGGCGCCGCTCACCATCATCGAAGAGCGCACCGTCGGCCCGAACCTCGGCTCCGATTCGATCCGCATGGGCCTCTATACCGGTCTCGCGGGCCTTGCCGCCGTCGTGGTGATGATGCAGGTGCTCTATGGCTCCTGGGGTATCATCGCCAATCTCGGCCTCGTGCTGCACACGATCCTGACGATCGGCCTGCTCGGCATTCTCGGCTCGACGCTGACGCTGCCGGGTATCGCGGGTATCATCCTCGGCATCGGTATGGCCGTGGACGCCAACATCCTCATCAACGCCCGTATCCGTGAAGAGACGGCGGGCGGGGCAGGCGCCATGAAGGCGCTCGATGTCGGCTTCAACAAGGCCTATGCGACCATCGTCGACGGCAACATGACGACCATGGTCGGCATGATCCTGCTCTTCATGTTCGGCTCGGGTCCGGTGCGCGGCTTTGCGATCACCATGATCATCGGCCTTGCGATCTCGATGTTCACCTCCATCACCTTCGTGCGGTTCCTGATGCGCGAGGCCGTAATCCTCAGAAAGATGAAGAAGATCGAAATCCACTCGATCTTCGGCAAGGTCTGGGAAATCCCGACCTTCTCCTTCATGCGCGGCCGCTACATCGCGATTGCCATGTCGGCCTTCATCTCGACGAGCTCGATCATCCTGTTCTTCACGCCGGGTCTCAACTACGGCATCGACTTCGTCGGCGGTATCCAGGTGGAGGCGACCTCCAAGACGCCGATCGACCTCGCGCCGCTGCGTGAGAAGATGGAAGGCCTGAACCTTGGCGAAGTGGCGCTGCAGGAGTTCGGCCAGGGCACGTCGGTGCTCGTCCGCGTCCAGCGCCAGCCGGGTGGCGAAGAGGTGCAGACCGCAGCCCTCCAGAAGATCCGCGACGGCGTTGCCGAAGTGATCCCGGATGCGAGCTTCGAGCGCACGGAAGTCGTCGGCCCGACGGTTTCCACCGAGCTTGCCCGCTCCGGCTTCCTCGCCGTCGGCCTCGGCATGCTGGCGATCCTGATCTACATCTGGTGGCGTTTCGAATGGCACTTCGCCGTGGGCGCCATCGCGACGCTGATCCTCGATATCACCAAGATGATCGGCTTCTTCTCGCTGATGCAGATCGACTTCAACCTGACGGCCATCGCCGCCGTGCTGACGCTGATCGGCTACTCGGTCAACGACAAGGTGGTGGTGTACGACCGCATGCGCGAGAACATGCGCAAGTACAAGACGATGCCGTTCTCGGAACTGATCGACCTGTCGATCAACCAGGTGGTCATGCGATGCATCTTCACCTCGGTCGCCGTTGCAGCCTCGCTGCTGCCCATGGCGATCTGGGGTGGCGATACGGTCAAGCCGTTCGCGTGGCCGATGCTGTTCGGCGTCATCGTCGCAACGACCTCGTCGATCTATATCGGCGGCCCGATCCTGCTGTTCCTCAACCGCTACTGGAAGGATCGCAGCGCAACGCGCCCGGCCGGTACGCCGGCAGCGGAAGCTTGAAACCAGAACGGGCGCCCTTGAGGCGCCCGTTTCGTTTTCGGGGTGTGCCTTGTTTCAGGAGAACCGCAAGGGACTGAACGTGTCGGCCCCGATGCCCTCGCGTGCCAGCGGTTCCGGCACGGGGCTTTCCGTCAGAAGCGCAGCGGCGAGGCTTCCGAGGGCGGGGGAGGTCAGGATGCCATAGCCGCCCTGTCCGGCGAGCCAGAAGAAGTTTTCGGCATCCTTTGCCGGACCAATGACGGGCAGGCGGTCCTCGGAAAAGCTGCGCAGGCCGGCCCAGCTCTTGAAGATGCGGCGCACATTGAGCGTCGTTGCCTCCTCGACATAATGGGCGGCATAGGCGACGTCGAGCTCTTCCGGCTGCACGTCGGCCGCCTCGCAGGGCGTGGCATCGGCGGGTGAGGCGAGCAGGCGGCCGCCCTCCGGCTTGAAGTAGAAGGTGTCTTCGATCTCGTTGATCTCGGGCAGGCGGCCGGCGTCGATGCCCTCGGGCAGATCGATGGTGATGGCGGTGCGCCGGTGCGGCACGATGCCCATGGGGGTGACGCCGCAGAGGGCCGCGACCGTATCCGCCCAGCCGCCGGCGGCATTGACGATCGTGCCGGCAGCGATTGTCTCTTCGTTCGTCTCGAGGAGCCATCGATCCCCAACGCGGCGGGCGCCGGTCAGCTGCCGCTTTTCGAGGATCTGCGCACCGTGGCGGCGCGCGTGACGGGCATAGGCCTGCAGCAGGGCATCCACCTCGATGTCCCAATAGTCCGGGTCGAAGTAGGCGGCTGCGGCATAGGAGGGCTTCAGCATGGGCGCGCGGGCCAGCATCGCGGCCTCGTCCAGCCATTCGACGGCGATGCCCAGCGCCTTTGCCTGCTCGAACCGCTCTCGCACCAGCGCTGCCTTGTCCTCGGTGCCGAGGATGATGCTGCCGCGTTCGATGAGCAGCGGCACATCGGCAAAACCGGCTGGCGGGTCCATCAGGAAGGCATGGCTGGCGCGGGCGAGCGCATTCACCAGCGGCGCATTGTCCCGCAGCGTAAATTCCGCCGCCGAACGGCCGGTGCTGTGATAGCCGAGCGCATCCTCCCGCTCCAGCACCACGACGGAGCGATGGGGGCTCAGGAAATAGGCGAGCGAGATGCCGGCAATGCCGCCGCCGATGATCGCGATGTCGTAAGTCTGCATGGCCCCCTCCAGTGTCTTGAAGGAATAGGCCTAAGCAAGCCGTCGGCATTTTTCAAATTTATAGCAATGACGGCCGATATCAGTTCGATTGATGCGGCTCGCCCCAGCGCCATGGCGGTACATCGGCGATATGCGTGAGGAAGGCGCGCTCGGCCGGATTGAGCGCGGAGCCGGGATTGGTGATGCGAAAGGTCTCCGTCACCGGCAGATCGTCATAGGGCGGCAATTGCCAGAGGTCGCCGGCAGCGAGCGCCGCCCCGGTCAGGTGCGCCGGCAGCATGCCGATGCCGGCATTGGCGACGACGAGCCGCTGCACCTCCTCCACGTTGAAGGCAAGTGCGCGGACCTGCTGGCCGAAGGAGCCGACGGCGCGCACGGCCGTCACCGGTCCCATATGCGGCCCGCCCAGCACATCGGCGAGGAAGCTGACATAGGGTTCGCCGCGCAGGTCCTCCAGCTTGGCATCCAGCACGCCGAAGAGACGGTGCGCGCGGCCGCAATAGAGGGCATAGCGCTCGTAGCAGAAGGGGGTCTTCTCCAGACCCTCTGGAATGATCCCGTCGGACAGGCCGAGCGTCGCCACCCCGCGTTCCACCGAGCGGATGACATCCGTCGTCGTCTCGACGGTCACGCCTACGGTGACGCGCGGATGCAGCCGGAAGAAATCGGCGATCGCCCGGTCCCAAGCCGGGTTCATGGCATGGCTGACGGCATGGATGGTGATATGGCCCGACACATCCTCGCCGGACGGCTCCATGGCTTCCGGCAGGCGCACGATGGCGGAAAAAATATCGTGGCAAAGCGCATGCAGCCGTTCGCCGGCTTCGGTGAGTTCGAAGCGGCCGGGACTGCGGTCGATCAGCTTGTGGCCGACGGATTGTTCCAGCCGCTTCAAAGCCATGCTGACGGCGGGCTGCTGGAGAAGCAGGCGGTTTGCCGCGCGGGTGATCGAGCCTTCCTCCACCACGACGACAAAGGTGCGCAGCAGGTTCCAGTCGAGGTTGTGGGCAAAGCGTTCCAGGCGATTTATCGGCATGCGTGTAGTTAGAATGACAGCTCAATGAGAGGCAAGCGGAGCCTGCTTTGAGCGGTCAAGAATGTGATCGACCGCCGCGTTTTTTCTCGGAACCAATTTGATTCCCGGCGCATTGGGCACCCTGAAAGAAGGGGAAATGCCATATGTGGGAACGGTTTAGCACCAGCGGACTCGCGGGGTCCTATGTCGATGATCTCCTGGCGGCGGGCGTCGAGGCGCGCATGGATTTCCGGCCGAGAAGGGTGCTCGATCCGTTTCCGTTTCTCGTCAGTCCGATAGAGGACACCGAGGCCGAGCCGTTCTTCTCGACCGCCTATCGCATGAATGGAAGTGCCGGAAACGCCTGGCCAAGATCGTGATGCCGGAAACGAAAAGGGGCGGCCGAAGCCGCCCCGCGATCCTTACTTCATCGTGTAGATATCGATCGAGAAGTATTTGTCGTTGATCTTCTTGTAGGTGCCGTCTTCGCGGATTTCCTTCAGCGCGGCGTTCAGCTTTTCGCGAAGATCGTTGTCTTCCTGGCGCACCGCGATGCCGACGCCTTCGCCGACGAACTTCTTGTCGGTGATCGGCTCGCCGATCAGCTCGCAGCAGGCCTTGCCGTCGTCATTCTTGGTGACCCAGTCGAGCAGCGGGATCATGTCGCCGACCTGCAGATCGAGGCGGCCGTTCGCCATGTCGAGGTTGACCTCGTCCTGCGTCGGATAGAGCTTGATGTCGGCATCGGGATAAACGGCGGCGGCATAGTCTGCCTGCGTCGTGCCGCCCTGGGCGCCGATCGTCTTGCCCTTCATGCCCTCATTGGTGAAATCCGTGATGCCGGAGTTTTTCGGCGCGGCGTGGGTCATGGCGGCGAGGTAGTAGGGGTCGGTGAAGTTGACCTGCTTCTTTCGCTCTTCGGTGATGAACATCGAGGCGATGATCATGTCGTATTTCTTGGCGAGAAGGCCGGGAATGATGCCATCCCAATCCTGGCCGACGACTTCGCATTCCACCTTCATCTTCTCGCAGAGTGCGAGACCGATTTCCACGTCGAAACCGCCGAGCTTGCCGTTGGAATCCTGGAAGTTGAAGGGCGGATAGGCGCCCTCCGTGCCGATCTTCAGCGTCTCGGCGGAGGCGGCTGCGGAAAGGAGGGTGGAGCCTGCGAGCGCCAGTGCAAGCAGCATTTTCTTCATGGTCGTTCCCCTGTTGTTGTCGTGACCGATGGGGAACGGTAGCGCGAGGCTGCGCATAAACGAAATAGATAGACCTGATGTTAGCTATCATTTCCGTTTATGCGCTCGCTTGGATTTACCAGCGGTGCTGGACGTGCGGCGCGACGAGCCGGTAGTAGATTTCGCGCGTGGCTTCCATGACGTCTTCCGGGATTGCAGGCAGGCCGGCGGCCTTGGCATTGGCCTCGGCCTGCTGGGCATTGCGGGCACCGGGAATGACAACGCTGACGGCATCCGCCATCAGGATCCAGCGCAGCGCGAAGGCCGCCATCGTCTGGCTTGCCGGCACCAGCGCGCGGATTTCCTCGACGGCCTGCAGGCCGGTTTCGAATGGCACGCCGGCAAAGGTCTCGCCGACATCGAAGGCATCGCCGTTGCGGTTGAAGTTGCGGTGGTCATCGGCGGCGAAGGCAGTTTCGCGGGTGATCTTGCCGGAGAGCAGGCCGCTTGCCAGCGGCACGCGGGCGATGACGGCGACCTGGCGGCGGGCCGCCTCCTTGAAGAACAGCGCTGCCGGGCGCTGGCGGAAGATGTTGTAGATGATCTGTACGCTGACCACGCCGGGATACTCGATCGCCTTCAGCGCTTCCTCGACCTTTTCGACGCTGACGCCGTAATTGGCGATCTTGCCGGCGGCCTTGATCTCGTCCAGCGCCTGGAAGACCTCGGGGCGGTAATAGACGTCGGTCGGCGGGCAATGCAGCTGCACGAGGTCGAGGCGCTCGACGCCGAGGTTTTTCAGGCTGCGGTCGATGAAGCCTTCGAGATTGGCCTTGGTGTAGCCATCGGCGACATGCGGCGAGAGCCGGCGGCCGGCCTTGGTGGCAACCATCGGGCGCTGGCCGCCGCGATCCTTCAGCACATCGGCGATGATCTTTTCCGAGCGGCCGTCGCCATAGACGTCGGCGGTGTCGATGAAGGTCATGCCGGCGTCGAGCGCGGCATTGAGCGCGGCGCGGCCATCGGCCTCGCTGACGTCACCCCAGGCGCCGCCGATCTGCCAGGCGCCGAAACCGATATCCGTGGTGGTAAAACCCGTGCGGCCGAATTTGCGATGTCTCATGAAAATGTCTCCCGGCAAAAATGGATGTGCCGGGAGGTAGCACTCCGCAGGGGAGCGGACAAGGAAATCGCTTGCGCCGATGGCTCAGGCGGGAGTGATTTCTACCAGATAGAAGGCGCTACGTTCGCCAGCGGCCAGCACATCGGCTTTCTCCGAACCGCCGAGCACCAGGGCGTCGAGCGGCTGAAGACCGATCAGGCCTTCCGGGGTGGACACGCCGAGCGGTTCCAGCGCCAGCAGCAGGCGTTCGCCTAAGGATGCCGGAAGCGCCGTCGAGTCCGTTACGACATGATGCGTGAGCGTGTGGCTAAAGGCTCCACGCCGCGTCATCACGTTGAGATCGGTGATCGGGCCATTGGTCAGCCGCGCCGTGGTGGGCGCATCGGCCGGGAAGGGCAGCGGGGCGGAGGCCGGCGTCAGCAGCCGGGCGCCCAGGCCCTCGATGGAGAGATCCATGCCATCGCCTGACAGCACCGCCAGCGTGCGATCGATGCCGGGAAAGACCGAGAACGGCCCGTCGCTCGCCACCGTCGCCATGCTGACCCGCCAACCGAAATCCGAAAGGCTTGCGCCTTCCGGATGGACGATCACCTCGACCGTCTCGCCGCCGCCGTTCTTCCACGGCATGCGGCGATGGTCGCTGTTGCGAAGAAGCTTCGCCATCAGTTGCCGAGGATGCCCGGCAGGCGCAGGCCCTTTTCCTTCGCGCAATCGAGCGCGATATCGTAGCCCGCATCGGCGTGGCGCATGACGCCGGTTGCCGGGTCGTTCCACAGCACGCGGCTGAGGCGCTCGGCTGCCGCATCGGTGCCGTCGGCGCAGATGACGACGCCCGAATGCTGCGAGAAGCCCATGCCGACGCCGCCGCCATGGTG
>NZ_CAMLFY010000092.1 GCF_946479415.1 uncultured Shinella sp. | reverse complement strand
CGCCCGCAGCCGCCGGAAAAGGAAGACAAGCTCGCCGTCTGGCCGTTCTGGGCGACGAAGATGCGCACCTCCTCCTCGCAGGCCGAGGGTGCCGTGCGCGAGTTCCAGGTCGGTACGCTCGAATTCGTCGGCGACGAAGATGGTGTTCTGACCGGTGTGAAGTGCTGCCAGGTGGATGACCGCCGCAAGCCGATTGCCGGCACGGAGTTCATCATCAAGGCCGACCTCGCCTTCATCGCCATCGGCTTCCGCGGCCCCTTTACCGACAGTGTGTTGAAGGATCTCGGCAGCAAGCTTGCGATCAACACCGACAAGCGCGGTTCGTCCAACGTCATTGCCAACGACCGCGACTACAAGACCTCGGTCGAGAAGCTCTGGACGGCCGGTGACGTACGCCGCGGCCAGTCGCTCGTCGTCTGGGCGATCCGCGAAGGCCGCCAGGCCGCGCGCGCCATCGACGAGGCCCTGATGGGCGCGACCACGCTGCCGCGCTAAGCTATCGAAAACGTGAAAAGGGCGCGCCGGGAAACCGGCACGCCCTTTTGTTTTGCGGGGCTCGTTCTCAGACGAAGAGGAAGTCCGAGGCCGAGAGTTCGGAGAACTTGGTGTCTTCGAGACGCAGCTCGTGCTTGCCGAAGTCGAGCACGAGGTCCTGGCCGCCATCGGCGGTACGGGCGAACTTCGAGAGGTCGGCGAAGCTCGATACGCCTAGCGACTTGGCGATCTCGATGGTGTCGTAGCCGGCCTTGAAGTCGTCGATCTCGGTCTTGCCCGTGGCGAAGACGAAGGTGTCGCGACCGGCGCCGCCTTCGAGTTCGTTGATGCCCGAGCCGCCGTTGAGGCGGTCGTTGCCGGCGCCACCGTCCAGTTCGTCATTGCCGGCACCGCCCGACAGATAGTCGTTGCCCGTGCCGCCATCGAGCTCGTCATGGCCGTTGCCGCCATAGAGCTTGTCGTTACCGATGTCGCCGTTCAGCTTGTCGTTGCCGTCGAGACCCTTGATCGTGTCGTTGCCGGCGCCGCCGGAGATCGTGTTGGCCTTGGCATTGCCGGTCAGCGTATCATTACCCGACAGCGGGTCCTTCGGTTCCGCCGTATCGACATTCTGGAAGGCGAAGTGGCTGGCCTTCAGGCTGGACAGCTTGGTGTCCTCCAGCGTCAGCGTGTTGCCCTTGCCGAAGTCGAAGCGCACGTCCTCGCCGCCATCGACCACCTTGGCGGTCTTCATCAGATCGGCGAAGGACTTGATGCCGAGCTTGGTGTCGATGACGATCTTGTCGTCGCGGGTGGAGAAGTCGTCGATCTCGTCGCGGCCGCTGGAGAAGACGAAGGTGTCGCGGCCGGCGCCGCCGGTCAGCTCGTCATTGCCCGTGCCGCCATGCAGCCAGTCATTGCCGGTGCCGCCGTTCAAATCGTCATCGCCGCCGAAGCCGAAGAGCTTGTCATTGCCGGCATAGCCGTAGATGTCGTCAGCGGTGGACTTGCCCTTGAGCGTGTTGGCGGCGGAGGTGCCCGTGATCTTGGCCATGAAAATTATCCTTTTCGAATGATGGTCTGGGGATGGAAGGGATCAGTGCTTGCGCTCAAGGCGCAGGATTTCGCCGGTCATGCCGTCGATCTTGGCCTCGCTGACGATGTTCTTGGGATCGATCACGGTCGCCTCGAAATGGCCGTCATCCATCTCGATCTCGCGGATCGCATAGCCCTTGGCCGAGAGTTCTGTGACCACCTGCTCCAGCGTCTTGCGGGCGGGTGCCGTCTCGGCGAAAGCGGGTGTGGCCACGGCGAGGCCGAGGAGGCTTGCGGTGAGAAGGCTGATCGTTCTGTTGCGCATTGGCGTGTCCTTTCCTGTGATGTCGGAAAGGGGTTTCGCATGCGGCGCCTGTTGCTTGCCTGACAGGGTCTGTCAGCGAATTGTCAGCTTCGTCCGCGTATGAGAGGGGTCATGATCAAGAAGCTCCTCTCTCCCCTCCCGACCGCTCTCGTCTTCCTGCTTGCCTTTTCGCTCGCACCCTCCATCGGTGCGCCCGCGAAGGATGGCGACGACGATGATGATGCGCTGGAGCATGAACAGGCCCGTCTGGCGCTTGAACAGGGATTGGTGCGGCCGCTGGAGGAAATCATCGCGGAGGCGCGCAAACACGTTCAGGGCGATCTGATCGAAGTGGAGCTTGAGCGTGAGGACGGGCGCTATATATACGAACTGGAGTTCATCCAGCCGTCCGGCCAGATCATCGAGCTGCAGCTCGATGCCAAGTCGATGGCGCTCATTGAGGACGATGCCGACTGATGCGCCTGCTTCTCGTCGAAGACGATGCCCGCATTGCGGCCGATATTTCCGCCGTGCTGACGGGTGCCGGCTATACCGTCGAAATCGCCTCCGATGGCGAGAATGCCTGGTTCCTCGGTGATACCGAGGACTATGACCTCATCGTGCTGGATCTTGGTTTGCCGGGCATGGACGGTATGTCGGTGCTGAAGCGCTGGCGCGGCAATGGCCGCCATATGCCCGTGCTGGTGCTGACGGCGCGTGGCAGCTGGGCCGAGCGTGTCGAGGGCATCGATGCGGGGGCGGATGACTATCTGCCGAAACCCTTTCAGTTCGAGGAATTGCTCGCTCGAGCCCGCGCGCTGATCCGCCGTTCTGTCGGACACGGTGCCGCGACGATCGCCGTCGGTCCGCTGTCGATCGATACGCGCGCCATGCGCGTCAGCGTCAATGGTGTGCCGCAGGCACTGACGCCGCTGGAATACCGCCTCGTCAGCTATCTCGGCCACCACCGCGACCGCATCGTGCCGCCGACGGAGTTGCAAGAGCATCTCTACGGCGACGATTTTTCGCGGGATGCCAATGCGCTGGAGGCGCTTGTCGCAAGGCTGCGCAAGAAACTTGGCGCGGTGGCGATCGGCACGCGCCGCGGCTTCGGCTATTACATGGGCGAAAACGCGCCATGACGCGGCGCTCGCTGCGCCTGCGGCTTGCCCTTGCCGGTGCAGCCTCCATCATTGCCGCCCTCGTGGCGGCTTTCTTCGTTCTTTCTACCCTGTTCGAGCGGCATGTCGAGCGGCGCATCGCCTCCGAACTGGTGCTGCATCTCAACCAGATCATCGCCGGCATTGCCGAGCAACCGGGCTCATCGCTCGTGCTTGCCGCGCCACCGGTCGATCCCCGCTTCGACCGGCCGCTTTCGGGGCTCTACTGGCAGATCGAAAGCGATGGAAAACGGCTGCGGTCGCGTTCGCTGTGGGACGACGTGCTGACGATGCCGGATATCGCCGCCGGTGTCGTGCATACGGAAACCGTGCCGGGGCCGGGGGGTGTGCAGCTGCTTCTGGTGGAGCGTGAGGTCGTGACATCGGCGCAGGCCGGCGCAAAGCCGATGCGGGTCGCGGTGGCTATCGATCGGAGCGACATTTCCCGCGCCACCGATGAATTCGAGGGCGATCTGCTGCCCTATCTCCAGGTGCTTGCCGTGCTGCTTCTGGCTGCGAGCTTCGTGCAGATCGTCGTCGGCCTGCGGCCCCTGGCAACGCTGACCGAGCGCCTTTCGGCCATCCGCGCCGGCAAGGCGGAGCGGCTTGGCAGCGATTTTCCAGACGAGGTGCTGCCGCTGACCGGTGAGGTCGATGCACTGCTTCAATCGCGAGAAAACCAGCTGCGCAAGGCCCGCGAGCGTGCGGCGGACCTGGCGCATGGCTTCAAGACACCGCTGCAAATCCTCTCCGGCGATGTGCTGCGGTTGCGCGAACGGGGCGAGGAGGCGGTGGCGCGCGATATCGAGGCGATCATCCTGCGTATGCGCCGTCATGTGGATCACGAAATGGCGCGCGCCCGGCAGGCCGAGCGAAGCCACGTGGCGCGCAGCGACCTCGGCCGCGTCACCGCGCAGGTCGTCAGCGTTGTCTCGCGCACGCCGGCAGGCCGCGATCTCGACTGGCAGCAGGAAGTCGAGGCCGGCCTCGTGTTGCGCTTGGATGCGGAGGACCTTGCGGAAATTCTTGGCAGCCTCGCCGAAAACGCGGCCCGCTACGCCCGCACCACGGTCAGCATTTCCGGCCGGGCCGAAGAGGGGGCCGCGATCATCGAGATCAGTGACGATGGTCCCGGCATCCCGGAAAGTGAAATCGGCTTCGTGCTGAAGCGGGGCGGGCGGCTCGACACGACAAGCGAGGGCGCGGGGCTTGGGCTTGCCATCGCCGAGAGTTTCGTCGAGGAGGCGAACGGTACGCTCGTGCTCGAAAATCGCAATCCAGGCCTTTGTGCCTGCATCACGCTGCCGCGGATCGTTGCCTGAGATCAGGGTGTCGCGGTTTTCTTCAGCTGGAAATCATCGACGCGGCCAAGCGGTGCATCGGCGATCTCGCCCTTTTCGACCAGCTTTTCGCGCAGGCTCTTGCCGTTGCCTTTGACGATGGTGCCGCCGAGCAGCGCCGTGCCGCTGTCGAGCGCCGGATCAGCCAGCCCGATCGGTTGGGTTTTGGTGATTTCCGTGTCCTCGGTCGCGGGTGTCGCGACGATGAGGTCCTTGAGGTCGCCCTGCTGGCTGACGCCGCTTACGGCGTCACCAAGCACGCGGCGGATTTCCTTTTCCACATAGAAGGCGAGCTTGCGCTTGCCGGCCTTGGTGAAGTTGATGCCGTCGGAGCCGCGCAGACGCACCTGCTGGCCGTTGATGTCGGAGCCCGACGTGACGAACTTGCCGTTCTCGTCGACGAAGCCGTCCCAGATGTCGATGAACTCGCCGCCTGCCTTTTCCACGCCGGCGCGGTAGAGGTTGTTCAGCGTCGTCATGTCTGCGGTCTGGGCAGAGGATTGGAAGGCGGGCATGCCGATCCACAACAGTGGCTTGCCTTCCTTGCGCACGACGCCTGCGATGCGGTCCACGCGCGCTTCGTACTCCTTCGTCCAGGCCTCGGAGCGGAACTTCTCCTTCTGGCCGGCGACGGCCATCGACTGGCGGTCATTTGCGCCCATGCTGACGACGACGAGGGCAGGCTTCGTTTCCGCCAGAAGGCCCGGCAGCGTGTTGGGCCAGTCGTAATAGTCCTCCCGCACGATGCCGGAGGAGCCGTTGGTGCGGCGTTCGACGGTAATGCCGGGCGTTGCCTCGAAGGCGGCGATCAGGCCCTCGCCGAGACTGCCGGCAATGAAATCACCCACGACCAGAACGACCTTGGCGTCCGGCAGCTTTTCGATGGCTGCCGGCTGGGGCGTCGTTGCGACGGCAGCAGGCTGCTTCTTCTTGCGGTTGACGGTGCGTGGCTTCCTGATTTGCGGCTCGGGTTCGATTTCCCGGCGTTTCGGCGTGCCGAAAAGCAACTGGAGGATCGATTTGCGTTGGACGCGCTCCTGGGCGCTGGCCGGCACGACCGGCGTCACCACGCTTGCCACGAGGGCAAAAGCGAGACTGAGGCGCACAATCCGTGTCGTCGTCATGCTCATCGCGAACTCTTTCGTCTGCACCACGATCCTGCCGGAGCGCGGTGGCGGCATGATGGCAAAAGCCGACGGCAGAAGGAAGCACCTGAAAGCAAAAGGGGCGCCGAAGCGCCCCGATTTCGTTTCGCCGGAATTTATCGGCGCAGAACCTTCAGCAGTTTCTGGCTCGGCTCGCCGTCAGCATCCATGCCCATGCGATTCTGGAAAGCCTGGATCGCAGCCTTCGAGCCGGAGCCGAAATTGCCATCGACCTCGCCTTCATAATAGCCGAGTTCTTTGAGGCGCGTCTGCAGCTCGAACTTTTCCGTCATGTCGAGCGTGCCGTCCGGGCGCGGCCAACGCTGCTTGACGCCGCTGTAGCCCGCAATCTGATCGGCCAGCATGCCGACGCCCATGGCGTAGGAATCCGAAGCATTGTAGCGCTTGATGACGAAGAAGTTCTTGGTCATCAGGAAGCCTGGTCCGCCGTTTGCCGGCAGCTTCAGTTCGGCGCGGTCGGCGCCGTTCTTGAAGCCGCTGCCGTTCGGGCGGAGGAAGCCGAGCTTGGCCCATTGCGCGAGCGTCTTCGTCTGGCCGGAATATTTGCTGCCGCCATCGGGCACGACGATCTCGTAGCCCCAGGTCTTGCCGCCCTGCCAGCCGTTCTTGGCAAGCAGGTTGGCCGCCGTCGCCAGTGCGTCTGGAACAGAATTCCAGATGTCGCGGTGGCCGTTGCCGTCGGCATCGACGGCATAGAGAAGATAGCTCGTCGGGATGAACTGGGTGTGGCCCATGGCGCCTGCCCAGGAGCCGGTCATGTCGGCGGCGTCGATATCGCCACGCTGGATGATCTTGAGTGCCGCGATCAGCTGCGTGCGGGCATATTTGCCGCGCTTCTTGTCGGCATAGGCAAGGGTTGCCAGCGCGCGCGGCACGTAATGCAGCCGGTCGTCCTTCTTCAGGACCTCGCCGTAGTTCGATTCCATCGACCAGATGGCGAGCAGAATATTGCGATCGACGCCGAAATGGCGCTCCAGCGCCGCAAGCGTGCGGCCATGCTTGGCGGCCATTTCCTGGCCGATGCGCACCGTATACGGGTTGACGCGCGAATCGAGATAGTCCCAGATCTTGTGCTTGAATTCCGGCTGGTAGGCCGCCTTTTCGAGCACGTCCGGATCGGGCGTCTTCACGCCGGAAAAGGCGCGCTGATAGGTCGATTTGCTGATGCCGGCATCCGAGGCCGTCTGGTAGAAGTCGGCGATCCATTTCTGGAAGCGGGCGTCGGCGCGGGCGGCCGTCGCCTGGGCGAAAAGCCCGGCCGAGAGGAGCAGGGTAAGCGCAGATCGGCGCAGAACGGTCTTCAGATTCTGTGTCATCGGCTGTCGTGTCCGTTTCTCAAATTTCGGTACGATGGCGCGGAACCACCGGCTGAACGCAAAACTTATAAAAACGAAGTCAACAAATTCTTTACCATCAAACTTTTGTCTCGTCTCTCTTTGCAAAAAAATAGCAATTGAATTCTATTCGATCACGGATAGATGCCTGCCATGAGGGCAACGGGCTCGAAGAGGTGAAAAATGTCGCAGACACGTAAGGTTCGCAAAGCAGTGTTTCCAGTGGCCGGTCTCGGCACGCGCTTCCTTCCGGCCACCAAGGCCGTGCCGAAGGAAATGCTGACCGTCGTGGACAAGCCGGTCATCCAATATGTCGTCGATGAGGCGCTGGACGCGGGCATTGAACATCTCATTTTCGTTACCGGGCGTTCCAAGGCGGTCATCGAGGATTATTTCGACATTCAGGTCGAGCTGGAACAGACGCTGCGCCAGCGCAACAAGACCGCCGAACTGACGCTGCTCGAAAGCATCCTGCCGGTCGCAGGCTCGACGAGCTTCACCCGTCAGCAGGAACCCCTCGGTCTCGGCCACGCCGTCTGGTGTGCGCGCGATCTGGTCGGCAACGAGCCCTTCGCTCTGCTTTTGCCCGACATGATCATGAAGGCCGAAAAGGGCTGCCTGAAGGGCATGGTAGAGCTGTTCGAGCACAGCAATGCCAATGTCATCGCCGTTGAGGAATGCGCGCCCGACCAAGCGCACAAATACGGCATCGTCGGCGTCGGCGATAAGGTCGGCGATGGTTTCGCCATCACCAAGATGGTCGAGAAGCCGGCCCCGGGCACGGCGCCGTCCAATTTCTTCATCAACGGCCGCTACATCCTCCAGCCGGAAATCTTCCCGATCCTCGCCAAGCAGGAGCGCGGTGCGGGCAACGAGATCCAGCTGACGGACGCCATGGTGAAGCTTGCGAACGACCAGCAGTTCGCCGCCTATCACTTCCGCGGCGAGACCTATGATTGCGGCGCCAAGGACGGCTTTATTCTCGCCAATATCGCCTTTGCGCTGGCACGCGCCGATATTCGCCCGTCGGTGGAAGGCCCTCTGAAAGAGCTTGTCGCCCGGCTGAAATAATCAGCGGCGCAGGACAAGACCGATGCCGGCGCGCGTGACGCCGGTGTCGGACGCACCCGCCTGGCGCGTCAGCTCGTAGGAGACATCGCCGGTCATCGCCAACCAGCGGTTGATGTTCCAGGTCAGACCCGTACCGACGAGATAGATATTCTGGTCGTCGCGTACGCCCGGCAGGTTGCGCCACGTATAAGCGGCGCTGAGACGGGCGACGAGATTGTCGCGGAGCTCATGCGTCAGTTCGGCATTCGCCGCATAGTTGACATAGCCGCTCTGTCCACCGGTCGTCGATGGTTCGATCTGCGTCTGCAAGCCGAGCCGGAGGTCCGTACCGCGCTGCGGCGACCAGAAGACGGAGCCATCGACCGTCAGCGCGCGGATTGCCTCAAGCTTGTTGTCGTCGAATGAGGCCTGCTCGTAGCCGACGCCGAGATCGCCGCGCAGCTTTTCGCCAAGATCCACCTCCACGCCGGCCCGCCCGCCAAGCATCGTGGCGGAGCGTTCGTAACCGAGCGAATCGGTCTTTTGATCATAGAACGAACGCCCGACGGAGGCTTCCAGATAGGGAATGAGCGCGGGCGACAGTTCGTAGCCGATACGGCCCGTCACGGTTGCTTCCGTGTAGTTTCGGTCGGAAAGATCGAGCTTTTTGCCGTTGCTGAGCGTCGCGGAACCGTAGGTCCGACGTTCGATTTCGGTGCGGAGCGTGCCGCGGATGAGGCCGAAATCGCGCGTGACACGCGCGCCGCTGGTCAACGTCTGCACGCCGGACTGGGCGCTCGCGCCGGTCGCCGCATTGGGGGTGTTCGGGTCTTCGCGTTCAAAGGTATACCCGCCGGTGATATTGGCGATCGTGTCGTCGCTCAGGTCCAGCCGGAGGTCACCGTTGATGCGGGCCAGCGGTTCGGTTTCGCCCGTGCCGCTGAGATTGCGCTGGTAGATGCCTTCGGCATCGATGGTGAGCTGATGGCGCGACCAGTCCGAGGTCAGCGAGCCGCGAATGCCGGTCTGCGAGAAGGTCCGGCTCGTCGATGTATTGCCGGAGCGGTTGCGCTCATAGCCGAGGCTCTGCGTCAGCGATGGTTTGAGCACGAAGGTTCCGAGGCGGATGCCGGTCGGCTCATAGGGATCGGTGTCGGTGCGATTGCGCAGATTGTCGATCGTGCCTTCGGCCCGATTGAGCCGCTCGGCTTCCGGGTCCGTACGACGGATCGCGCCGGTCAGGTCGTCATCGGCAATCGCGGCCTCCGGATCGGTGGAAACAGCGGGCTGTGCCGTCGTTCCCGCCGCCGTATCCGTCGTGGTCGCCGTCTGGCCTGTACCCGTCTGCGTCGTGAGCGGATCGCTGAAGGCGGTGGTATCGGTGCCGGTGGCGTCCTGGGCGAGGGTGGGCGAGGAGGCGAGGATGGTGCCGGCGAGCAGAAGCCCGGCCAAATGCCGCGACTGGCGGGCCAGCGCTGCCCCGCGATCCATTCCGTTTGCCTCTGCCATGATTGCGGCCTGCGATCTTTCCGAATTTCCTAAGCGAACGTAAACCGTTGTGGTTAACGCTTGGTTGATATGGTGCCGATTCACCCGTCGTAACGGGCTGCCTTCATTCGTGCATGGACATGGACGGGCAAAGGGTCTAACGAGGCCGCATGATCAAGAGACAGGCAAAAGTTGACGGCAACGGTGCTATTGCGTCGGCAATCCGCACCGTCGAGACGGAAAAAGCAGGGCTCGCCGCCCTTTCGGCTGCCCTTCAGGGCGGGCTTTACGATGCCTTTTGCGAGGCGGTGCGGCTGATCGGCGATATCAGCGGCCGCGTCGTTGTCACCGGTATCGGAAAGTCGGGGCATATCGGCGCGAAGCTCGCGGCGACCTTCGCTTCGACCGGAACCCCGTCCTTCTTCGTGCATCCCGTCGAAGCCAACCATGGCGACCTCGGCATGATCGCGCGAGACGATGTCATCGTTGCCATGTCGTGGAGCGGCGAAAGTGCGGAGCTTCAGGGCATCATCAACTATTCCCGCCGCTTCCAGATCCCGTTGATCGCCATCACCTCGGGCGAACGCTCGGCTTTGGCGCGCGAAGCCGATACGCTTCTGCTGCTGCCGAAGGAACAGGAGGCCTGCCCGCACGGCCTGGCGCCCACGACCTCGACGCTGATGCAGCTGGCGCTCGGCGATGCGCTCGCCGTGGCCCTTCTCGAGGCGCGCGGCTTTACCGCGACCGATTTCAAGACCTTCCATCCCGGCGGCAAGCTGGGCGCGAGCCTGTCGCATGTCGGCGATATCATGCACAGCGGTGAGAACATGCCGCTCGTCGCGCTCGGTACGTCCATGCCGGACGCCGTCATGACGCTTGCGCAGAAGCGTTACGGCTGCGTCGGCGTCATCAATGACGAGGGTATTCTCGTCGGCATCGTCACGGACGGCGACATTGCCCGCAATCTGACGCGCAATCTTGCCGAACTCGATGTCGACGACGTGATGACGCGCAACCCGAAGACGGTAAAGCCGTCAACGCTGGCGACGTCGGCGCTCGGCCTGCTCAACCAGCACAACATTTCCGCGCTGATCGTCACCGACGAGACCTTCCGTCCCGTCGGCGTCGTGCATTTCCACGATCTTCTCCGGATCGGCGTCGCCTGATCGCTGTCAGACCGGTTCGACGGTGAGATCGCGGCCATTGCTGGCCGTGACGCGCACGCGTGCACCGACCGGCAGATCCGGTCCCTCGACGCTCCATATCGTATCATCCAGACGGATGCGGCCGTGCCCTTCGGCGATCGGCTGCTCCAGCGTCGCCGTGCGGCCGACGAGGCTCTGGCCACGCTGGTTCAGGTGCGGCTGGTCGGATGTCGAGCGGGTGCTGATGATCCGGCGGCCGACAAAGAGCGACACGAGCGAGAGTGCCGCAAAAATCAGCCACTGAACATGCCATGTCCAGAAGCCCGCTTCCCACAAAAGAAGCGACAGAGCGCCGGTGATGATCGCCGCGATGCCGATCCAGACCAGGAAGACACCGGGCATCAGCACTTCGAGGATGAGAAGGACGATCCCCAGAACCCACCAGGCCCAGGGACCGAGTTCCGTGACGATGCGCTGGATCATGCTCAGGTTCCCTGCGGCGGCGTGTCGAACGGATTGCGGAAGGCGGGCGTCGAGGCGGTCGTGGTCGTTGCCGGCGTCGTCTGACGGGCGCGCGGCGTGTTGACCGGCTGCGTGGCGGAGCCGTCGCCGCCGAAGACCTCGCGTGCGATGGCGCCGATGCCGCCGAGCGAGCCGATCAGCGAAGAGGCTTCCATCGGCATCAGCACGATCTTGGAATTGTTCGCCTTGCC
Organism: uncultured Shinella sp.; assembly: GCF_946479415.1. Next base: position 6,967 of record NZ_CAMLFY010000092.1, on the reverse strand, counting down.
GATAGCGGCCATCGCCTCCGTGTATTTCTGCGCGACGAAGTAGTTGATGGCCTGCACATTGCCGGCGGCGATCGCCTCCGAAACCATCTTCGTCGCCTTCGCTTCGGCTTCGGCGAGACGTTCGCGCGCCTCGGCGTCGCGGAAGGCGGCTTCACGCGTGCCTTCGGCTTCGAGGATGGCGGACTGCTTGGCGCCCTCGGCGCGGAGAATTTGCGCGTTACGCGAACCCTCGGCTTCCAGCACCTGCGCGCGTTTTTCGCGCTCGGCCTTCATCTGGCGGGCCATCGAATCGACGAGATCCTTCGGCGGCGCGATGTCCTTGATCTCGACGCGGGTGATCTTCACGCCCCACGGATGGGCGGCTTCATCGACGACGCGCAGCAGCTGGTCGTTGATCTTGTCGCGGTTGGACAGGAGTTCGTCGAGATCCATCGAGCCCATGACCGAGCGGATATTGGTCATGGTGAGGTTGATGATCGCGTGTTCGAGGTTGGCGACCTGGTAGGCGGCCTGGGCGGGGTTGAGGATTTGGTAGAAGGCGACGGCGTCGGAGGCGACGCTGGCATTGTCACGGGTGATGACTTCCTGCTGGGGAATATCCAGCACCTGTTCCATCACGTTCATCTTGGCGCCGATGCTGTCGATGACCGGAACGATGAAATTAAGGCCAGGCTGTAGCGTGCTTGTGTAACGGCCGAAGCGCTCTACCGTGTACTGATAGCCCTGAGGAACTGTCTTAATCCCCTTGAACAGCAGGAAGAGGACAAAAAGGACGACGACGATGACGAAAATATCCAGCCCGGACAGTTCCATATTCTTTCTCTCCAACAGACAACAATGCGGCGCGGCGCCACTTTAAGGAATACGGCCCGCGATGCCAGTCTATTTGGACGGGAGGTGGATTTATCCCGGATCAGATCCAGCCGGACAGCTCGCGCCGCACGACTTTTTCCAGAACAGCCATGCCTTCAGCAGAATCGTTCAGACAGGGGATATGGGCGAATTTCTCGCCGCCATTGTGCAGGAAGCTTTCAGCCGCCTGCTCGGCGATCTCTTCCAGCGTTTCCAGGCAATCGGAAACGAAGCCGGGATTGAGCACCGCGATGCGCTTGATCCCGTCCTGTGCGAGCTTTTCGACTGTCTTGTCCGTATAGGGCTGCAACCACTCTTCCGGCCCGAAACGGGACTGGAAGGTGATCATCAGCTTCTCCTCGGGCCAGCCGAGCCGTTCGCGCAGCAGGCGTGCGGTCTTCTGGCACTGACAATAATAGGGGTCACCCTTGTCGAAATAGCTCTGCGGAATGCCGTGGAACGAGGTCAGCACGCGCTCCGGTTCCCAGTCGAGCGTCGCCAGGTGCTTTTCGATCGAGACGGCGAGCGCGTCGATATAGGCCGGGTCGTCGTGATAGGGCGGCACGGTGCGCAAAGCCGGCTGCCAGCGCTGCTTGAGCAGGAATTCGAAGGCCTTGTCGTTGACCGTGGCGGTCGTCGCCGCCGCATATTGCGGATAGAGCGGGAAGACCAGAATGCGCTCGCAGCCCTGCTTCTGGAGATACTCCATGCGCGAGGCGATCGACGGCTGGCCGTAGCGCATGGCCCAGTCGACGACGACGTGGCTGTGTTCGGCAAGCGAGGCCGCCATCAGCTCGGCCTGGCTGCGGGTATAGGTGCGCAGGTAGCTTTCGTTCCTGTCCTTGTTCCAGATCGTCTCATAGGCCTTGCCCACCTTGCCGGGCCGGGTGTTGAGCACGATGCCGAACAGGATCGGATACCAGGCGATCTTCGGCCATTCGATGACGCGCTTGTCCGTCAGGAATTCCTTCAGGTAGCGGCGCATGGAGGTGTAGTCGGTGCCGTCGGGCGTGCCGAGATTGACAAGCAGGACGCCGACCTTGCCGTGTTTGACGGGCGGATGGCTGGCGGGCTTAGCGGCGATGTCCTGCATGTTTCGGTCCTGTGCGTGCGGTTGGCGTTCGGTGTTCTTCTACGCGGCGGAGGGCCGTTCGGTTCGGAATGGTTCTAAAAAGAAATGCCGGCCCGGGAAAGCCCGGACCGGCAGAAATAGTGGAGACAAATTGTCCTTATTTCGCGGGGTCCTATTTCGCCGGGATCGACAGCTCGTTGCCGACATGCAGCGCGCGCGGACGCGGATTGCCGTTGGCTTCCGCGATCTTGCGCCACAGCGTGCCGTCGCCATAGGCGGCCTTGGCGAGATCCCACAGCGTGTCGCCGCGCGCGATAACATGTTTGCCGCCGGCCGTGGCGGCTGCGTCGCTTGTCGTTGTGGTCGCCGCCCCCTCGGTCGCAGACTTCGCAGTCGTATCGGTCGAGGTTGCCGGCTTGGCTTCGGTCGTCGTTGCGGCGCCGGAAGCGGCGTCGCCGGTGGTTGCAGCCCCCTCCGTCGACTTTGCAGCCGTCTCCGTCGATGTGGCCGGCTTTGTCTCGGTGCCGGTGGCAGCACCGGCCGTTGCTGACGCCGCAACTTCGGTGATGCGACCATCCGTGTAAGGCTTGTAGGGTTGGTGCGCGGCCAGATAATCGGCGACGACGAGCTCGAGGTTCGGGCCGAAATCATAGGCGTTCTGGCCGGATTTCGCGAAGACCGAATAGCCGTCGCCGCCCGAGCGCATATAGTTGTTCGAGACGACGCCGTAGGTCTTGGCCGGATCGAGCGGCACGAAGGCATCACCCTGCTTTACCTCGACGGAGACGACACGGCTGCCCGCCGGCTTCGACTTGTCGAAGGAATATTTCAGGCCGGAGACCTGCGGGAAGCGGCCGGCACCCTCTTCGATCTGGCTGAGTCCGTTTTCGAGGGCGGCAACGAGGTCAGAGCCCTTGAGCTGGAAGGTCGCGACCGTGTTCTGGAAGGGCAGGACGGAGATCACTTCGCCCATCGAGACCGGGCCACCGTCGATGGAGGCGCGCAGGCCGCCGCCATTGGTGATGGCGATGGTGATGCCCTGATCCTTGGTGCGGTCGAGGATGGCATCCGTCACGAGGTTGCCCATGGCGCACTCGGCGGCACGGCAGGTTTCACGCGAGCCGTCGATCGGGGCTGAACTTTCGGCAACGATCTTGTTCTTCAGCTCTTCGATCGGACCGGAGAGCTCCTTGATGCGGGCGAGCACGGCCTCATCCGGCTTGATCTTGGAATCGATCAGGATCGGCTCGCCGGAGGCTTCCTTCACCACGCCGGCATCGTCGAACACGACCTTCAGCTCGCCGAGATATTTCGTATAGGCACCGGCCTGCACGACGGGCACCTTGTAGCCGCCGGGATTGTCGACCAGCGTCGGATAGGGGCCTTCCGCCTTGTCCGAGGTGTTAGAGAGGAACGTGTTGGTGTGGCCGCCGACCACAACGTCGACGTCAGGAATCTTGGCGATCGCCGCCAGATCGCGCGGATAGCCGACATGGGTGAGCGCGATGATCTTGTTGACGCCCTGCTTCTTCAACTCGCCGATGGCGGCGGTGATATCGGCGACGTCATCACCGATCAGCACGTTCGGGCCGGGCGAGGAGAGTTCCGCCGTGTCGTTGGCGACCGCGCCGACGATGCCGATCTTCTGGCCGCCCTGATCGAGCACGATGAAGGGCTTGATGCGGTCGCCGAGCTTCGAGCCCGCACCTGCGGCGACATTGGCGGTCACGACCGGGAACTGGACCTTGTCGAGGAAGGCGGCGAGGCCGTCCTCGCTGTCGTCGAATTCATGGTTGCCGACGGTCATGGCGTCGAACTTCATGAGATTGAGGAATTCCGCTTCCGCCGCACCCTTGTAGGTCGTGTAGAAGAGCGAACCCTGGAAATTGTCGCCGGCATTGAGGAGCAGCACGTTCTTGCCGGACAGCGCCTGGCGCTGGGCATCGATCGCAGCCTTCAGGCGCGCCACGCCGCCGAAGCATTCACCCTTGCCTTCCTCCTCGGCCGAGCAGGTCGAATCGAACTTGTTGATTGCTTCGATGCGCGAATGCAGGTCGTTGATATGCAGGATGTTCAGCTCGTAATCGGCGAGTGCCGAGCCACTGGAGAGCGCGATGATGGAGGCGGCAAGAAAGCCGGATCGGAAAATCGTCATGGTCCTCATCTCCTTGTTTGTGCCGGCGTCGGAAGACGCGGGGGAGGCTATCTGCTTCTCCTTGGAACGGAAACTTGCCAGCCAGCCGAGCTGGATGTTTTCACCGCTCGACGGCAACTTCAAGAGAAAAGACGGGCGGCCGAAGTATCGTCATATCTATCAGCAGAAACGAAAAAAGGGCCTTGCGGCCCTTTCGTTCTCGGGTGAGCGCTTCACGCGCGGCGCGTGAGCGAAAACTGCGTGCCGCTCGCAGCGGTGCAGTTCAACTGTGTTGTGCCAATCAGCGAGCAATTCACCTTCGAGGTCGTTTTGGAGATATTTGAGAACAGATTGATCTCAATCAGCCCGGTGGGCTGGGTCACATAAGTTCCAGAGGCCATGACGACATTGGTATCGGTTGTGCGGGTCTGGAAGCTCCCGGTATTGAAAGTCGACATCAGGCCGTTCGCGTCCATCCATGAACCCTCGACACCGGTCTGTTGCGGCTGCTGGATCGGCGGCAGCTCGCGCGGCGCGCGGTCGCTCTGGCAGGCGGAAAGGGCGACGGCGGCGGTCAGCAGGCTCAGGACTGTGATCGGCTTCATAGGGGTCTCCAGGGTCACGGCGGCGAACCGCCCGTCCAATTCGGCAAACCATGCCGCGAAGAGCCTGCGAAAGCAAGATACGCATGGTAGCGAACGGGCATTATCCCATTGAAAGCGAAGACGCCCGCGGTTTGGCCGCGGGCGTCTGGCATTCGGTTTTTTAGGCCGGTTCAGCGAACGAGGATGTTCTTGAACTGCCACGGATCCTTCGTGTCGAGGTCTTCCGGGAAGAGGCCCGGACGGCCGTCGAGCGGGGTCCAGTCGGTGTAGTGGCCTTCGACCGGGCCGAGATAGGGCGTCTGCACTTCCAGGCAGCGCTTGTAATCGACCTCGTCGGCTTCGACGATGCCGGCCTTCGGGTTTTCCAGCGCCCAGACCATGCCGGCGAGAACGGCGGAGGTCACCTGCAGGCCGGTCGCGTTCTGGTAGGGGGCGATGCGGCGGGTTTCTTCCAGCGACAGGCGCGAACCGTACCAGTAGGCGTTTTTGTCGTGGCCATAGAGCAGCACGCCGAGTTCGTCGATGCCGTCGACCAGTTCGTTCTCGTCGAGCACGTGCAGGACCGGCTGCTGGTTGCCGCCGTTGCCGAACATTTCGTGCAGCGAGATCACGGCATCATTGGCCGGGTGATAGGCATAGTGGCAGGTCGGACGGAAGGTGACTTCGCCGTCCTTGTCGCGCACCGTGAAGAAGTCGGCAATCGAGATCGACTCGTTGTGGGTGACGAGGAAGCCGTATTGCGGGCCGGGGGTCGGGCACCACGAGCGCACGCGCGTGTTGGCGCCGGGCTGCTCGAGATAGATCGCGGCCTTGCAGCCCTTCTTGTGCTTCTTGGCGTTCTTCGGCATCCACTCTTCATGCGTGCCCCAGCCAAGTTCGGCCGGCTGCAAGCCTTCCGAAATGAAGCCCTCGACCGACCAGGTGTTCCAGAAGGTGTTGAACGGCTTCGGGTTCTTGGTGCGCTGGGTGTCGCGCTCGGCGATGTGGATACCCTTGACGCCAACCTTCTTCATCAGTTTCGCCCAGCCTTCGCGGTCGTCTTGCGCGGGCTCTTCGAACTTGATCTCGAGATCGTTGGCAAGGTTCACGAGCGCCTGCTTGACGAACCAGGAAACCATGCCGGGGTTGGCACCGCAGGTCGAAACCGCGGTCGTGCCGCCTGGGTTCTTTTCCTTCTCCTTGCGCATGGTTTCGCGCAGCGCATAGTTCGTGCGGTCGGCGTTCTTCATGTCCTTGTCGAAATAGAAGCCGAGCCAGGGCTCGACGACCGTGTCGATATAGAGAACGTCGAGCTTGCGGCACAGCTTCATCAGATCGACGGAGCCGGTATCGACCGACAGGTTGACGCAGAAGCCCTGGCCTTCACCTTCGGTGAGGAGCGGCTTCAGAATGTCCTTGTAGTTGTCCTTGGTGACATGGGCCTTGATGTGGCGCACGCCATGGCGGGCATAGATTTCGGCGTCGGCGGCGTCTTCGCGCGGCTCGATGACGATCAGCCGGTTCCGGTCATACTTGAAGTGGCGCTCGATGAGCGGCAGGGTGCCGCGTCCGATCGAACCGAAGCCGATCATCACGATCGGGCCGGTGATTTCGCCATGTACCGGATAGGTGCTGTCTGCCATTTGGTTCTCCTGCGGACGGCCGCTTTGCGCTAAAATCGGGGCTTTGACGCGCCCCATAGCATAATGGCAGCGCTAGAGCACAGATTTCTGTCACAATAAAGGGAAAGCGCGGTTTTCTGCCGTGATATTGTTAACCGGTGTTAATGCCCGACATTTTGCTCCGGGAAAGCGCGGCTCGGATGAGCCCGCGCAGCGAATTGCCCACGAAGATTTGACCCTTCGACAAGTCGTCCGGCCGCAGGATGGCCTCCACGGCTTTCCCGTTTTCCAGCAGTTCCGCGCGCAGCACACCGGCCAGCAGGCCGGCGGCGAGCGGTGGGGTTTTCAGGATGCCGGAGCCGTCGTCGAGGAAAAGCGAGGTGATTGTGCCCTCGCAGAGTTCGCCGCGCTCATTGAGCAAAACAACCTCGTCGGCCTCGCTTGCCGGGAACTCCGCGCGGGCTGCGGCATAGAGGGCACGGCGCGAGGTCTTGTGGCGCAGCAGCGGATCGGTGGAGGCAAGACGAGTTTCGGCGATCGCCAAGCGCCATGTGGCCTCCGGTGCGAGCGGGGTGAAGGCGACCGTCTGCACGTCGATCCGGCCATCTGGGAAGAGTTCGAGACGGATGCGGAGAGGTGCCGCTTGTGGCTCACCCCCCTCTGCCCTGCCGGGCATCTCCCCCACAAGGGGGGAGATCGGAGA
>NZ_CAMLFY010000091.1 GCF_946479415.1 uncultured Shinella sp. | reverse complement strand
GCGACGGCGAGGTCATCCAGCAGGGCACAAGCCAGGACATCGTCCTGCGCCCCGCCGACGACTATGTCGCAAACTTCGTCAAGGAGGTGAACCGGGGACGCGTCGTTCAGGTCGACGCCGTGATGACCCCGTTGCGCGGCGCGTCACCACCTGCCGGCGGCCCGGCCATATCCGCCGACGTCACGATCGAGGAGGCCGTGCGCTTGCTGGCTTGCGCACCCGACGGCGATATCACCGTGATCGATCCCTCCGGCAAACCGGTCGGCACGGTCACCTTCCGCCAGCTGGCGGGCGCGATGGTCAACGCCCATACGGCAGGCGCTTCCGGCGTCAGCCCAGCCGACGCGGCCTGAAAAACCGCCGGAGATAGTCCAGCGCGCTTGTCTCGAACATCCGTTGCGAGAAGGCCGCCGGCGCACACAAACCAACCCTTCCCTCCTGCCCCACTGCCGCCGGGATTTGCGCAATGTCGAAAAAATTTCCCCGCCTCTTTTCGCCGCTGACCCTGCGCGCGCATACGCTGAAAAACCGGATCGTCTTTGGGGCACACACGGCAAACATGGCCGTCGAGGGCCTGCCCACCGAGCGCCATGCCGCCTATTACGAGGAGCGGGCGATCGGCGGAGCGGCGATGATCGTCGTCGAGCCGATGCCCGTTCATGCGGCCGCCGTGCTCACCCGGGGTAATTTCCGCCATTCCGACGATGCGGTCATTCCCCATTTCAAGACGGTCGTGCAGGCCATCAAGCGACATGGCACCATCGCGATCCAGCAGCTCTATCATGTCGGCGCGCATGGCGATTCCGACAATTCCTTCCATCCGCACTGGTCGCCCTCCGGCGGGCCGAGCTATCATGACAGCGACGGCTCTCACACGATGAGCGAGGCCGAAATCCGCGAGACGATCGACGGCTTCGTGGAAGCCGCGCGGCGATGTCGCGACGCCGGCTTCGACGGCGTCGAAGTCTGGGCCGCCTATCTCGGCATGGTCGATCAGTTCTGGACGCCCTGGTGCAACCGGCGCGAGGACCAATGGGGCGGTTCGCTGGAAAACCGCACGCGCATGTCGCGCGAAATCCTGATGCGCATCCGCGACGTCTGCGGCCCGGATTTCATCATCGGCCTTGCCGTTTCGGACGAGCCGGATGTTAAGGTCGCCCTCCAGCGCGACGAGCTTGCCGAAATCGTCAAGCTGCACGACGATCTCGGCCTCATCGACTACGTCACCTGCGGTTCGGGCGGCTATCTCGATTTCTACAAGCTGATGCCGACCTTTCTCTATCCGGAAAAACTCGGCGCCGACCTCGCCGCCGTCCTGAAGGGTGTCGTCAAGAACGCCGTCGTCATTGCCGAAAGCCACATCCGCACCCCCGACAATGCCGAAACTGTGCTCGGCGAAGGCGCCGCAGATCTCGTTTCGATCGTGCGCGGGCAGATCGCCGACCCGCACCTTGCCACCAAGGCCGGCGACGACCGGCCGGACGACATTCGCGGCTGCATCTCCTGCAATCAGATGTGCTGGGGCCGGCGATCGCGCGACTACTGGATCAGCTGCCTGATCAACCCGTCCGTCGGCCGCGAGGCCGAATGGGGCGGCGACCGTTTTCGCAAGACCGACGATCCCAAGCGTGTGCTGGTGATCGGCGGCGGCCCCGCCGGACTGGAAACCGCGCGCGTTTGCGCCGAGCGCGGACACCGCGTGACGCTTGCGGAGGCCTCCCCTCGCCTCGGCGGCAACTTCCTCCTTGCCGGCATGCAGCCGCGACGGGCGCAAATCCTTGATCTGATTGCCTGGTACGAGCGCCAGCTGGAGAAACTCGGCATCGATATTCGCCTCAACACCTATATCGAGGCCACGGAAATCGACCCGGCGGAATTCGACATCGTGGTTGCGGCAACGGGCTCCTATTCCCCCGAAACCGGTTTCCAGAAGGCCTTGCCGACGGTCGAAACCATGCCCGGCATCGAAAAGGGCAATGTCTTCACCGTCGAAGCCGTGATGGCGCGGCAAGCGCGGCCCGGCAGCCATGTCCTGCTTCTCGACGAAGGCGGCGGCTGGCGCGGCGGCGGCACCGCCTGGAAGCTTGCAGAAGAGGGGCACCGCGTGACGATCCTCACGCCCGATCCCTTCGTCGGCAAGGAGCTGCAACGGACCGCCGCGGACGTTCCGATGCGGCAGGTGCTGAGAAAGCTCGGCGTGGACTGGATCGTCGAAGCCAGTATCACCGAATGGCACGGCAACGGCGCGACCATCATCGACCATAATAGCGGAGAGCACCGCTTCATCGCCGCGGACACCCTCGTCACGGCCACAACCAATATTGCAGCGGATTGGCTGACGCCCGGCTTGGCGGAACTCGGCCTGCCGACGCGCCAGATCGGCGACTGCGCCGCGCCGCGCCAGGCGCCTTATGCGTTTTTCGAAGGCCGAAAAGCCGGGTTGGAAATCTGACGGGGAGAACGCCGAACGCAGGCGCGACGGAGATCTAGATCGTCTTGACCAGCCAATCTGCAAACAGACGCGCCTGGCTGGTCGCCTTGGCATGGATTTTCAAATGAAAAGGCACCGGAGAGGCAACGGTCTCCGGCACCAGAGGGACAAGACGTCCGGTCTCCATCACGGTTCTCGCCAGCCCGTCCCAGCCCAGCACCGCCCCCACATCGTCCTGGGCGGCCTGAAGCGCGATCATATAGTTGTTCACGTAGAAACCACGACCCTTCGGCGCCGCGTGTCCCAGCCAGCCGAACCAGTCGGCCCAGGTCGTCCAGCCGTTTTCCTCATTGCTCATATGGATCAGCGGCACCTTGAGCAGATCGTCGATGCCGGCAATGCGATGCTGCGCGGCGAATTCGGGCGTGCCGAGCGCCACGATACGATCCTGGAAGAGGATGCGATGCTCGACGCCGTTCTCCTCCGGATCGCCATAGTGGATGCTCAGGTCGCACGGACCGCTCACGCCGGGGATATCGCTGGTAATCTGGGAAACACTCACGGCCGGATGAATTTTCCAGAAGGCGGTGATTTTCGGCGTAAGCCAGAATGAACTCACGGCCGTGGTCGTGCGGATCGTCACATCCACGGTGTCGCGGCGATCGCGAATCTGCGCGACGGTTTCCGACATCGCCTCGAAACCGCGCCGAATCGAGAGGAAGAGGAACGCCCCCTTCTCCGTCAACTCGACGCCGCGGCTGCGGCGGACGAACAGGCTGCAACCGAGGTCTGTCTCCAGCGCCTTGATCTGGTGGCTGATGGCCGCCGGCGTGACGTTCATCTCCCGGGCCGCATCCTTGAAACTCGCCTTTCGCGCAGCCGCCTCGAAGCAGGCCAGAGCGGTCAGGGAAGGAAGATCGTAGGGTCTTCGCATGATGGCGCCTCAAAAGCGTCTGACATTAGAATAACTAATTTCACATCAAAAAAAGTGCCGTTGTCAATCGAGCTTGTCGCAAGGACAATTCCCCTCAGTCGAACACGCTGAATGTGGAACTTTGCCATGACGATCTTCTCGCCCTCAATTCACGATCTGTTGGCCCGCCGCATTCCGGGCCACGCTCTCGAACAGCCCTTCTATACCTCGCCCGCCGTCTATGATTTCGACCTCGAGCACCTCTTCTACAAGGAGTGGCTTTACGCGGCGCCGGCATGCCAGCTGGCCAAGGCGGGAAGCTACATCACCATGCGGGTCGGAGCCTACGAGGTGATCATCGTGCGCGGCCGCGACGGCGAAATCCGCGCCTTCCACAATTCCTGCCGGCACCGCGGGTCGCTGATCTGCAAGGCGCGGCAGGGACAGGTGGCGAAACTCGTCTGTCCCTATCACCAATGGACATACGAGCTCGACGGCAAGCTGATCTGGGCGAACGATATGGGCGCGGATTTCGACGCCTCGAAACATGGCCTGAAGCCCGTCAACCTGCGCAATCTCGAGGGCCTGATCTATATCTGTCTGTCGCAGACGCCGCCCGACTTCGATGGCTTTGCCGAGATGGCAAGACCCTATCTCGCCATCCACGATCTTACCGATGCCAAGGTTGCCTACACCTCGACCATCGTGGAGAAGGCCAACTGGAAGCTCGTGTGGGAAAACAATCGGGAATGCTACCATTGCAGCAGCAACCACCCTGCCCTCTGTCGTTCGTTTCCGCTTGATCCCAATGTCGGAGGGGTCTCGCCGGATGGATCGGTGTCGGACGTCCTCCAGGCGCATTTCAACCGTTGCGAGGCATCCGGCGCGCCCGCGCAGTTCCGCATTTCCGAAGATGGGCAATATCGACTGGCGCGTATGCCGCTTCAGGAGAAGGCGGTGAGCTACACGATGGACGGCAAGGCCGCCGTCGGACGAAATCTCGGCCGCGTTCGCCTGCCCGACGCGGGTACGCTCTTGAAATTCCACTATCCGAGCACCTGGAACCACTTCCTGCCGGATCACTCGCTGACCTTCCGGGTGACGCCGATCAGCCTCATGGAGACGGAAGTCACCACCACCTGGCTGGTGCACAAGGATGCCGTCGAAGGCGTGGACTACGATCTGAATCGCCTGACCGAGGTCTGGATCGCCACCAATGACGAAGACCGCGAGATCGTCGAGACGAATCAGCAGGGCATCCTTTCGCCCGGTTATGTTCCAGGCCCCTATTCGCCGAACCAGGAAAGCGGCGTCATCCAGTTCGTCGATTGGTACGCCACCTGGCTCGAACGCGCGCTGACCCCGATGCGGCAAGCTGCGGAGTAAGCGCCATGGGCGTCTTCAAGAACCTCGCCTTCTGGACCGACGCGGAAATGCTCGAATGCGTGACGCGCACGCCGGAAGCACCCGATGTCGTGACCTTCAGCTTCCAGAGCCCGTCCGGTGCGCTGTTCAACCACGATCCCGGTCAATTCGTTACCCTGGAGCTGCCTGTCCTCGGCGGGCCGCTCTACCGGACCTATACGATATCCTCCTCTCCTTCGCGACCGACGGCTCTGACGATCACCGTCAAGGCCCAGCGCGCATCGCTCGGCACCCGCTGGATGCTCGACAACCTGCACAAGGGCATGCGCATCCGGGCGATTGGCCCGGCCGGGAAGTTCTCGATCGCCCATCATCCGGCCGAAAAATACCTCTTCATCTCGGCCGGCTCCGGCATCACGCCGATGGTGGCGATGACGACGTGGATGTACGATTCCGGGCGCGAACCGGATATCGTCTTCATCAACTGCGCACGCCGCCCCTCGGAAATCATCCTGCGCGAGCGAATGGAGCTGATGGCGTCGCGCATCGTCGGCATCGACCTGAAATGGGTCGTCGAGGAAGCCGACCCCTTTCGGCCCTGGACGGGCTATCGCGGCATGTTCAACCAGATCATGCTTGGCCTGATGGCGCAGGATTATCTCGACCGCGAGGTCTTCTGCTGCGGTCCCGAGCCCTTCATGCGAGCCGTTCGAGAGGCCTTGACCGCTCTCGGCTACGACATGAGCCGCTACCATCAGGAGAGTTTTTCGGCCGAGCCCGCAAATGCCGAAGACGTGCCGGAGGACGTGGTTCCCGATGCGCAGAACCAGGCAGAAATCGAGTTCGCATTCTCCGGCGTTACCGCGAAATGCAGCGAGACGGATACGATCCTGGCGGCTGCGAAATCCGCCGGCTTGTTCATCCCCTCGGGGTGCTCCATGGGCATCTGCGGCACCTGCAAGATCCGCAAGACCGATGGCCAGGTCCATATGGTTCACAATGGCGGCATCACGGACGAGGATATTGAGGACAACTACATCCTCGCCTGCTGTTCCAAGCCGATCGGCCGCGTAAGCGTGGAGGTTTAGGCGGCTACGGCTTCAGAAGCGTCAATACGAACGTCCGCAATCCGCCCTCAAGCACGGTCGGCATATGAGCGGTAGACCGATCGGATGCTGTCGAGGATTTCCTCGCGCTCACGACCTGTCCATTCATGAAAGCCGAACAGTTCGGTGTAGATGAAGCCGGTCAAGGCGAGATAGGCGAGAAGAGCTGCCTTTGGATTTTCGCCTTGCGACATCGCCGCCAGATCCATGGCGGTCCAGTCGCGCATCGTCTGCTGCAGGCTCGCCTCGCTGGACATCGAGGCGCTGACGGCGATTGCCACGGCCCGGTCCGTGTCGGTCACCGCCTTTTCCGCGGCGCGGATGCGCCCGAAAAGCTCGGGATGCGGCGTGTTCGCCGCAGCTTCCACGCCGGCCGCGACATCCGCCATATCCGCCTTCACGCGCCGCTCGACAAGCGCCGCAAGCAAGGCACTCTTGGATTTGTGGTCATAGACCACGGTCGCCTTGCTGATCCCAGCCTCCTGCGCAACGGCGTCGATGGAAAGCCCGGCCGCGCCATGCCTCACCACAACCCGCTCCGCCGCATCGAGAATGTCGTCTCTCGTGATCTTTCGTGCACGTCCCATTCATATCTCCCGATCTGTCTTGATAGTTTTACGAACGATCGTATATAAAAACAATATCCAAACGATCGTTCGTAAATATCGGTGTCGCAATGCATATCCCCAATCGCTGGCTCGTTCTCGCCGCCGTCATGATGGCGTTCGTTCCGGTCGTCGTCGATATGACGATCCTTCATATCGCCGTGCCGTCACTCACTCTGGCACTCGGGGCAACCGGCACGGAAGTACTTTGGATCATCGATATCTACCCACTGGTAATGGCCGGCTTGCTGGTTCCCATGGGGACACTCGCCGACAAGATCGGCTACCGTCAGCTCCTCCTGATCGGGCTCGGCATCTTCGGCGTCGCCTCCGTCGCCGCGGCCTTCTCCACATCGTCGCTGATGCTGATCTCCGCCCGCGCCGCGCTCGGCATCGGATCGGCGATGATCATGCCCTGCGTTCTCGCCGTCATCCGCCAGGCGTTCGACGACGATGCGGAGCGGGCAACCGCACTCGGCGCGTGGAGCGTCGTCGGCATGGCGGGCGCAGCAATCGGCCCCCTGGCAGGCGGCCTCCTCCTCGAACACTTCTGGTGGGGTTCGGTCTTTCTCGTCAACGTGCCGATCATGCTGATCGTGATGCCGATGGTCTGGCTGCTGGTTCCCGCGCGTCAAGCAAATCCGGCGGCAAGCTGGCGTCCGGGTCAGGCCCTCGTGGTCATCGCGGGGCTGATGTTGACGGTCTATGGCATCAAGAGCGGCTTCAAATCCGGTCTCGACAGCCATTCCCTGCTCCCGCTTTTCGTCGGCATCGCCCTTCTGGCCTGGTTCTGGGCGATGCAGGTATCCTCCGCAACGCCGATGCTCGACCTCACGCTGCTCAAGAAGCCCGCCATCGCCGTGGGGTTTCTCATGGCCTTCGTGGCAAACGGCTCCCTTGCCGGCTTCGAACTCGTGCTGGCCCAGGAGCTTCAGTTCGTCCTCGGCAAAACCCCTTTGGAGGCAGGCCTGTTCATGCTGCCGCTCGTGATCGCCGCGGCGGTGGGCGGACCGGTGGGAGGCAAGCTGACCACCTGGTTTGGGCTGCGCGCCGTGGCATCCATTTCCATGGCGATTGCAGCCGCATCGCTGGCGGCACTCTCGTTTGCCGACTTCAAGGACGGTGGCATCGTGGTGCCCGCCGTGCTGGCAAGTCTCGGCTTTGCTCTCGGCGTCGGCCTGCTCGCATCATCCATTGCCATCATGGGCAGCGCGCCGGAGGAAAAGGCAGGCGCTGCCGGGGCGCTCGAGAGCATGGGCTACGAGCTTGGCGGCGGACTGGGCATCACGATCTTCGGCGTGCTCGTCAACTCGATCTACCGCCATTCCTTCATCGCCCCGCAGGATGCAGCCGCAAGCGCGGCCAACTCCATCGGTGAGGCCATGACGGCCGCGCACGCGACTGGAGGCGATCTCGGTGCCGAAATCGCGGCGGCCGCCAGATTGGCCTTCGTCGATGCGCATGGCACGATCCTCTTGTCGGTGGCGATCACGATCGCCCTGTTGGCCATCGCGGTATTCGCCTTGTTACGGGGCGTCACAGCATCGGGACACTGAAACGACGGGGTAATCCCGTCCCGACCCCAAATCCGCCTTGACCCGGAACTGTCCGGGGCCGTAAGCGAAACGGCAGACGGAACCAACAGCGAAAGCCAGCCACGATGAGCGACCTGCGCATTCTCTCCGACGCCCATATCCCGGAACTGCCGAACCGCTACAATGGCAAGGTCCGCGAGAATTACGATCTTGCCGATGGCAGCCGCGTCATCATCGCCACCGATCGCCTCAGCGCCTTCGACGTCATCCTGACGGCCATTCCCTTCAAGGGCGAAGTGCTGACGCAGACGGCGCGCTACTGGTTCGAGGAAACCGCCGATATCTGCCCGAACCATGTCCGGTCCTATCCGGACCCAAATGTCGTCATCGGCACGCGGCTCGATATCCTGCCGGTCGAAATCGTCGTGCGCGGCTATCTCGCCGGCACCACCAGCACGTCGATCCTGACGAAGTACCGCAAGGGCGAGCGCGAGATGTATGGCATCACGTTGCCGGATGGCCTGCGCGACAACGAAAAGCTGCCCGCGCCGATCATCACGCCGACCAGCAAGGCCTTCGACGGCGGCCATGACGAACCGCTGTCCGGTCAGGAAATCCTCGAGCAAGGCCTGCTGACGGCCGAACAGTGGGAAACGGTGTCGCGCTATGCGCTGGCGCTGTTTGCGCGCGGCCAGGCCCGTGCGGCCGAACGCGGCCTTATCCTTGTCGACACCAAATACGAATTCGGGACGGACAAGGACGGCCGCATCGTTCTGGCCGACGAAATCCATACGCCGGATTCGAGCCGCTACTGGATTGCCGAGAGCTATGAGAAGAGCTTTGCCGAAGGCGGCCGTCCGGCGAGCTTCGACAAGGATTTCGTGCGCGCCTGGGTTACCGAGCGCTGCGATCCTTACAAAGACCCGATCCCGGAAATCCCGCGCGATCTCGTCGAGCAGACCTCCAAGGTCTATATCCAGGCCTATGAGCAGATCACCGGCAAGACGTTCACGCCCGACCTTTCGGGCGCGACGGTGCTGGAGCGCATCCGCAAGAACCTGAAGCCTTATTTCGCCTGATCGTCCGAAACGTCGATCTCGAAACGAAGACCATCAAACGCCGGTTCAACATGATCCGGCGTTTCCTTTTGCACGGTGTCGTAATCGAGCGGCACGTGCATGTGGGTCAGGATGGCGCGCTTCGGCTTCAGCCGCTCGATCCATTCCAGCGCCTGGCTGAGCGACAGGTGGCTGGAATGGAAGCGGTATTGCAGCGCATCGACGATCAGCACGTCGAGGTTGGCGAGACGCGGCACGGTCTCTTCCGGAAAATCGCTGACATCGGGGCAATAGGCGATATCGCCGATGCGGAAGCCCAGCGAGTGGATGGAGCCGTGGACTTGGAGATGGGGTTGGAAGGTTATAGCACCCCCTCGCCCATGGATCGTCACCGGTGCCTCTTTCGGCTCGATCAGGTTCTCCGTCACGATCGGCGGATACATGCTGCCGGGAGGCGTTTTCAGGCAATAGCCAAATCCCTCGCGGATACGCTCCATCGTCGGCGCATCCGCCCAGATCGGCACCTGCTGATGGTTCTGCAGCACGAAGCCCCTGATATCGTCGATGCCGTGGATATGATCGGCGTGGGGATGCGTGTAGAGCACCGCGTCGATGTCTGCCACGCCGGCCGCGATCATCTGCGCGCGGAAATCCGGGCCGGTATCGATGACGACTGTCGTCACGCCCTCGGGTCCGAACTGTTGGACGAGGAAGGCCGCACGGGTGCGGCGGTTCTTCGGGTTGGTCGGATCGCACGCACCCCAGTCGCCGGTGATGCGCGGGACGCCCGGTGAAGAGCCGCAGCCGAGAATGGTGAAGCGGCGCCGGTAGGCCACGGCTACACCCGCGGCATCTTCGAGAAGATGCGGAAGGCGTTTTCCGTCGTGATGCGGGCGATCTCATCGACGCTGACGCCGACGGTTTCGGCCAGAACCGCGGCCGTATGCGCCACATAGGCCGGTTCGTTGCGTTTTCCGCGGAACGGTTTCGGTGCCAGATAGGGCGCGTCGGTTTCCACCAGCATGCGCTCCAGCGGCACGGTCTTTGCGATCTCGCGCAGCTCTTCCGATTTCGGGAAGGTCAGGATGCCGGAGAAGGAAACGTAGCCGCCGAGCTCCACGCCGATACGGGCAAGCTCCGGGCCGGAAGAGAAACAGTGCAGCAGGAAGGGGAAAGCGCCCTTCCCCGTCTCCTCGGTCAGGATCGCCGCCATGTCCTCATCCGCCGAGCGGCTGTGGATGACGAGCGGCAGGCCGGTCTCGCGGGCGGCGGCGATGTGATTGACGAGACCGATGGCCTGCGCCTCGCGCGGCGCGTTGTCGTAGAAGTAATCGAGACCCGCCTCGCCGATCGCCACGACGCGCGGATGCCGCGACAGCGTGACGAGTTCCTCGACGGTGACGTCCAGTTCCTCATCCGCATTGTGCGGATGCGTGCCGACCGAGCAGAACACCGAGGGATAGGTTTCCGCGATCGCCAGGATATCCGGGAACTTCTTCACTCGCGTCGAGATGGTGATCATCTGCCTGACGCCGGCCGCATGCGCGCGCGCGACGATATCGTCGCGCTCCGCAGCGAAATCCGGAAAATCCAGATGGCAATGGGTATCGATCAGCATGTCGGCCTCAAGCCTCGGGCGCAACGTAGCGCGGGAAGACCGGGCTCGGTGTTTCCAGCGGCGTGCCGGCAATGAGGCGACCCGCCTCGCCCAATGCCGAGAAATCGCGCTTTTCGACCGGGGCGGCCACGAGGTCCAGCAGCTTGCGGCTCGACTGCGGCATGAAGGGCTGCAGCAGGATCGCGATCTGGCGCACCACTTCCGCCGTCACATAGAGCACGGTGCCCATGCGGACCGGATCGGTCTTCTTCAGCGCCCAGGGGGCTTCACCGGCGAAATAGCGGTCGGCTTCCGAGACGACGGCGATGATGGCCGCCAGCGCCTTGTGGATCTGCTGCTTGCCCATTTCCTCACGGGTGATCGCATGCAGCGCATCGACGGAGGCGAGCATGGTGCGGTCGGCATCCGAGAGGTCGCCGCATTCCGGCACCTGGCCGTCGCAGTTCTTGACGATCATCGACAGCGAGCGGCTGGCAAGGTTGCCGATGCCGTTGGCAAGGTCGGAGTTGATGCGGGTCGCAATCCCCTCTTCGCTGTAGCTGCCGTCTTGGCCGAAGGAGACTTCGCGCAGGAAGAAGTAGCGGATCGGGTCGAGGCCGAAATGGTTCACCAGGTTGACCGGATCGACCACGTTGCCGACCGACTTCGACATCTTCTCGCCCTTGTTGAGCAGGAAGCCATGCGCGAAGACGCGCTCCGGCAGCGGCACGCCCGCCGACATCAGGAAGGCCGGCCAATACACGGCGTGGAAGCGGATGATGTCCTTGCCGATGATATGGATGTTCGCCGGCCAGTATTTGGCGCGCGGTCCCTCGGGATCGGTGAGGTAGCCGGTCGCGGTCACGTAGTTGGTCAGCGCGTCGACCCAGACATACATGACATGATCAGGATCGCCCGGAACCGGAATGCCCCAGTCGAAGGTCGTGCGCGAGACCGACAGGTCCTTCAGGCCCGACTTGACGAAGGAGATCACCTCGTTGCGGCGCTCGGCCGGACCGATGAAATCAGGGTTGTCCTCGTAGTGCTTCAGGAGCTTGTCCTGATAGGCGGAGAGCTTGAAGAAGTAGCTCTCCTCCTCCACCCATTCGACGGGCGTGCCCTGCGGACCGTAGCGCACGCCGTCGTCGCGCTTCTCGGTTTCGCTTTCCTGGTAGTAAGCTTCGTCGCGCACCGAATACCAGCCGGCATAACCGCCCTTGTAGATGTCGCCATTGGCTTCCATGCGGCGCCAGATCTCGGCGCAGGCCTCGTAGTGGCGCTCTTCCGTCGTGCGGATGAAATCATCGTTCGATGCATTAAGAAGAACGGCCATCTGCTTGAATTCGGCAGAATTTCTGTCTGCAAGCTCGCGCGGCGTGATGCCTTCCTTGCGCGCCGTCTGCTGCATCTTCTGGCCGTGCTCGTCCGTGCCGGTCAGGAAGAAAACGTCTTTCCCGTCGAGCCGCTGGTAACGCGCCATGGCATCCGTCGCGATGAGCTCGTAGGCATGGCCGATATGCGGCTTGCCGTTCGGATAGGAAATGGCGGTCGTGATGTAGAAGCGGTTCGTGTCGGTCATGAGCGGTGCGTTCTGTCTTCGGTTGTGCAATGCCGCAAGGTATTAGACCATGCGGGCGCAGAGGGAAACAGCAAGTTTCCTCATAGCGGCCCTGCCTGCGGGTTATTGCGTTTCCGATCCAAGGCAATTCGGGCCGAGCTTCGGCAGGATCAAGAAAACGCTTCCGATCTTCGGTCTGGTTCTCAGGACGAGAAGGGTTTCGACGCCGTTCTCGCTTCCCTCGAACACCGAGAACCGGCGAATGCCCCCGAAATCCATATTCGACCGGCCACTCTTGAACGAGCAATCGCGTGCCCCGCAATCGAGGGAGAGTTTCTGCATCAGGCAACCGCGCTTGCGGGTCTCCCACACTTCCAGGGAGAGACCGATGTCGTGGTGTTTCTCATCGAGAATCCGACACGGCTCACCTATGCTGCATGCGGCCGTGTTGACGACGGGATCGCCGTCCTGCGGCAAGAAGGCAGCCTGCACGGAAAATGTCGCGTTTTCAGCGGCTTCAGCCGCAAGGGACGCAAACGCAAAGGCCAGACAGAACAACAGGATTGCCGGCATCAAAATCCCCGCGCCCGACTTCCCGTACAGATTTTCATTCGACTATGCCGGAACTGTGGCGCGAAATACCGAACGCGGTGCGACTACAGCGATGCCCTGATGTCGTCGAGCACGCTGATGATCGTCTGCTTGCGATCGAGATTGTAGCCCTGCGCGATGGCGATGCGCTCGCCGAGTTGCGAGGAAAGGTGCGCCAGGCGGTCGGCGCGGGCTATGTCGCCGGCAAGGGCGGCGGTGCGGGCGGCGTCGGTCACGAAATCGGTGGCGTGCTGGCAGAAGAACGAGAAGACGGTGTCGCTGTCCTTGGCCGAGAGCACGTCGGCGAGCTTGTGCACGTCGCGGCGCGGCGGTTCGGCAGGGGCGGTGACGATGGTGCGGAAGGCTTCCACGATGTCGAAGCCGCCATAGTTGGTGAGCTTGAGGGCTTCGGCGACGCTGCCATGGGCGGCGGCGATCACTTCCCCTGCCCGTGGGCCGCTTGGCGTTGCGCCGAGACTGTCGAGTGCCGCCGCAAGGTCGTTTTCCGAAAGCGGCGACAGCGCGAGCGGCAGGCAGCGCGAGCGGATGGTCGGCAGGAGCTTGCCCGGTGCGTGGGTGAGCACGAGGAAGAGCGAGCGCTTCGGCGGCTCCTCGAGGATCTTCAGGATGGCATTGGCGGCGTTGCGATTGAGGTCGTCGGCGGGATCGATGATGACGATGCGCCAATTGCCCGTGCCCGACGTCTGCGCCAGGAATTTTCCGGCCTTGCGCACCTCGTCCACCGTGATCGCCGACTTCACCTTGCCGCTCTTCTCGTCCACCGGCCGCGTCAGATGCAGCAGGTTGTGCGAGGCGCCGGCAGCGAGCTGGCGGGTGATGGGCGAAGCCGGCGACAGATCGGCGATATGCTCCGGCGCTTCCGCGGGTTCAGGATGATGCAGCACGTGGTTGGCAAAGCGGAAAGCGAGCGTTGCCTTGCCGATACCCTCGGGTCCTTCGATCAAGATCGCGTGGTGTCCCTTGCCGGAGCGGTAGGACCGCGCCAGAAAATCCTGCGCCTCGGCATGACCGAACAATTTCGTCTGCTCGGCCGGATGCACCGCGCCGTCGAGAATGCCGGGACGGTCCTCGCTCACGAGACATGCTCCGGATCGGACTTGCCGTGCGTGCTGATCGGCAGCAAGGGCTCGACGATGGTCAGTACCTGCGCGGCTATCGCCTCCGGCGTCAAGGTCGCGTCCACCACGCGGCAGCGCAGCGGTTCGCGCTCGGCGATGTCAAGAAAGGCCTCGCGGCGCTTCTCATGCGTCTCCAACTCCTCTTTTTCGAAACGGTCCGGCTCGCCGCTCTCACCGGAGCCGGCGCTGCGCTTACGCGCGCGCTCCAGGCCCGTTGCGGCGGGAAGATCGAAGATGATGGTACAGTCCGGCACGATGCCGTTGATCGCCACCCGCTCCAGCGCCTCGATGAAGGGCTGCTCCAGATTGCCGGTAATGCCCTGGTAGACGCGGGAGGAATCCATGAAGCGGTCGCAGAGCACCACCGTGCCGGCGTCGAGCGCCGGGCGGATGACCTGCTCGACATGGTCGCTGCGCGCGGCCGCAAAGAGGATGGCTTCCATGCGGACGCCGTAGGCCTCCGCCGAACCGGAGAGCAGCACGTGGCGTACGGCTTCGGCACCTTTCGAGCCACCGGGCTCGCGCGTCATCAGCACGGTTCGCCCGCGTGCACGCAATGCCTCTGCCAGAAGCCGGATCTGCGTCGACTTTCCGGCGCCTTCGCCGCCCTCAAACGTGACAAACAAACCGGGTGCGGCCGACAAATCCTGCTTCCGTTCCAGTGGCTGCGTTTGCAGCCCTTCCGACGATATCCGCCACGGCGGAGACGAGTCGGACCACTACTAACCGATGTTTCCGATCGGCGAAACGCTTTTTGCCCCTGCCCGTTCCATCTGCCTCAGATCCAGAAGAAGAACAGCTCGATCAGCGCATCGAGCGCGCGGGTGCGCAAGGTGCCCTCGCCCACCGATCCGGCCGTCTTCACCGGCACCTCGCGCAGCAGCTGCTTGTCGTTCCAGATCTTCAGCGTGCCGACCGCCTTGTCGGGCTCGACGGGCGCGCGCACCGGCCAGGTGTAGACGACGCGGGCGACCAGCTTCTGCGAATTGTCCTTCGGCAGGAACACATCCACCTGCTCGCCCGCGACGAGCGGCACGGTCGAGGCATCGCCGCCGTAGACGGAGGCATCGGCAATCGCCTCGCCCAGCTTGAACAATGTACGCCGTTCAAAGGAAGAAAGCGCCCATTCGATGATGCGCCGCGACTCCTCGATACGGACCTTTTCGTTCTCCAGACCGCCCATGGCCAGCACGAGGTGCTTGCCATCGCGGTTGACGGCCGCCACGATGGAATAACCGCCCTCTTCCGAAAAACCGGTGACGAAACCAGTCACGCCGATATTCAGCGCCAGGAGCGGATTGCGGTTGCGCTGCTTGATCTTGTTCCACTCGAATTCCGGTTCGAGGTAATAGGCCATGCGTTCGGGATAGGTCGTCTCGAGGTGGCGGGCGAGATCGACCATCTCGCGCATCGTCACCTTGTTGTCCGGGTTCGGCAGGCCGGTCGCATTGGCGAAGGTGGATTTTTGCAGGCCGAGGTCCCGCGCCTCCTTGTTCATGCGGGTGACGAAGGCCGTTTCCGAGCCCGCCATGCCCTCGGCGAGGATGATGCAGGCATCGTTGGCGAACTGCACGGTGACGCCGCGCACGAGGTCTTCCACGCGCACATTGGACTTCAACGCCGCAAACATGGTGGAGGTGCGTGACGGCGCGCCCCCCGTGCGCCAGGCATATTCGGTGACGGGATATTGCGTCTCCAGCGTGATCTCGCCAGTTGAGAGTGCCTTGAAGACCGTCGCCATGGTCATCAGCTTGGCGAGCGAGGCGGCCGGCACCAGCTCGTCCTGCGCACGGGCAAACAGCACCGTGCCGGTCTCGGCCTCGATGAGATAGACCTGCTTGGCCTTGACGTCGAAACCCGCCTGCGGCGCGGCCGACTGGGCATGTGCAACGTTCAGGACGGACAGGAAGGCAATGAACAGGAAAAACAGGCGGCGATGCATGGCGACTCCGGGTGTCGTCACACTCCCACAGCCACGCGCATTGCGCAAACGGATGTGATGTCGCGGGCCATCAGCCCGCGTTTTCGGCAAGGGCGGAAAGCGGCTTCAGCTGCCCGTCAAGCGTCAGGATAGCGTCGAACGCGCCCGCAGCGTCGCGCACACGTTCATCGGCATAGGCAGCCGCATAGCTCGGTTCTGCGGAAAGCTGCGGCACGTAATTGGGCCGCTCCATCGGCAACGGACCGATTTCAGGCAGCAGAACGAACTGCTGTTCCATCGCCTGGAATGCGTCCGACGCGGCCTGCGTCTTGTTGAGCGCGGTCATCGTGCTCTGGTCCGGAACCCGCAGGACATTCTCTTCGGATCCGGCGCCCGGCAGCGACCGGCTGTCGGCGGAAGCCACCATCACGCTCGTTGCGATCTGGCCACCCGGATCGACGGCGGGAACGCGCGAGCCCTTCGTGACATAGGATGCCATGAGATAGGGCATGTCATTGCCCTCAAGCGGCGCCTTGCCGACATATTGCACACGCACCTTGGCGGTGCCCGTGCGCTTCATGTCGAGCAGGTCTGCCGTCTTGGAAGACACGTCGATCACGCGGCCTTCATGGAAGGGACCGCGATCGTTGACGCGAACGATGACGGACGTGCCGTTCTCCATATTGGTGACGCGCGCATAGCTCGGCAGCGGAAAGGTCGGGTGCGCCGCGGAGAGATGGTAGCGATCGTAGACTTCGCCATTGGCGGTGCGGCGGCCATGGAAGGCGGAGCCGTACCAGGAGGCAAGGCCGGTCTTGTTGTAGCCCGGCTCTTCCTTCGGCTGATACCACTTGCCGCGGACCTGATAGGCCTTGCCGAGCTGGTAGCGGCCGCCGCCCTTCGGGACGACCTGCCCGTCCTCGACGACACGCGGACTGGCCTTCACGCCATATTCGGACTCAGCAAAGAATTCCTTGCTGCGGGTTTTCTTCTTGGGAGCCGATGTCGTCGTCGCACAGGCGGCAAGCCCGGCGCAGATCAAGGGAATAGTCAACAACCTCAGGCCCAAGCCGAACCGGGTCGCATTCTTCGAGATATTCTTGTGTCCCACGCCGCTATTGTCCCCGACGGTGCGCCAGCCAACTGCCTTGCCCCTGCAAGCTAGCCGTCAATGCCACTCAGTAAATAACAGTACGTTAATCATGCCAATAACATGGCAAAATTGCGAATGATCGGGAATCCGAACGCCAACTTCGATGATTTATGGTTTCCATTTGGTTAATTCATGGCACGGGAGGCGGCAACAGGGCGCCTCCCCGTGATGATAACCCTGTCAGGATGCCTGCACGTGCAGGACATCGAACAGCTGGTCGGGGTCACGCACACCGTGGCGGTACAGCGTGATGATCGACCGCGCCAGCGATCGTGCCCGCATCTCGTCGAGCATCGGGCTGTGCATGGTGGTCAACCGGGCAAAGACGCCTTGCAGGATATCGATATCCTGAGGTTCGAACATGCCGATATGCGTGGGGTCTCGAAGCACTTCCATGGCTGCCTCCCCTGTTCGCATCCAGCCGGCAAGATTGCTTTCGGGTGCTTTGCGAATCTACGAGCACAATGCGTCAGCAACAAGTCGGGAAAAGTTGCCTAGCGGGCCTGCCGACGGTCGCTCGAAATAGCGGCATCCCTCGTTGACGATACGATCAAAACTGCTAAAAAGCCGCCACGTCGAGGAATGAACCGCACGCGCGGCTGCACCCGTTTCCAGGAACCGGAGAAATACTGCCTCGAACGATGGAAGAGTGTCCGAGTGGTTTAAGGAACCGGTCTTGAAAACCGGCGTAGGCGAGAGTCTACCGTGGGTTCGAATCCCACCTCTTCCGCCAATACCGCCGTCACACGATACAGCCCGATATGTCTTGGTCGGGATAACACATTGATCAACGCAGCAAAGGAGCGACAAGCCTATGTCAGCGAGTGCCAGCGTGTTTTCACAATCGTTTTTCCACGGCACCAAGGCCGATCTGAAACCCGGAGATATGATCTCAGTCGGCTATCAGTCGAATTTCGCCGAAGCCATGTCACTCTCCTGGGTGTATTTTGCGGGTACGCTGGATGCTGCGATCTGGGGCGCCGAATTGGCTGCCGGCGGTGGACAGGAACGGATCTATGTCGTGGAGCCGACGGGGCCGATCATGGACGATCCCAACCTGACGGATAAGAGATTCCCGGGCAATCCAACACTGTCCTATCGTTCCCGCGATCCACTGCGTGTCATCGCCGAAGTGACGAAATGGCAAGGGCACCCGCCTGAACAGCTACAGCAGATGAAGGACGGCGTTGCCCGCTTGAAGGCAGAAGGCGCCGATATCATCAACTAGCACGCCCCGAATT
>NZ_CAMLFY010000090.1 GCF_946479415.1 uncultured Shinella sp. | reverse complement strand
ATCGATATCGGGATGCAGGCCCATCGCCTCGCCCGTGACGGCACCGCGGCCGGTAACGACGTTGAACACCCCCTCGGGAAGACCGGCTTCGGCACAGAGTTCGGCAAGGCGCAGCAGCGACAGCGACGCCACCTCCGCCGGCTTCAGCACCACGGAATTGCCGGCGGCAAGTGCCGGCGCAATCTTCCAGGCGCCGATCATCAGCGGGAAATTCCACGGCACGATGGCGCCGACGACACCGACCGGCTCGCGATGCACGAGGCCGAGAATATCGCTAGCCGTCGGTGCGATCTCGCCATAGACCTTGTCGATCGCCTCGGCATAGTAGCGGAAGCTGCCGGCGGCACTGCCGGGCTCGGCCTTCAGCGCCATGGCGATTTCCGTGCCATTGTCGCGCACGCCGAGCACGGCGAATTCCAGGGCGTTCTTCTCGATCAGCTCGGCGATCTTGAGCAGCACCCGCTTGCGCTCGGCCGGCGCGGCCTTGGACCAGCGGCCCTTTTCGAAAGCCGCACGCGCGGCTTTCACCGCCCGGTCGACATCGACGGCGCCCGCGTCCGCAATGCTCGTCAGCCGCTCACCGTTAATCGGCGAGATGACATCGAGCGCGCGCCCTTCTGCCGGTTCACGCCAGTTGCCATCGATGAATAGCGCCTGCGGAGCGATGGTAAGGTTGCGAAGCGCTTCGATCTTTTCCTGCATGTTCTTCCCTCGAAAGGTCGGGTAGGCGGTGCCGAAGCACCGCCCATTTTTCAAACTTCGCGACCGACGCCAAGCCGGGCGAAGGCAGCCGCGTCACCGGACTTCAGACGCAGCGCGCAGAACACGCCGATAACCGCCGCGATCAACACGAGACCCGGCAGGAACACGGCGAGCGGCCCTTCCGCACCGGCGAGTGCGCCGAAATTGGTGGCAATATAGAACACCAGTGCGGCGAGGATCAGCCCAGTCAGGACGGGCAGCACGACCGTCACCAGCTTGTTGCCTTCGAGGCCGGGATTGCGGCCGAAGAAGGCGACGATGGAGAAGGCGGTGAGCGCCATCAGCAGGATGATCGCCAGCGTGCCGACATTCGTCAGCCACGAGAACAGCGCCAGCACCGGATCCTGCCCCGTGAAGGCGAAGAGGGCGACGACAACGACGGCAATGACCGTCTGCACGACCGAGCCGGCATGCGGGCTCTGGAACACCGGATGGGTGACGCCGAGCGCCTTCGGCAGCAGGCCTTCGCGGCCGGCGACATACATGTAGCGGGCAACGCCGTTATGGAAGGCGACGACGCCGGCAAACAGGCTGGTGATGAAGAGAAGGCCCATGACGGTGGTGATGCCGCCGCCGACATAACGGTCCGCAAGGCCGAAAAGGAAGGTCGTCGGATCGGCAAGACCCTGGATTTCCGGTACGAGCTTGTCGACGCCGGCGCCATTGACCATCAGCCAGGAGGTCAGCATGTAGAACAGGCCGATGATGAGCACCGAGATATAGGTGGCGCGCGGTACGGTCTTTTCCGGTTCGCGGGCTTCTTCCGAATAGATGGTCGTCGCCTCGAAGCCGATGAAGGCGGCAAAGCAGAACAGGATGCCGATGGCCGGCGTGCCGCTCATGAAGGCCGACGGCGTGAAGGGGGCCGCGGAAAGCCCGCTGTCGCCGCCCTTGACGAGGATGGCCACATCGATGACCAGCACGACGAGATATTCGAGGATGACGAGCACGGCGAGCACGCGGGCGGAGAAATCGACCCGGCGATAGCCGAAGACCGCGACGAGCGCGATGCCGATATAGGTCCAGACCCACCAGGGCAGGTCGATGCCATAGCCGGCGAAGAAGCCGGCCGTCGCGGCACCGAACAGGCCGAAAACGCCGATCTGCATGGCATTATAGGCGAGAATGGCGATAAGCGCGGCAGCGCCGCCGGCAAGCCCGCCCAGGCCCTGCGCGGTATAGGCGTAGAAGGCGCCGGCATTGCTGATATGGCGCGCCATCGCGACATAGCCGACGGCAAACAGCAGCAGCACCGCCGTCACGAAAACGAAGGTCAACGGAATGCCCGGCCCGTTGCCGAGCATCATCGACAGCGGCACGCCGCCGGCAACGGCGGTCAGGGGTGCTGCGGCCGACACGACGAGGAACGTGACGGCCCCGACGCCGAGGCTGTTCTTGCGCAGTTGGTTCGCGCCGCCTGACGGCGCGGTTTCGTTGGTCATGATCTTGCTCCCATCCTGACGGCCCGCCCCACACGGCTGCCGCCTCCAATGCCGCGCAAAAGGTGCCCGGCGGTTCCCACTCGACGAATTTTCTTGCGGTTCATTATTTGAACCTTTATTTTAATATTAGACTTGCAAAAGCTTGCGTCGCCGTCAAGTTAATTCTCATGTTAAGTATCGTCGAACGGGTGGCAGGGCGCAGGAATTGAAAGCAGGAACGGCGGCGCCGATCGTCCGGTGCCCTACGACCCGCAACGAAACGCACGGAAGAGACGTATGAGCACCATCGGAAAGGCCCTCTCCCTCCTCGACGTGATTTCGCAACTCGGCAAGGATATCGGGCTGACCGACGTCGCCCGGCTTGCGGCACTCGACAAGGCGACCGCGTGGCGCTTCCTGGTGGAACTCGAGAAACACGGCTTCGTGGAGCAGGATGAGGAAACGCGGAAATACCGGCTCGGCGCGGCACCGGTGCGGTTGGCGCGTATCCGTCAGGCCCGTTTTCCCTTCGTGTCCGTAGCCGCACCGTTCGTCAAGGCGCTGGCGGACGAGGTCGGCGAAACGGTTCATCTCTCGGAATTCACAGGCGGACGGCTCTCCACCATTCATGTCGAGGATTCCTCGCAGGCCCACCGCGTGATCGTCGATCTTGGCGCACCCCTGCCCTTCCATGCCACGGCCTCCGGTGTCGCCTATCTCGCCTTCCTGCCGGCCGACGAGATCGAGCGCGCACTGAAACGGCCGATGGAACGTTTCTCCGCCGAGACGGTCACGGATCCGGAGGCGGTTCGCCTTCTGCTGAAGGAGACCGCCAAACGCGGCTTTTCGATCAACCCGCAGGGTTTTGAAATGGGCGTGATCAGCGCCGCGGCACCGATTCTTGCACCGAATGGAAGACCGGCCGGCGCCCTGGCCGTCGCCGCCCCCACAGCCCGCGCCAACAGGACCCGCATGCTCGATATCGGCCAGAAGATCATAACAGCGGCCGCCGGCATTGCGCAAAAATACTACGGCACGAAGGCCTGACCGGCAAAACCCATCGCACCCTTCGAAGGATTTTTCCTCAGGCGACCGCTTTATAATGCATAATATCTATCGATTTTATTTTTATCTGCGAAACTTGCCCAACACCAACAGGAGAGTTCCGCCATGGGGATCATCGAAAAGCAGCCGATCGACTATACGCAGCATCCGCGTGTAAATTCCGACGACCCGGTGCCGCCGCGTCCCCGCCCGCAGACCCCCGCCCACATCATCAAGAGCGACGAGGAGGCGATCGCCGTCGCCAAACGCCTTGCTGTTGATTTCGCACAGGGTGCGGCGCTGCGCGACCGCGAAGGCCTGCTGCCGCTGAAGGAAATCGACGCCTATTCGCAGAGCGGCCTCTGGGGCATCAACGTGCCCAAGGCCTATGGCGGTGCGGGCGTTTCCTACAAGACGCTGGCCCGCGTCATCGCCATCCTCGCCGCAGCCGATTCCTCGATTGCCCAGATCACCCAGAACCATCTCGCCATCAACGGCCATATCGACCTCGACGGTACGGAAGAGCAGAAGAGGGAATTCTTCGGCTGGGTCCTGTCCGGCCTGCGCTTCGGCAATGCCTTTTCGGAACTGAACAGCAAGACCGTCGGCGCCTTCGAAACGCGCGTCTCGCATGAGGGCGACGAAGCGGTGGTGAACGGCGAAAAGTTCTACACGACGGGTGCCCTGCTCTCGCACATCATTCCGATCGTCGCCGTCGATGCCGAGGAGAAGGGCTATCTCGTCTTCACCGATCGCGATGCGCCCGGCATCACCGTCACCAACAACTGGTCGAGCTTCGGCCAGCGCACCACGGCCTCCGGCGCGGTGAAGATCGAGAATGTCCGCGTGCCGAAGAGCCGGCTGCTGCCGGTCGCCGCATTCGACCGGCCGACCATTGCCGGCCCCGTCTCGCAGATCATCCAGGCCGCCATCGATGCCGGCATCGCGCGCGGCGCCATTGATGATGCCATCGCCTTCATCAAGACGCAGAGCCGTCCATGGATCGACAGCGGCAAGGAGACGGCGGGCGAGGACCCCTTCACCATCGCCGCCATCGGCGACCTGAAGATCCGGCTGCATGCGGCCGAAGCCCTGCTCGACATCGCTGGCGAGGCAATCGACGCCGGCCTGAAGAGCGCGACGGAAGAGACGATCAACGACGCGACCATCAAGACCGCCGAAGCCAAGGTGCTGACGACGGAAATCGCGATCCTCGCCACGAACAAGCTGTTCGAACTGGCCGGCACGCGCTCAACGCTCGCCAAACACAATCTCGACCGCCACTGGCGCAATGCGCGCGCCCATACGTTGCACGATCCCGTGCGCTGGAAATTCTTCCACGTCGGCAATTTCTACCTCAACGGCATCAACGCCCCGCGCCACGCCTGGAGTTGAGCCTTCCATCCGGGTGCCGGTCCGGCCGGCACCCGTCTCTCACCGGATATTCGATCATGCCGCTGCGCCGCCACATCGTTGCCAACGCCGCGCCGCCGCCGAAGACTGCACGCTATGCGCATGCCGTTGAAGCGGGCGGGCTGCTCCATGTCACCGGCCAGTTGCCGATCGACCCCGATCAGCCCGACGCGCCGCTGCCTGCATCCATCGAAGCCCAGACCGAACTCGTCTTCCGCAACCTGCACCGCATTCTCGACGCCACGGGATATCGGCTGGAAGACACAGTCTTCGTCCGGATCTATCTCACGGATTTCGCCCGCGATTATGCGGGCCTCAATGCAGTCTATCACCGGCATTTCAATGAGGACGCGCATCTGCCGGCCCGCACCACGGTCGGCGTTGCAGCACTCGGGCGCGATGCGCTGGTCGAGATCGACCTCGTCGTGGCGAAGGCCGAGGCGTGACAGGGCGGAAAACTTCTTCCATAAGAACGGGATCCGAAGCACTCCTTGCCGAAAGCCCCCGTGAGCCTCGAAGACGACACGCCCGCCGATGTGCCCACCCCGCGCATGTTCTCCTGGGCGCGCAATTCGACGATCTATCGCATCGAACGGCGCATGCACACGGAAAAGCAGCTCTTCGACGCCATCGCCCGCAAGGCGCGGGAGAAATTCGAGGATATCAGCGACGCGCAGGTCAAGGCGCTGGCCGATGCCGCGGTGAAATTCGCCTATGACAACAAGGCACTCGACGATACGGCCTTTGCCGAAATGAGCAGCCGCTCCGGCATGCGCAGCGGCCGCTCGAAGCGCGCGGTCGTGCAGAAGCTCTCGCAGAAAGGCATCGCCAAGGAAACGGCCGCCGCCGCGGTGGCCGAGATGGACGACCTCTACGCTGCCGTCGTGCTCGCCCGCAAGCGCGCCTTCGGCCCGTTCCGCAAGGTGGAGCTGGACGACAAGCGAAAGGCCAAGGAATTCTCCGCCTTTGCCCGCGGCGGCTTCGGCTTCGACATCGGCAGAAAGATATTCGCCATGACGCTGGAAGAAGCCGAAGAGCTGCTGGACGCCGGCCGCCATCTCTGACCTGAGGCGCGCGCCCTTCAAAGCCCGAGTGCTATGCCGTCCTTGCGCGATTCCGACCCGCCGATCAGCGTGCCGTTTTCCCAATCGATGCGGATCGCCTGTGCCCCGCCGATCGGCCCTTCGGCCGGAACGAGCGAGAAGCCGCGCCGTTCGAGTTCGCTTGCCGTCGCGGCCGGCAGCGTGTGTTCGGCTTCGACAAGCGTGCCTTCGGACGTGGGAATGAGACGCGGCAGATCGATTGCCTCCTGCAGGTCCATGCCGTAGTCGAAGACCTTGGAGATGAGATGGGCATGGCCCATCGCCTGGTAGTAGCCACCCATGACGCCGAAGGGCATTTCAACCCGGCCGTTACGGGTTACCATGCCGGGAATGATGGTGTGCAGCGGCCTCTTGCCCGGTGCCACGACATTGGGATGGCCGGGCTTCAGCGAAAAACTCTGGCCGCGATTGTGCAGCACGACGCCGGAGCGCGGCGCGACAAGGCCGGTGCCGAAACTGTCGAAAACAGAGTTGATGAAGCTGACGGCATTACGGTCACGGTCCACCACGGAAATATAGACCGTATCGCGGTGCAGCGGCATGTCGAAGGGCGGCAAATCCGTCAGCGCGCGATTGAGGTCGATCATGCCGGCCAGCCGGTCGGCAAGGCTATCCGACAACAACTCCTCGACGGGCACATGCGCCTTGTCCGGGTCGGCGATCCAGGCGTCGCGCGCGGCATAGGCAAGCCGCGTCGCCTCGATTTCCAAGTGCAGCCGGTCCGGCGATTGCGGATCGCCCTGGGCCTCGAAACGGCTCAGAATGTTCAGGATCAGCAGCGCGATGATGCCCTGTCCGTTCGGCGGGCATTCGTGGATGGTGTGGCCCCGGAAATCCGTCGTCACGGGCGTCACATAGTCGCCCCGCGCCTCCGCAAAATCCTCCAGCGTGTGCAGGCCGCCAAGCGAGCGGAGATAGGACACCATGTCCTCCGCCACCGCCCCGGTATAGAACCCGTCGCGCCCTTCGGCGGCAATGCGCTTCAGCGTCGCGGCAAGCTCCGGCTGGTGGTGAACCTCGCCAATTTTCGGCGCGCGCCCCTTCGGCAGGAAGATGCGCGCGGCGGTCGGCTCCGAGGCCAGCAGCTCCTCCTCCAGCAACCAGTCACGATGAACGCGCGGGCTGATCGCATAGCCCTCCTCGGCAAAGCGGATGGCCGGCGCCAGCACGTCGGCGAAGGGCATGCGGCCGTGATCGGCATGCAGTCGCGTCCAGGCATCGATGGCGCCGGGAATGGTCACGGCCCAGGGCGATTGCCGCGGCACTTCGGCGAGACCCCGCTCGGTGAACCAGTCGAGCGTCAGCGCCGCCGGCGTGCGCCCCGACCCGTTATAGGCGACGACCTTGTCGGACCCGCCGGGCGCATACAGCACGAAACAATCGCCGCCGATGCCCGTCGAGCCCGGCTCGACGACGCATTGCATGGCGGAGGCCGCAATCGCCGCATCCATCGCATTGCCGCCGGCCTCCAGGATCTGCAAGGCGGCGAGCGTCGCGGACGGGTGCGACGTCGCTGCCATGGCATGGCGGGCGACGGCGACGGAGCGGGTCGGCCTTTCGAAATTGCGCATTCGGTCGTTCTCCTCGGATGTTTTGCGCCGCTGAAGCGGCTGGTTTTATGGTTCGATGTCAGGGGCCGGCGCTGACGGCAAAACCCTTGCCGAAGCGCTCGCGCACCTTGCGGGAAAAGGCGGAAACGGTGGCGTGATCGGCGGAGCTTGCCGTGACCAGCACGAATTCGACATCCTCCAGCGTCGGCAGGAATGGCGGGGCGATTTCGCGAAGGCCCGACGGCGCCAGGCTGCGCGGCTGCACCAGCACGCCCATGCCCGCCCGCGCCGCAGCCGTCAGCCCGCTGAGGCTCTGGCAGGAGCAGACGATGCGCCAGGGCGTGCCGGCATGCTCCAGCGCCTCCATCAAAAGCGTCCGCGTCAGGCTCGGCGGCGGGAAGACGATGAGCGGCAGCTCAGGCTTGGCGAGGATCGCCTCGGGATCGCTCGCCAGCCACACCAGCGGCTCGCGCAGGATGGCATCGCCGCGCTGCTCGCCGATCCTGCGCTTGGCCATGACGAGATCGAGCTCGCCGCGATCCTGCATGTCGGCCAGCGTCTTGGAGAGTGCGACCGAAAGCTGGAGATCGACGGAGGGATGATCGGCGATGAAGTCTTCCAGAAGCCCCGGCAGCTGTCCGCTCACCAGATCCTCGGAAATGCCGAGACGGAAGGGACCGCGCGGCGCATCGGCATCGAAGCGCGCCACGGTCTGCCGTTCCAGCGCAAGAAGCTGGCGGGCATTCGGCAGCAAGGCCTCGCCATCACTCGTCAGGCGCACCGCATGGGTGTCGCGGTCGATCAGCCGCCGGCCGAGGCTGCGTTCCAGCCGCTGGAGATGCTGGCTGACGGTGGATTGCCCGAGATTCAACCGCTCCGCCGAAAGCGTGAAGCTTTTGGTCTGGGCCACCATGACGAAACTGCGCAGCTGGGCGAGGTCGAGCATATCACGTTTCTCGATAAGCATTATCGATTGCATCGCAAAACAGGATAGCGCATTTTAAAAGTCTGTCGAGACCTCCCCGGACCGTGACCGATGAAACGCTTCCTGCCCGATACATTCACCTTGCTGCTGGTCGGCGCCGTGCTGCTCGCCTCGCTGCTGCCGATTTCCGGCGAGCCGGCGGAATGGTTCGCCATCGCCACTAATATTGCGATCGCGCTCCTGTTCTTCCTGCATGGCGCGCGGCTTTCGACGGACACGGTCGTCGCCGGTTTCCTGCACTGGCGCCTGCAGCTCTTCATTCTGGTGACGACCTTCGCGATCTTCCCGCTGCTCGGCCTCGGGCTCGGCCTGTTCTCGCCCTGGCTGATCGACCAGCCGATCTATCTTGGCCTGCTCTTCCTCTGCGTGCTGCCATCCACGGTGCAGTCGTCGATCGCCTTCACCTCGATTGCCGGCGGCAATGTGCCGGCCGCGATCTGCGCGGCATCGACATCGAACATTCTCGGGATTTTCCTGACGCCGGCGCTGGTGGCGCTGCTCTTCTCGACGAGCGGCAATGCCGGCATTTCCTTCGACATGATCTGGAAAATCATGCTGCAACTCTTCCTGCCCTTCGTCGCCGGCCAGATATTGCAGCCTTTCATCGGCAACTGGATCCGCTCGAAGAAGACGCTGCTCAATCCCTTCGACCGCGGCTCGATCCTGATGGTCGTCTATCTCGCCTTTTCCGAAGCCGTGACGGAGGGCATTTGGAACCGGCTGGCCATCGGCGATCTCGCGCTGCTCATCCTCGTCGACTGCCTGCTGCTCGCAGCCGTCCTCATCATCACCAGCCTCGGCGGCAAGCTTCTGGGCTTCAATCGGGAAGACCGCATCACCGCCGTCTTCTGCGGCTCGAAGAAGAGCCTCGCCAGCGGCGTGCCCATGGCAAGCGTCATCTTCGCCGGCCAGTCGATCGGCGCCATCGTTCTGCCGCTGATGCTCTTCCACCAGATCCAGCTGATGGTCTGCGCCTGGCTGGCCCGCGTCTATGCCGACCGGCAGAAGACGATCGCGGCCGAACCCGCACAGGCGGGCTGACGGCGCGAGGCATCATCGTATCGCCAACCCGTTTTCATCGGCGCAATCTTCGCCCCACTCGGCTCGACCGCGCGGCCAAAGACGCTGGAACAGCTCGGCCAGTCCATTCCGCTCGTCTATGTCGACTCACCCCTCGACGAGACCTCCGCCTTCGTCGGAACTGATAACCGCCAGAGTTTCGGGCTGATCGTCGACTATCTCTGCCGATCCGGCGAGCCGCCGTGCTATTTCGGCATGCCGCGTGTCAACACCAACGCGCTGACCCGCGAGACCGCCTATCTCGAAGTGATGGCGCGGCTTGGCATGGAGCCGCAGATCCTGCCCGTTTCGGAAGTTGCAAACTGGGATTTCGAGCGTTTCGCCTTCGAGGAGGCGAGCCGCCTGCTCGAAAAACCGGCAGACCTCAAGAGCCGCACCATTCTCTGCGCCAACGACCGTCTGGCCTTCGGCGTCATTGCCGCGGCCTGGCAGAAAGGCCTGAAGGTCGGCCATGGCGCCGACTACGACCTGCGCGTCGCCGGCCACGACGACCACCCTCTCTCGCAATATGCCTGCCCGCCGATCACCACCGTCGCCCAGAACTACGACGAGATCGGTCGCCTTGCGATCCAGCTTTTGTTGCACAAGCTCGACGAAGCCGATCATCCCGCCTTTGGCCGGGAACAGATTCTGCTCAAATCCGAATTGATGCTGCGCCGGTCGGCATAGGCTTCCGAAGCCTCAGAACAGGGCGTCGTCGAAAAGCTCGTCGTCGCTCATCGCTGCGGGCTGGGCGGATGGCGCATCGACCGCCCCGCCGAAATACCGGGCATGAATTTCCCGTTCGGAGGCCATGGTGTAGACGCGGGCGATACGGCTGCCGAGGTCGTTCATCGCCTCTTCGAGGCCCGTCGTATCGGGTACGTCATGCCCGATCAGGCTGCCGGCGCTCGCCGCGCATTCGGCAAGCACGTCGCCAAGCTCCGCGTTGAAGTCGAGGCCGGCAATGGTCCGGCTGGCCTTGGCGGAAATGTCCGCGCCGCAGTCCCGCAGCGCCGCCATGTCCTCTTCCATCCGGTCGCCCGCCCGGCGGATATGGTCGAGCACTTCCTCGAGATGCGCATCAAGCGCGCCGCCGGCCGCATTGCTCGCTTCGCCAAGCTTGCCGGCGTCACCCTCCAGCGATTGCAGGGCGACCAGGATGCGTTCTGCCGTCTCGTCGAGTTGGGCGGAAAAGGTGCGCAGTTCCGCGGTCACCACATTGATCGCCCGCCCCTCTTCGCCGAGCTTGCTGCAGCGCAGGTTGGTGTTGAGCGCCATGTAGTGAATGTCGGTGCGGACCAGCTGGATCGTCTTCACGCCCTTCAACAGTTCCTGCACGGTCTCCACCGTGCTCGACCCCAGGGCATTGGCCTTGCCGGCCGCCTGCTCGATCTCGCGCACCACGGCGCAGGCGGCGTCGATATCGGCTTCCAGCGTGCGCATGGCGCGGTCGGCAGACTGGCCGTCGGTCGTGTCCATATCGCCGTAAAGCGCCATCAGACCATCGATATCGTTGCCAAAACTGCGGATCGTGCCGACGACGGTCTTGCACTCGCGCCCGAAATCGCTCGCGATTTCGACAAGCTGGTCGCGCACGAGATGGCGCACGAGGTTCGTCAGGCGCCCGGCCGCGTCGCCGTCCAGCATGCCGGTCGCGAGATGTTCGTCCAGGAATGTGAAGGCCGACTGGCAATGTTCGATACGCTGGCGCGTGATGTCGCCGATCTGCATGGCGGAGAGCGTCGTCGCGACTTTCGTCTGAACGAGGCGGGCGGCGCTGCCGACCTTGCCGGCAAGCTGCGAAAGATGCTTGCGCTGGGACGTGAGGTCCGCCGCATTGCGCGAGAGGTTGCCTGCAATGTCGGGCACGCTGCGGCGGAAGCGCTCCAACGCATCCCCGCCGCCGGATGAGGCCGCGTCGATCACCCCGCCGAGCGTGCCGATCTTCACACCAAGCGCGTCGACTTCCTTCCTGCCGAACTGGATGCGTTCGAGGATTTCCTCGGCAAAGCCCGAAAAATCCGGAATGGCGGCACCGGTGATCTTGGCCGTCGTCGCGAAGGTGCGCAGATAACGCAGCGTCTCCTGCATATCCGCGATATGGGCGCCGAGCGATTTCTCCGTCACCGCCACGCTGGCAAGGCGCTGCTGGCGCGTCTCCTCGATGGCGGGAAGAGCGGTCAGCTGAGCGACCGTTGCGACCAGCCGACCGATCGTTGCCTCGGCGGTCTCGTCATCGAGGGACCGCGACAGGTTTTCCAGAGATGCAACCAGCCTGTTGAGCACGTCGAGTACGGCGAGCAGCACCACGCCGCCGTCCAGGAACCGCTGTTCGATGCGGGAACGGGCACCTTCAAGGCTGAAGACGAGTTCCGTCCCGGTCGTCTGCCGCTCGATGCGGACTGCGCTCGCTGTTCCTGACACGCCATACCCCACTTTCAAGAAACCCTGGCAGGACCCTAGGGCGAACAAGGTAACGCACAGTAAATTCGAATCTTCTGATGGAATGGAATCCGCGCTCTTTCGCCATTCTACGAGGCACCACCCGAAGCTGTAGGCATCCCTAGAATTAGGGATTTAGAAATAATATTTTTAATGTCTAATCATATAATTTATGCATAAAAATCAAATGTTTGAGTAATTTACATCACCTAAGGTAAGGTAGTGTACCGCCACCATGATAACTACCAACAGGTGAATTTATCAACCGCGCTTTACACTTCATTAAGCGTATCCGGGAATTCTGGCGCGGGGAATACTCCCCTGCAAAACGTTTATCGGGGCCTGCATGTCCTCCACCCTACCCGGTGACGCGCCGTTAACCTTACCGAATGCGCTCACCATCAAGAATATATTAGCCGTCAAAGAGATTATCCTGGATAGTCTGGCTAAAAATTCGACGACGATACTTGATATCGACGAACAGGCACAGGTCGACCTGAGCTTTGTCCAGCTCGTGGCGGCGGCACGCAAGCACGCAGAATCGCAGGCGGGCCAGGTTCTACTTGCTCGTCCCGCGACGGGAGACCTTTACGACGTGCTGAAACGCGGCGGTTTTCTTGATGAGATGACGCCCGATGCCGCACATTTCTGGTTGCATCAGGAGAAAAATTGATGACCGCGAAAATCCTGACCGTGGATGATTCCGCCAGTATCCGGCTGACGACACGCGTCACCCTGAACAATGCCGGCTATGCCGTGACCGAAGCCGTCGACGGGCTCGATGGTCTCGACAAGCTGAAGGCGGGTGAATACGACCTCGTCGTCACCGACCTCAACATGCCCAAT
Organism: uncultured Shinella sp.; assembly: GCF_946479415.1. Next base: position 5,592 of record NZ_CAMLFY010000090.1, on the reverse strand, counting down.
ATGGATGGCCTCACCATGATCCGCGAGCTGCGCAAGCTGCCCGCGCATACGGGTGTGCCGGTCATCTTCCTCACCACGGAATCCGACGGCGAAATCAAGGCGCAGGCGAAAGCCGCCGGCGCAACCGGCTGGCTCACCAAGCCGTTCGATCCGGAAAGCCTCGTCAAGATCGCAAGGAAGGTTCTCGGCAAATGAGCAATCCGGACCCGATCTCAGTTTTCCGGACAGAAGCGGCCGAACTGCTGGAACAGATCGAGTCCGGCCTTCTCGACCTGACGCGCAGCCTCGACGATCGCGACCAGATCGATGCGGTCTTCCGGGGCCTGCACACCCTGAAGGGGTCCGGCGCAATGTTCGGCTTCGAGGCGCTGGCCGCCTTCACGCACCATTGCGAAACCGCCTTCGACCGCGTGCGCAAGGGTGACGTGCCGGCAACGCATGAGCTGGTCTCGGCCGTGCTTTCCGCGCAGGACCACATGCGCGCCCTGCTCGAAACGCCAAACGGCGACCACGACGCGATGAGCGCCAGCCTGCTCGACAACCTGCATCGCGCCGTCAACGGCGCAGGCTCCCCCGCTCCGGCGGCAAACGCCGCCTCTCCCGCGGCATCCGCGGCGAAGGAGACCGGCGGAATGCGCGAATGGCGCATCCGCTTCAGCCTGCCGGTCAATGCCATGGCGAACGGCACCAATCCGCTCGGCCTGCTCGATGAAATGCGCGATCTCGGCGAGTGCAGGATCGTTGCAGACACGGCTGGTGTCCCCGAGCTTGCCGCGCTCGAACCACGCGACATTCATCTCGCCTGGGACGTAACGCTCAAGACGGAAAAGCCCCGCAGCGATATCGAGGATGTCTTCATCTTCGTCATGGACGACATGGCGCTCGACATCACGGAAATCGCAATCGAACATCCGGCTGAAATCCCCGTTGCAGCCGCCATGCCGAAGGCCGTGGTGATCACGGAACGCGAGGCCCCGGCCATTCAGGCCGCCAACGATTCCAAACAGGCGAAATCCGCCGAAAACGTCCGAGTTCCTGCCGAACGTCTCGACGAGATGATGGACCGCGTCGGCGAACTCGTCATCGCCCAGTCACGACTGACCCAGCTTGCCGGCACGGCGGCCGATCTCGGCCTTCGCTCCGTCTCGGAGGAAATCGAGCGTCTCTCTGGCGAATTGCGCGACACGATGATGGTGCTGCGCATGATGCCGGTCGCCAGCCTTTTCAGCCGCTTCCGCCGCCTCGTACACGATCTGTCGCGCGAAACCGGCAAGGAAATCGAGCTGATTACCGAAGGCGAAAGCACCGAAGTCGACAAGACGGTGATCGATCGTCTTGCCGATCCGCTCGTCCATCTCGTCCGCAACTCCATCGATCACGGTCTCGAAAAACCCGAGGAGCGTATCGCCGCGGGCAAGGACCCGAAAGGCAAGGTCATCCTTTCCGCGCACCAGACGGGCGGTGAGGTGATCATCACCATCAAGGACGACGGCCGCGGCATCAATCGCGACCGGGTGCGCGCCAAGGCCGAAACTTCAGGCCTCATCCAGCCCGGCCAGGCATTGTCCGATCCGGAACTGCTGCAGCTCATCTTCCAGCCCGGCTTTTCGACCGCCCAGGCCGTCACCAATCTTTCCGGCCGCGGCGTCGGTATGGATGTGGTGAAGAAGACGGTTGAAGCCCTGCGCGGGACGATCGACATCGTCAGCAAGCCGGGCGACGGATCGGAAGTGTCGCTGCGCATTCCGCTGACGCTCGCCATCATCGACGGCCTGCTCGTTCGCGTCGGCGGCGGCAGCTATGTCATTCCGCTTTCGGCCGTCGAGGAATGCCTCGAACTTTCGCTCGAAGACGACCTGCGCTCGCGCGGACGCTCCTTCATCTCGCTGCGCGACAGCCTCGTGCCGTTCCTGCGCCTGCGTGAACTCTTCCGCACCGGCACGGAGCCGGACCAGCACCAGAAGGTCGTCGTCATCTCGACCGGGTCGGAGCGCGTCGGCCTCGTCGTCGACCAGATCATCGGCGACCACCAGACAGTCATCAAATCCATGTCCAAGCTGCACCATGACGTCGCCACCTTCTCGGGTGCGACCATCCTCGGGGATGGCAGCGTCGCGCTGATCCTCGACGTCACGCATCTCGTCGCAGCCGGGCAGCACCAGGAGGCGCATATGCGCGCGGCAGGATGAGCGAAGCAGCACGAAAACTCGACTACGGCACGATCTGGGGCGACGAGGAGGATCTTTCCGTCCTCACCTTCAACCTCAACGGCGAGACCTTCGCCATCGAAGCGATCGTCGTGCAGGAAATCCTCGACCTTCTGCCGGAAACCCACGTTCCCGGCAGCAAGCCCTTCGTTTCGAGCGTCATCAATTTCCGCGGCAAGGTGATCCCGCTTGCCGATATTCGCCTTGCCTTCGGTATGGACGCGACGGAAACCACCATTGACAGCCGCATCATCGTCATTGAGCTCGATCTCGACGACGAACCGACCTTGGTCGGTATCCGGACCGACAAGGTCAACGAAGTCACGACACTCCCGAAGCTCGCCAGCGAGCCGCCGCCGAGCGTCGGCATGCGCTGGCGTGCCGATTACATCAACTGCCTCGTCAAGCGAGGCGGCGAATTCATCATCGTCCCGAACCTGCACGCGATCTTTTCCTCCCGAAAGGACCGCTCCGGCAACACGCCAGCGCCGAACTAGGCCCTCAGGAGAGACCCATGCGCTTTACCATCAAACTCAAGCTGTTCCTGACATTCGGCTTCATGATCGCCGTATTGCTCGGCACGGCCGGTTACGGCATCATGAGCCTCGGCGGCCTCAACACGACGCTCGGCGACGTGCTGAACGGCCCGGCCGAGCGCCTCAAGCTCGCCCAGTCGCTGAACAATCTGCAACTCCAGCAGATCCGCTATCAAAAGAACATGCTTCTGTCCGCCAACGCCACGGAAACGAACAGTTACATCGGCCAGAGCGATGAAGCACGCAAGGCCTTCGATGCGACGTTCGAAGAGGTCCTCGCCAAGGCCACCGAACAGGGCAAGGTGATGTGGAACAAGCTTGCCGCCTTCACCACCGATTTCCGCCGCGACGACGACCGCATCCGTACCCTGGCGCTTGCCGGCGACATGGCGGGCGCAACACGCATCTCGACCACCGATGCGCGCGCCGTGACCAACGAGATCGACAATCTGCTCGGCGAAGTCGTCAAGCTCGAGGAAGGTCGTCTCGACGAAGCCGAAGTGAACGCCCAGGCCCAGTATGAAGGCACGCGCACGCTCATGGTGGCTGCCGCCGCCATCGCGGTTCTCATTGCCGCCGTGGCTGCCGTCTGGATCGTGTTTTCGATCAATCGTGGTCTCAGCCGCGCGGCCACCGCCGTGCAGGGTGTGGCGGACGGCGATCTCACCCGCTTTGCCGACATCACGAGCAAGGATGAGATCGGCGACATGCTCGGTCACGTCAATACGATGATCGAGCGCCTGCGCGGTGTCGTCGCCGATGCGCTCTCGGCCTCCGACAACGTCTCCTCCGGCAGCCAGGAACTCTCGGCCAGCTCCGAGCAGCTCTCGCAGGGCGCGACCGAACAGGCCTCGTCCGCCGAAGAGGCTTCCGCCTCGATGGAAGAGATGGCCGCCAACATCAAGCAGAATGCCGACAACGCCGCCCAGACGGAAAAGATCGCCCGCCAGTCCGCCAAGGATGCCGAAGCCTCCGGCGAGGCCGTCGGCCGTGCCGTCGGCGCCATGCGCACCATCGCGGAGAAGATCTCCATCGTTCAGGAAATCGCCCGCCAGACCGACCTGCTCGCGCTCAACGCCGCCGTCGAGGCTGCGCGTGCCGGCGAACACGGCAAGGGCTTTGCCGTCGTCGCCTCGGAAGTGCGCAAGCTCGCCGAGCGCAGCCAGGCGGCCGCGGCCGAAATCAGCGCGCTCTCCGGCCAGACGGTGTCCGTCGCCACCGAAGCCGGCGACATGCTGACCCGTCTGGTGCCTGACATCCGCAAGACCGCCGAACTGATCTCGGAAATCTCGGCGGCCTGCCGCGAGCAGGATATCGGTGCCTCGCAGATCAACGAGGCGATCCAGCAGCTCGACAAGGTGACCCAGCAGAATGCCGGTGCGTCGGAGGAAATGTCCGGCACATCGGAAGAACTCGCCGCCCAGGCCGAGGAGCTGCAAGCCTCCATCGCCTTCTTCCGCGTCGACAATGCCGGCCGCAAGGAAGCGGACCACGCCGGAAAGCTGCGTGCGACCGCCGTCAGGATGGCCGCTCCTGCCGCCGCCAAGCGCCCGGCTGCCGTAACGGCCCACCGCACCACGACCGCCGCGTCCAAGACGCCGCGCAGCAACGGCTTTGCCCTCGACATGTCGATGGGCGGCCCGGATGCCGACGACGCGGATTTCCGCCAGAGCGCGTGATTTGCAATAGACCCGGCGCATCCAGCAATGGATGCGCCGCAGTGACCACCCGGCGTGTGTAGGCGTCGGCGGAATGGGCCGGTTTGACGGCCCGCGGAAGAGTGAATGTATCGGTCTTCACGCATCATGGACACCAGAACCGGGCGTCCTGCCATCCATACGGCATCTGCGATCAAGGAGACCCCTCAAGATGCGCCTCACCATCAAGCTGAAGCTTGCCATTGCCTTCGGCGTTATCATTGCCATGACCTGCGGCATGGCCGCCATGTCCATCATGAACCTGTCGTCGCTCAACGCGGCGATCACCGATATCATCAAAGGCCCCGCCACCAATCTTCGCAATTCGAGCGATCTCTCCGACGCCGTTCTGACCGCGATCCGCGAAGAGAAGAATGTCGTTCTCAACACGGACCCGACACAAATCCCAAGCTATGTCGAAGGCGTGTCCAAGCAGCATCAGGCGATCGATCGCGCCCTGACCATGTTCGACAGCGAGACCAATGAAGCCATTCGCGCGAAGATCGCGGAATTCCGCGCCGCCTATCCCGACTGGAAGAAATCGCAGGACGAAATCCTGCGGCTTGGTCAGCAGAACACGCCGGAAAGCAACGCCCGCGCCGCCGCCCTTTCGATGGGCCAGGGTGCCAAGGCCACCGAAGGCGTGCTTGCGACGCTTGCCAGCCTGAACGAGAAGATCGAGCTCGATCTCAGGGAAACCGATGCGGCAACCAATGCGCAATATGACTTCATCAGCTCTGCGCTGGTTGCCGTCGTGGTCGTGCTGATCGCACTGTCCTCGGCAATCGCCATCTGGCTTTCTCTCGCCATCGCGCGCGGTCTGCAGCGCGCCGGCAAACTTGCCGACGCCGTCGCCATCGGCGATCTCGAGCAGGACATCGAATACAAGGGCAATGATGAGATCAAGGATCTGGTCAATTCCATGCAGCGCATGACCGGCAACCTGCGCAACACGGCCGTTATCGCCGACCAGATCGCCAATGGCGACCTGACGGTCACGCCGAAGCCGCTTTCCGACAAGGATACGCTCGGCGTGTCCCTGCAAAGCATGGTGGAGCGCCTGCGCGGTGTCGTCGCCGATGCGCTCTCCGCCGCCAACAACGTCTCCTCCGGCAGCCAGGAACTCTCGGCCAGCTCCGAGCAGCTCTCGCA
>NZ_CAMLFY010000089.1 GCF_946479415.1 uncultured Shinella sp. | reverse complement strand
GCGGCATCACCCGCGACAAGCTGGAGATCCTGCGCGAAGCCGACGCGATCTATCTAGAGGAGATCCGCAAGGCCGGCCTCTATGACAAGATCTGGCAGGCCTTCGCCGTGCTGCTCCCCGTCCAGACCGTCGGCGTCATGGGCGACGGGCGCACCTACGAATTCGTCTGTGCGCTGCGCGCCGTCACCTCCGTCGACGGCATGACCGCCGACTTCTACCACTACGACATGAACTTCCTCGGCCGCGCCGCGACCCGCATCATCAACGAAGTCCGCGGCATCAACCGCGTCGTTTATGACGTCACGTCCAAGCCGCCGGGCACGATCGAGTGGGAATAAGCGATACGGCAGGGATGTTTCGGCGATAAAGCCATCATCGAAACATCCCTGCCGCTTGCTTCTCGTCGATCCGGTCGACGCGCCTCGGGCACGACACTCAGTTTGAAACGGCCTTGTTTCGCCTGAGATAGACGATCTGGGCAACCAATCCAACGACGAGAACGACCAGCAGCGCCCCCTGCGCACCGAGCAGCAGCGGCGAATTCAGGTCAGGCGCCAGGGGATGTCCATCCGGCACGCGGCGCAGGATTTCCGTGATGGTCGGCAGCATTAGCAGAAACGCGCTCAAACTCAGACAGATGGTTTCGACATACCGGGCGACGCGCGTCGAACCGAGAATGCTTTGCGCGCCATAGCCTGCAAGCAGGACCAGGATCGTCGCAACGCCGATGCCGTAGCTGACCGGCTGGCGGGCGACAAGAAACACCGTCAGGGCGCCGATCAGCATGGAGACGAGATAGACGGCACCCGCCGTGGACCGCGGAACAATCCGGCCATGCCGGGCGAACATGTAGAGCGCCACGGGAATGGCCGGCAAGCTGCCCAACGTGTGGATCCAGCCAAGGGAAGAAATTCCGGACATGCAATTTGCCTTTCTATGCGTTGGAAAAACGCTTGTGAATTTATAGCTATCTACTAGTTGGTAGGCTTTCGAAACAAATGCCATGCTCGGCATGATCAGGATTAAACGGCGATACGCTCCAGCAAGGGACGGATAATAGTGCCGAAAGCCCTGGGATCCGCGTAGGCACGCGCCGACAGCATCGCGCCGTGAACGATCGCCATGAACACTTCCGCATTCTCCTCAGCCGTCCCCGCCAGCCTGAAACGGCCTCCAGCTGCGCCACGCTCCAGCACGGAGGTCAGCCAGCCGGAGAGATGCCGGAAATGCGCGCGAACCTCGAGGGCAACCTCTTCCGGCAGAACCTGAACTTCGCTGGCCAGCAGCGCGCAGACGCAAAATGGATGCGACGCATCGACGATGCACGCCTCCCAATAGCCGAGATAGGCGCGAAGCTGCTCAAGCGGGTCTGAAACCGTCCGCTCCAATGCGTCGATCCCCGCTTTGGCCTCCTCCCGATATTGCACAACGACGGTGCGGACGAGGTCCGCCTTGCTCGGGAAGTGATGATGTATGCTCGCCTTGCGAATGCCAACCACGTCGGAAATGTCGGCATAGCTGAAGCTGTTGTAGCCGCCCTTGATCAGAAGCGCACGGGCGCAACGAAGAATGTCATCGGCGGTGGTCGAAAGATTGCCCATGCCATAACCTACCAACTAGTAGGTCTAAAATCAAGTCCACACCGATCGGACTGCAAGATCGCGCAGCACCCTACACCGCGATCAGAACCCGAACGACTGCTGCGCCGGCGGTGGCGGGGCGAAGGATACGCCTTCCAGCGCCAGCATCTTCACCTTGGAGATGGAGCCGCCCGGTGCCGAAAAGCCGCCGACCTTGCCGCCGGCGGCGAGCACGCGGTGGCAGGGGATGATGAGGGCCACGGGGTTTTTCGCCATCGCCTGGCCGACCTCGCGCGCCATTTCCGGGCCGGCGCCGAGATCGCGGGCGATGGTGCCGTAGGTCGTCGTCTCGCCCCAGTGCACGCGGCGTGCGGCATCATAGACCTTCAGGAAGAAATCGCTCTGGCCGGCAAGATCGAGCGGCACGGCGGTGAAATCGGCCTCCTCGCCGGCGAAATAGCGCTGTGCCGCCGCCACGGCCTGCTGGACGGCGGGCGGCGGTTCGGCGGCCTCGGCGTCGGGCAGGTGGCGCAGCAGCAGGCGGCGGGTCGTGGCGGCGTCCTCGCCCGGCAGCTGGAAGCGCACGACGCCGGCTTGCGTCCAGGCGATGCCGCAGGGGCCGCCCGCCGTGTCGAAGATCAGATAGTGGGTCTTGCCGGTCATGATCGGCTCCTGTTGCCGTTTCCAACACAAGATCGGGCTTCGCCCGGCTTGTTTCAACCCGTTTCTTGCGCGGCGGTGCCGGGGACTTGCTTCCGCCGCGTCCACTTCGCATAAACCTTCAAAAAACGATTCAGCGAGGGCGCGACGTGGAGATTTCGGACATCATCATCGGCGGCGATACGGCGGGCATCGAATGGCGCGTGCCGGTCTATCGCTTCAAGGGCAGCGATGCCGCCGCGCCCTCCGTCTATATCCAGGCGGCCCTGCATGCCAACGAGCTGCCCGGCACCGCCCTCCTGCATTTCCTGCTGGAACGCCTGCGTAAGGCTGATGCCGAGGGTGCGATCCGCGGCGATATCACCGTCATCCCGCAGGCCAACCCGATCGGTCTCGCCCAGTTCCATTTCGGCGAGATGGAAGGCCGCTTCGACCTGGGATCGCGCACCAATTTCAACCGCGACTACCCGCTGATCGCGCTCGCCGAGCGCGAGACGCTGCTGGAGAATTTTTCCCGCCGCAGCGCCGCCGACCGGCTGAAGCGCACGCTGCTGCACACCGCACTCGGCCATGACCTCATGCTCGACCTGCACTGCGACGACGAAAGCCTGCAATATGCCTATATCGACGACGCCTTCTGGCCGGAGGCGGCCGACCTTGCGGCGGCCCTCGACATGCAGGCCGTGTTCCTCTCCGATGGCGAAAGCACCGCCTTCGAAGAGGCTGTCGGCCATGCCTTCAAGCATCAGGGCGGCGACAAGCTGAAGAGCGTGCCGGGCCGCCTTTCCGTGACCGTCGAGCTGCGCGGCCGGCGCGATGTCTATCCCGACATGGCCAAGCGCGATGCCGATGGCCTCTGGAATTTCCTCGCCGGCCGCGGCGTCGTTACCGATGCCGCCCATGCGGCAGAAGCCTATACCGGCCCGGCGATCCCGCTCGACAATATCGAGATGGTGCGCGCGCCCGAGCCGGGCACCGTGCTGTTCCACCGCGATATCGGCGACAGCGTGAAGGCCGGCGATCTTCTGGCGACGCTGATCACCCGGCCGGGTGTTCCCGATGGCACAATCGACGTGACGGCGGCGCATGACGGCCTGATTGCCACCCGCGCCTCCGCTCGTTACGCGCGGCGCGGCGACGACCTGATGAAGATCGCCTGCCACGAAGCGACCCGCAAGGATCGAAAGCCCGGCACGCTGGAGGACTGAGATAATCTTCCCTGCGAGGGGTTTGCACCCCTCGCAATCATGCTCCCGGAAGCAATATATAGGGTGGGAATACGAGCCGTGGTTGCGGCTATGGCTGGAGGAGACGCAAGGGGTGGTCTGCACGCATCATGTTTGAGACGCTCTCCGCCTACTGGCCGCATATCCTCGTTGCCCTCTCCATCATCCTCGGCATTCCCGCCGCCATTCACGCGACGATGACGAAGGAAGAGGTGCGCGCCGCGATCGGCTGGGTCGGCGTCATCGTGCTCTCGCCGGTCGTCGGCCCCGTCATCTATGCCATCGGCGGCGTGAACCGCATCCGCCGCAAGACGCTGAACCTCAGCCGCGAGGGCCTGATCGCCGCCGGCTGGTATCACCGGGCCGAATACGACGTTTCCAACGAGCATATGCGGGTGGCCTTCGGCCGGGCGCTCGCCGCCATGCAACGGCTCGGCGATACGGTCGGGCGCTGCAAGCTGACCTCCGGCAACCGGATCAGGCTGCTTTCGACCGGCGACGAGGCCTATGCCGCGATGCTCTCCGCCATCGAGGCGGCGGAACGCTCCATCCTGCTCGAAACCTATATTTTCGACCGCGACGCCGCCGGCCAGCGCTTCGTCGAGGCGCTTGCGGCCGCCGTGGCGCGCGGCGTCGAAGTGCGCGTGCTGATCGATGCGGTCGGCGCGCGCTATTCCATTCCCTCGATCGTCTCGGAGCTGCAGCGGGCGGATGTCCCGGTCGATGTCTTCAACGGCAATATCGTCATGGGTCTGCGCCTGCCCTATGCCAACCTGCGCACCCACCGGAAAATCCTGATCGTCGACGGCAGCGTCGCCTTCACCGGCGGGCTCAACATCCGTGCCGGTTTCTGCACCGAATTTGCCGGCGACGCGGCCGCACTCGACACGCATTTCCGCCTGACCGGCCCTGTCGTCAGCGATCTCTTCCGCATCGCCTATGAGGACTGGCGCTTTTCCGGTGGCGGCGAGCTGTCCGGCGAAGCCTGGCAGATCGCCCCGCCGCCGGATGCGCCCGACAGCGGCATGCTCGCCCGCGTCGTGCCGTCAGGCCCCGACAGGAGCCTGGAGACCAACCACCGCATGCTGATGGGCGCCCTCTCGGTGGCGAAACATCATATCCGCATCATGTCGCCCTATTTCCTGCCCGACCGGGAGCTGATCAGCGCCATCGTCACGGCGGCGCGGCGCGGGGTGGAGATCGACATCATCGTGCCGTCCTCCAACAACCTGAAGCTCGTCGATCTCGCCATGACCGCGCAGTTCGACCAGATGCTGAAACACGGCTGCCGCATCTGGCGGGCCTCGGGCGCCTTCAACCATTCCAAGCTGACGGTCATCGACGGCACCTGGTCCTATGTCGGCTCCTCCAATATCGATCCGCGCTCGCTCAGGCTGAATTTCGAGGTGGATATCGAGGTGATCGACCCTGATTTCGCCGATCTCATCGGCGCGCGTATCGACGCCGCCCTTGAGGGATCCGAACAGGTGAAGCTGGAGGAGCTCAGGGCGCGGCCCTTCGTGCAACGCCTCGTCGAGCGCATCACATGGCTTGGCTCGCCCTATCTCTAGGCTCCGCCGAGCGTTCCGAGACGACCTTCAAATCGATATGCGCCTTGATCGGCAGGTGATCCGACGCGACGCGGGCGAGCGGTGAATCATGCACCTCCACGGAGGTGACGAGGTCATGCGGATGGCCGAGCGCCCGGTCGAGCGCCAGCACGGGGAAGCGCGAGGGAAAGCTCGGCACCGCGCCGGAGGCCGGATCGAAGGTCGGATGCAGGCGGGCGAGCGATGAGCCCCGCCCGACGCGCCATTCGTTGAGATCGCCGACGAGCAGCGTCGGCATCGCCTCGTCTTGCGCGAGCGAGGCGAGGATCGCCATGGCCTGCTGTTCGCGCGAGCGCTTCAACAGCCCGAAATGCGCGGCGACGAGGCGCAGCTTGCCGGTGGGCAGATCCAGCGTCACGACCAGCGCGCCGCGCGGCTCGACACCCGGCAGCTTCAGCTGGCGCACGCCGCCGACGGCCCCCTTGCGGATCATGATCATGTTGCCATGCCAGCCATGGCCGGTGGACGACAGCGCTGTGATCGGCACCGGCACGAGGCCGCAGTCGCGCTCCAGCATATCGAGCTTCAAGAGGCCCGAGCGCTCACCGAACCGCTTGTCGGCCTCCTGGATGGCAATCACGTCGGCATCGATCTCGGCGATGACGCTTGCCGTGCGCTCGGGATCGAAGCGCCGGTCGACGCCGATGCATTTGTGCACATTGTAGGAGGCGATGACGGTGTCACCCGGACGATTGCTCTCCGGCGGCCGGTGGCCGCGGCGGTTGCGAATGGCCGTCAGCAGTGCGGCCGATGTGTTCCTGCCGTTCCTGTCCAAGGGTCCTTCCTCATGCGTTCTCTGCATCATATGGGCCGCTCCGTGCCATCGGCAACCGCCGAGCGGCAAGAAGGTTCCGGAAAACGCCGTCAGGGCAGCGGGCTCACCTGCATCTTCGGGCTGTCGAGCAGGATGGTCGAGCGCAGCGTCTTGATCTCGCCGATGCGCTCGAATTCGCTCCACAGCAGCCGCCGGTAATCCGCCACGTCCTTCACCGCGATCTTCAGCAGGAAATCGAAATCGCCCGCCACCGTATGGCATTCGACGACCTCGGGCATGCGCCGCACCAGATCGATGAAACGCTCGCCGACCTTCGGCGCCGTGCGTTCCAGCGTCACCTCGAGAAAGGCCTGGAAACCGATGCCGGCAGCACGCGGATCGACGATGACGGTGTGGCGGATGACGCCTCTCGCCTCCAGTCGCGCCAGCCTTCGCGACAGCGGCGCGGGCGACAGGCCGACCTTTTCCGCTAGCTGGTTGTTGGAGAGCCCTGCATCCTCGACGAGCAGCCGGATGATGCGCCGGTCGGTCTGGTCCAAGGCAACCTCGTCGCCCGTCTTTTTGTCCATTCCGTCCACTCCCGCAAAAATCTGCATCAATTTAGCGAATGGAAGCAAGAAGACAAAAGCTTCTTGCGCTTTCTCCGCAATATCATGGTCGATTTTGCGGATGTTTTGACTTACACCACATGCACACCAACCCCAGACAGGACCCCGGCCATGTTCGACGCCCTTACCCGCCAGCCCGATGACCCGTTGCTTGCCCTGATCGGCCTTTTCCGGGCGGACGAGCGCGCCGGCAAAGTGGATCTCGGCGTCGGCGTCTATCGCGACGAGACGGGCGCCACGCCGATCTTCCGCGCGGTGAAGGAAGCCGAAAAGCGCCTCGTCGAGACGCAGCCGACCAAGGCCTATGTCGGCCCGGAAGGCGACCCCGTCTTCCTAGATCGCCTCTGGGAACTGACGACGGCCGAGGCCGGCCTCGGCCGCGCCACCGCCGGCCTCCAGACGCCGGGCGGTTCCGGCGCGCTGCGCCTTGCCGCAGACCTTCTGGCGCGCATGGGCACCAAGGGCATCTGGCTCGGCCTGCCGAGCTGGCCGAACCATGCCAGCATCTTCAAGTCCGCCGGCCTTGAGGTCATCACCTATCCCTTCTTCGACATCCCCGCGCAGAGCGTGCAGTTCGACCGCATGATGGAAGCGCTTAACGGTGCTGCCCCCGGTGACGCCGTGCTGCTGCATGCGAGCTGCCACAACCCGACCGGCGCAAACCTCACGGACGAGCAGTGGCGCGCCGTCTCCGCGCTCATCGCCGAAAAGGGCCTGCTGCCGCTCATCGACATCGCCTATCAGGGTTATGGCCGCGGCCTCGACGAGGATGCCGCGGGTCTCCGCACCCTGCTGACCGCCGTGCCGGAAGCGCTGGTCGCCGTCTCCTGCTCGAAATCCTTCGGCCTCTACCGCGAGCGCACCGGCGCGATCTACGCCGCCTGCAGCAACGCCGAAACGGCGCTCTCCGTGCGTACCAATCTCGCCGCCCTTGCCCGCACCAGCTATTCCATGCCGCCGGACCATGGCGCGGCCATCGTCAGCATGATCCTCGGCGACGCCGCGCTGAAGGCCGACTGGATGGCCGAGATCGAGGCAATGCGCCTGCGCGTCACCGCGATCCGCGAGCGGCTTGCCGCCGGGCTTTCCGGCCGCTGGCAGGTGCTGACGTCGATCCGCGAGCAGGAGGGCATGTTCTCGCTCTTGCCGCTGGAAGAGGCGCAGGTGCTCAAACTGCGCGCCGAACACGCCATCTACATGCCGACTTCGGGCCGCATCAACATTGCCGGCCTCAAGACGGCCGAGGTCGATGACGTCATCGCCAAGTTCCTGAGCCTCTGAGAGACACCATGTCCGTCGAACCTGCCAGCCAGGCGGAGCGCCACTCCGCCTATGAGGATTTTATTGCCATCGTCATCGGCACGCTGTTCGTGGCGCTGGGCGTGGTCATCTATACCAAGGCGGTGCTGCTCGCCGGCAGCACCGCGGGCTTGGCGCTCCTCCTGCAATATGCAAGCGGCATCGGCTTCTGGTGGCTGTTCTTCGCCGTCAACCTGCCCTTCTACATCCTTGCCGTCAAAAAGCTCGGCTGGGCCTTCACGCTGCGCACCTTCGCCGCCGTCACGCTGGTCTCCATATTTAGCCGGCTAACATCGGAACTTGTCGGCTTCTCCCATCTCGATCCGCTCTATGCGGCGGTCATGGGCGGCGCGCTGTCGGGCACCGGCCTGCTCATCCTCTTCCGCCACCGCACCGGCCTTGGCGGCATCAATGTGCTGGCGATTTACCTGCAAGACCGGTTCGGCCTGCGCGCCGGCTATTTCCAGATGGCGGTCGATCTGGCCATCCTCGCTGCGGCCTATTTCGTCATCCCGCTTGACCGGCTCGCACTCTCCGTACTCGGCGCCGTCGTCGTCAACATGACGCTCGTCATCAATCACCGCCCCGGCCGTTATCTCGGGGTGACGTGAGCGTTTTGCCGGCTTATGAAGGCGGCACGATATTGAAGGAGAGACGCGTGACCGTCACGATCTACGGCATCAAGAACTGCGACACGATGAAGAAGGCGCGCACCTGGCTCGACACCAAGGGCATCGCCTACAGCTTCCACGACTACAAGGCGGAGGGCATCGACGAGAAGAGCCTGAAGCGCTTCGTCGACGCGCTCGGCTGGGAAACGGTGCTGAACCGCGCCGGCACCACCTTCCGCGCCCTGCCGGATGCCGACAAGCAGGACCTCGACGCAAACAAGGCGATTGCTTTGATGCTCGCCCAGCCCTCGATGATCAAGCGCCCCATGCTTGATCGCGACGGGGCGCTCACGGCCGGCTTCAAGTCAGAGATTTACGAAACGCTGTTCTGAGTTTCAGGGGCCGGTCTCAGACCGGCTCCCAGCCGTCCTTCTCGCTGGCACGGTAGATGGCGTCGATCAGCTTCTGGTTCTCGACCGAGCTTTCCAGCGGCACGATCTCCTCGTTTTCGCCGAGCGCCGCCTTGGTGAAGGCTTCGGCCTCGCGCTTGTACTGGCGCGCATCCTGGAAGCGGAAATGCTGGCTCTCGCTGTGCGAGGCATTGGTCAACTCGATTTCCTCGGCACCGTAGCGGTCGGCATTGAACGGCGACTTCACCTCGATGAACCCCTTGTCGCCGTGGAAGACCATGACCTGGCGATGGGCAAGCTGGGTGGAGATGTAGAAGGACAGTTCGAAATCGCCGAAATCGGCGCGCACGCTCGAATAAATGTCCGTGCCGAACTCCGGATCACGGTCCGTGCTCGCCTGCACGCGGATCGCTTCCTTGCCGGTGACGAAACGCGTGGTGATCGTCGGATAGACGCCGATATCCGGCAGGCCGCCGCCGCCCAGCGCCGGCACGTTGCGCATATTGCCGGGGTCGCGGTTGTAATAGGTGAACACGCCCTGCACATGACGCAGCGTGCCGATCGCACCCTCGGCCAGAAGTGAGCGCACCTTGCGCCAGACGGGGCTGTAGGTGACCATGAAGGCTTCCGAGATCAGCACCTTGTTGCGGTCGCGCGCCGCAATCAGCGCATCGATCTCGCCGGCATTCAAGGCAATCGGCTTTTCGCACAGCACATGCTTGCCGGCATCCGCCGCCTTGATCGTCCATTCCACATGCTGCGAGGTCGGCAGCGGAATGTAGACGGCATCGATCGTATCTGACGCCAGCATCTCCTCATAGGAACCGAAGGCATGCGGCACGGAAAACCGGTCGGCCATAGCGCGGGCCTTGGCGAGGTCGCGGCTGGCAATGGCCGTCACGACGCAGTTTTCCGCATCCTGGATGGCCGGCACGACGAGATCGCGGCCGATCTTGGCCGTCGACAGAATTCCGAAACGCAGCATGACATGTCTCCCTGATTGCGCCGGAAGACTAATGCCGAGGTACGTTCCTCGCAAGCGCGCAGGCGTGCAAAAAATCCCGGCCGCGACGGGCGCAAAGCCGATCCGCCCGGCCTATGCTGGCCCGCTATTTCAGCACCTATCCCTTGGAGGAAGCCATGCAGTTTCGTTCCCTCGGCCGAACCGGCCTTTCGATTGCGCCCCTCGTCTTCGGCGGCAACGTCTTCGGCTGGACAGCCGATGAGAAGACGTCCTTTGCGCTTCTCGACGCCTTCACCGGCGCCGGCTTCAACGCCATCGACACGGCCGACGTCTATTCCAGCTGGGCGCCGGGCAACCAGGGCGGCGAATCCGAGACGGTTATCGGCAAATGGCTGAAGCGCTCGAGCCTGTCGCGCGACAAGGTGGTCATCGTCACCAAGGTCGGCTCGGACATGGGCCAGGGCCGGCACGACCTCAGGAAATCGTGGATCGTCGAAGAGGTCGAGAACTCGCTGCGCCGGCTCCAGACCGATCATATCGACCTCTACCTCTCGCACTGGCCCGACCCGGAAACGCCCTATGAGGAGACACTGGAAGCCCATGCCGGGCTCGTCAAGGCCGGCAAGGTGCGCGCCTTCGGCGCCTCCAACCTCGATGCCGGCCAGCTGCAGGCCTCCTTCGACGCCGCCGACGCGGCGGGCCTGCCGCGTTACGCCGCGCTGCAGCCGGAATACAATCTCTACGACCGCGCCGGTTTCGAAGGCGCGCTGGCCGATCTCTGCCGCAAGGAAGATTTGGGCGTCATCACCTATTTCAGCCTCGCCTCCGGCTTCCTGACGGGAAAATACCGCACGGCGGCCGATACCAAGGGACGCACGCGCGGCGAGGATGTGGAACACTATCTCGATGACCGGGGCCTGCGCATCCTTGCCGCACTCGATCAGGTGGCGGCGGAGACGGGCGCGACTCCGGCCGAAATCTCGCTTGCCTGGCTGATGGCGAAGCCTGCTGTCACCGCGCCGATCGCCAGCGCCACCAGCCTCTCCCAGCTCGATAGCCTGATGAAGGCGACGGCCCTGTCGCTCACCCCGGACCAGATCGCCGCCCTCGACGCGGCCGGGGCCTGACATGGCCCTCGTCATTCGCGATCCGCTCGAAAGCGACGAAGCGGCCTGGAGGAAACTCTGGGCCGGCTATCTCGCCTTCTACAAGACCGAAGTATCCGAGGAAGTGACCGCTTTCACCTGGGCGCGCATCCTCGATCCCGGCTCCCGCATGGCGATGCGCCTTGCCGAGGAGGACGGCGCGGTGATCGGCTTCGCCATCCACCACTATCACGACTCCACCTGGAGCATCGCCCCGGAAGGTTATCTCGAAGACCTCTTCGTCGATGACACCGTGCGCGGCAAGGGCGCCGGTCGCGCGCTGATCGACGACCTCATTGCGATTTCGAAGCGCCACGGCTGGAGCGGCATCTACTGGCATACGGCGCAGGACAATGCGCGCGCCCGAAAGCTCTATGACAGCTATATCGAGACCGACGAGCACATCCGCTATCGACTGAAAACTTAAGTTCTTTTTGCATTTCCTGACGCAAAAACCGCATCACACTTTTGCTGGAAATGCTCTAACCGCGATATCGGAAGAAATCGATGAAGGCGCGCAAGGCCGGGCGCATCTGGCGGCGCGAGGGATAGTAGATCGAGAAGCCGTCGAAGGCGGGGCACCAGTCTTCCAGCACCGCCATCAGCCGGCCCGCGGCGATGTCTTCGGCCACCCGCTGGTCGAAGACATAGGCGAGGCCCGCCCCATCCATCGCAGCGGCACGCATCAGGCGCTGGTCGGAAACGATCAGCGGCCCCGACACATCCACCGTCACCAGCCGCCCGTCCTTCTCCAACTCCCAGCGATAGATGCGGCCGCTCGAAAAGCGGCGGCGGATGCAGCGATGCTGCATCAGGTCGCGCGGCTGAAGCGGCTTCGGATGGTGTTCGAAATAGGCCGGCGCGCCGACCACGAGGCCGCGCCACGGGCCGCTCGCCCGGACCGCGATCATATCCGCCTCCAGATGCTCGCCGAGCCGCAACCCCGCGTCAAAACCCTTCTCGACGATGTCTTCGAAGCGGTCGTCCGTGCGCAGTTCCAGCTCGATCTCGGGATATTCCAACAGGAAAGCGCCGAGGCGGGGCATGACGATGTCTTCCGCCGCGATCAGCGGCATGGTGATGCGGAGCGGCCCGGCCGGTCGTGTCTGTCGCTCGGCCAGCGCCTCCATGGCGGCGTCGATATCGGCCAGCGCCGGCGCCAGCGTGTCGAGCAGTTGCCGTCCCTCCTCCGTCGGCGCGACGCTTCGGGTGGTGCGGGCGATCAGCCGCACGCCGAGGCTCGCCTCCAGCGCGGTGACGGCATGACTGACGGCCGAGGGCGCAATGCCGAGCGTGGTCGCCGCCTTGCGGAAACTGCGCGCCTCGGCGACGATGGCCAGCACGGCGAGTTGGGAAAGCTGGGTCCGGTTCATTGTTCGAACAGATAGAACAAGCCATTGGCTTTTGCATCCATTTTCAGCGGAAGTGCTGTGCCCTAGATTGAACCTACCGGATGACGGCGACCGCCTCGCCGCCCGGCCCGCGGACCTCTCCCATCGGTCCCATCAAGAAGGAATCCGTCATGAAACACAGACATCTCGGCACGCTCGACGTTTCCGCCCTCGGCCTCGGCTGCATGGGCATGAGCCATGCCTATGGTCCCGCCGACGACGAGACGGCGGCGATCAACACGCTGCACCGCGCCGTCGATCTCGGCATCACGCTGTTCGACACGGCAGAGGTCTACGGCCCCTACAAGAACGAAATCCTCCTCGGCAAGGCGCTGAAGCCGGTGCGCGACAAGGTGGTCATCGCCACCAAGTTCGGTTTCCGCATCGATGCCACCAAGCCGTCCGCCCAGATGATGACCGGCACCGACAGCCGGCCGGAAAACGTCAAGGCCGTCGCCGAGGCCTCGCTGAAGCGGCTCGGCACCGATGTCATCGATCTCTACTACCAGCACCGCGTCGATCCGGCCGTGCCGATCGAGGAAACGGTCGGCGCGATGGCCGATCTGGTGCGCGAGGGCAAGGTGAAGGCGCTCGGCCTGTCCGAAGCCGGGGCGGAAACCATCCGCCGTGCGCATGAGGTGCATCCGATCGCCGCCGTGCAGAGCGAATATTCGCTGTGGACCCGCGACGTGGAGGAGAACGGCGTGCTCGACACCTGCCGCGCCCTCGGCATCGGCTTCGTTCCGTTCAGCCCGCTCGGTCGCGGCGTGCTGACCGGCGCCCTAAAGAAACTCGACGGCCTCTCCGCCGACGATTTCCGCCGCTCCCTGCCGCGCTTCGAGGCGGAGAATTTCGATGCCAATCTGGCGCTGGTGACGGCGCTCGAAGAGATGGCGACGGAAAAGGGCGTGGCCCCGGCGCAGCTGGCACTCGCCTGGGTTCTGGCGCAGGGCGATTTCATCGCGCCGATCCCCGGCGCCAGCAAGGTGCCGCATCTCGAGCAGAACGCCGCCGCCGCTGATGTCACGCTGACGCCGGAGGAAGCCGCCCGCCTCGGCGACCTGCTCTCGCCGGCCAAGGTCTCGGGCCAGCGCTACTCTCAAAAGCAGGCGGCAATGGCCAATCGCTGAAAGTCATGACTTCCACCTGAGGTGGAGATTTGAAACGCTAGAAGCGGCTTTGCTATCTGTTCGTAGCTACGGTTAAAGAGGTCGGCAAAGTCGGAAGCCTTGTCGACCTTTTCCTGATTACGGATATAGCGTCTGACGACCTGCCCGTCATAGCCAGACGTGGACAGGAAATATCCTCGCCCAGAAGTAATATCCCTGCAGCACCGCTTGCGCGCATATTTGTTGGCCACGTAAAGGGCAGTCTTGCCCTTTAAAAAGCCGACGATATGCGACACAGAATATTTCGGCGGGATTGATATCAGCTTATGCACATCGCCGAGCATCAAGTGCACGTCGCGTGTGATTGCGAGCGTTCTTCCATAAAACTTCCGTTCTATGTTTGGGCCAGACTAGCGGTTCAAACGCGGAGGTCTCTCAATCAATATGTAGAACACGTCCAGTCCTCCACCGAAGGTGGAGGTTTACTTTGCTTACGATGAAAAACGGGGCGTGTCCGCCCCGTTTCAGTGTTCATCAGGCGCGCAGCGTGCCGCCGGTCGTTTTCACGACATTGCCGACGATCTTGCCGGTCAGTGCCTCGAAATCCTCGTCGGTCAGCGTCTTGTCGGTCGGCTGGATGACGACCTCGATGGCGATGGATTTCTTGCCCTCGCCGACCGATGCGCCCTCGAAGACGTCGAAGACGTTGACGGCGGAGATCAGCTTGCGGTCCGCGCCCGTCGCGGCGCGCACGATGGCGCCGGCTTCCACCGTCTTGTCGACGACGAAGGCGAAGTCGCGCTTGACGGCCTGCAGCGAGGAGAGGTCGAGCGCCGGCTTGGTGCGGGTCGCCTTCTTCTTCGGGTCGGGCATGGCATCGACGAAGATCTCGAAGCCGGCGAGCGCGCCGGAGACATCGAGCGCTCCGAGGGCCTTCGGATGGAACTCGCCGAAATAACCGAGAACGATCTTCGGACCCATCTTGATCGTGCCGGAACGGCCCGGATGATACCAGGCCGGCGCACCGGGCTCGATCTGGACATTGCCCATCGGCAGGCCGCAGGCTTCGATCACGGCGAGCGCATCGGCCTTGGCATCGTAGACGTCGACCGGCTTGCCGCCGCCCTTGGCGGCGTTCGACCAGAGGCGGCCGGCGCCGGCGAGCGTCGCCGTGCCGCGGCGCACGCCGCCGGCAACGCGGCGCTGGCCCTCGGGCTTGTCGTTTTCGTAGGTGCCGGAGACTTCGAACAGCGCGACGTCGCCATAGCCCTTGTCGGCATTGCGCTGGGCGGCTGCGAGCAGGCCCGGCAGCAGCGAGGGGCGCATGTCGGACATGTCTGATGCAATCGGGTTCGACAGGGCGAGCGACGGTGCGCCGCCGCCGAACAGCTCGGCATGGGCCTTCGGGATGAAGGACCAGGTAACGGCTTCCAGCATGCCGCGCGAGGCGAGCGCCCGCTTGGCAAGGCGCGAACGGATCTGCAGCGTCGTCAGGATGCGGCCGTTGACCGAACCATCGCTTTCGAGCGGCGCCGGGCGGATGTTGTCGACGCCGTGGATGCGCATCACTTCCTCGACGAGATCCGCCTTGCCATCCACATCGGGACGCCAGGAGGGAACGGCGACGGAAACGCGTTCGCCCGAGCCCGTCACGGTGAAGCCGAGGCGGGTCAGGATAGTGGCGGCTTCGGCTTCGGAAACGTCGAGGCCGGTCAGACGCTTCACTTCGGCGAAGGGGAAATCGACGATCTTGGCGTCATAACCCTTGTAGCCGACGACGTCGGTTTTAGCAGGCGTGCCGCCGCAGAGCTCGAGCACCAGTTCGGTGGCGCGCTCGAGGCCGGGCACCATGTATTCCGGATCGACGCCACGCTCGAAGCGGTATCGCGCATCGGTGATGATGCCGTGCGCGCGGCCGGTCTTGGCGACGTTCATCGGGTCCCAGAGCGCCGATTCGATCAACACGTCGACGGTGTTCTCGTCGCAGCCGGAATGTTCGCCGCCCATGATGCCGCCGATGGATTCGATGCCGTTGTCATCGGCGATGACGACGTTTGCCGGGTTGAGCGTGTATTCGCGCGTATCGAGCGCCAGCACCTTCTCGCCTTCGGTCGCGCGACGCACGACGAGGTCGCCCTTCACCTTGGCCGCGTCGAAGACATGCAGCGGGCGGCCCTGGTCGAAGGTCATGTAGTTGGTGATGTCGACGAGCGCGTTGATCGGGCGAAGGCCGATGGCGAGCAGCCGCTGCTGCATCCAGCGCGGGCTCGGGCCGTTCTTGACCCCGCGCACGAGGCGCAGTGCAAAGCCGGGGCACAGATGATCGTCACCGCCAAGCTCTAGCTTCACCTTGACCGGCGTCTCGCCCTCGACCGTGAAGGACGGAGCCTTCGGGGTTTTCAGCGTGCCGAGGCCGGAGGCCGCGAGGTCGCGGGCGATGCCGAAAATGCTCGTGCAGTCCGGGCGGTTTGGCGTCAGGTTGATCTCGATGACCGGATCGTCGAGGCCGGCATAGGAGGCGTAGCTCGTGCCCACGGGCGCATCGGCGGAAAGCTCGATGATGCCGTCATGATTGTCGGAGATTTCGAGCTCCTTCTCCGAGCACATCATGCCGCGGCTTTCAACGCCGCGGATGGTGCCGATGGCAAGCGTCACGTCGATGCCGGGCACATAGGTGCCGGGTGCGGCGAAGGCACCGATAAGGCCGGCGCGCGCATTCGGCGCGCCGCAGACGACCTGGATCGGGTCGCCCTTGCCGGTGTCGACCATCAGGACGCGCAGCTTGTCGGCGTTCGGGTGCTGTTCAGCCGAGACGACCTTGGCGATGACGAAGGGCTTGAAGGCGGCCTTGTCGTCGACGTCTTCCACTTCAAGGCCGATCGCCGTCAGCTTCGCGCAGATCTCGTCGAGCGAGGCGTCGGTGTCGAGGTGGTCCTTCAGCCAGGAGAGGGTGAATTTCATGGATATTTTCTCCTTGGATGCCGGTTACGCGCTGAGGCCGCCGAACAGGGTCGGCATGTCGAGCGGGCGGAAGCCGTAGTGGCTGAGCCAGCGGACGTCGGCGTTGAAGAAGTCGCGCAGGTCAGGCATGCCGTATTTCAGCATGGCGATGCGGTCGAGGCCCATGCCCCAGGCAAAGCCCTGGTATTCGTCGGGATCGAGCCCGCCGGCGCGCAGCACGTTCGGGTGAACCATGCCGCAGCCGAGAATTTCCATCCAGTCGGTGCCTTCGCCGAACTTGACGATCGGGCCGGACGAGCGGTCGCACTGGATGTCGACTTCGAAGGACGGCTCGGTGAAGGGGAAGAAGGACGGGCGGAAGCGCATGGTGACGCTGTCGACCTCGAAGAAAGCTTTGCAGAACTCTTCCAGCACCCAGCGCATGTTGGCGACATTCGCTTGTCTGTCGACCACGAGGCCTTCGACCTGGTGGAACATCGGCGAATGGGTGGCGTCGCTGTCCTGGCGATAGGTTTTGCCGGGGATGATGATGCGGATCGGCGGCTTCTGCGCTTCCATCGTGCGGATCTGCACGGGCGAGGTGTGCGTGCGCAGCACCTTGCGGTCGCCGTTCTCGTCCGCGGGGAAGAAGAACGTGTCGTGCATCTCGCGGGCCGGATGACCTTCGGGGAAGTTCAGCGCCGTGAAGTTATAATAGTCGGTCTCGACATCGGGGCCTTCGGCGATGGAAAAACCCATGTCGGCGAAGATCGCGGTGATCTCGTCGACGATCTGGCTGATCGGGTGGATGCGGCCGCGCTCGGCCGGCGACGAGCGAACCTGAAGGCTGACATCGACCGTCTCGGCCTTGAGGCGAGCGTCGATCGCGGCATCGCGCAGCGCGGTCTTGCGCTCGGTGATGGCGTCCGTCACGCGCGTCTTCAGCGCGTTGATCGCGGCGCCGCGTGTCTGGCGCTCTTCCGGCGACATGGTGCCGAGCGTCTTGAGGAGTTCCGAGACGGAGCCCTTCTTGCCGAGTGCGGAGACGCGCACGGCTTCGATCGCCGCCTCGTCGGAGGCTGCGGCAACGTCGGTGAGGAGCTGCTTTTCCAGTGTATTGAGTTCAGTCATCTTTACCTGCTTTGCTTGCGTCGGCCGGGCGGGGAGCGTTCAGGAGAACATCGGATAAATAGCCAGTTGCGGCCAGGAAGCGCCTGAGATCACTACCCATGTGCACGCGCCCGATCAATCGGGTTGGCGACAAAAACTTGCTGAGGAGCCGGAGCATTTTGGCCAGTTCCCCCTCGATTCCTTCAGGTGCGGCGGCGCGCCAGGCGGCAAAGGCCCGGTCCACGGTCTCGCGGCCCGTCATCGCGCGGTCGGCGAGCTGCAGGAAGAGCAGCCAAAGGTCGCGCGCCTGCGCGGTGGCAAGCGGCATGGCCGCCTCGGGTTCCTCTTCGAAATCCATGAAGCCGATCGCATCGCCCGCGATGAAGAAATCGCGCGGATGCGGCCGGCCATGGCAAAGCCCCTTGGCATGCAGGGCGCCGAGATGGGCGGCACAGGCGACCAGCAGGTCGTCATGGCCGGCGGGGTCGGTCTTGGCGAGTGCCTGAAGGCGTGCGGTCACGGTGGGCGCGACATCGGAAAGGACGAGCGCGCTGCCGGAGGAGTAGAGCACGTTAGGCACAGGCACGCCGGCCTGCGCGAAGGTTTCGATGCGGCGGATTTCCCGCGCGATCATGCCCTTGCTGTCGAGGACGGGCGAGGGGCGCAGGAACGGCTGGCCAAACAGGGCGGCAAGTGCCGTCTGCGCCTTGGTCCAGACCGGTGGGCGCTCGGTGCCGTAACGCTTGATCCAGACGGCGCCGAAGGACAGCTCGACCCGCTCGACGCGGTTCGTGCGCAGCGTCAGCGCGGCAAGCAGCGTCTCGATGTCCCCGTCGGTCATCCGGGGGATCGTCTCAAGCGCGAGAAGCTTGCCGTCCATGGCCACAATCCTGGTTGAAAGCAAAAACCCGCACCGGTTCCCCGGCGCGGGTTTCACAACGAAGCGAAGATTTGTTGTGAGCGCCGGTTAGTTGACGGCGGTCTCAAACTCGTTCTTCGTGCCGGCGTCCTTGAGGTATTC
>NZ_CAMLFY010000088.1 GCF_946479415.1 uncultured Shinella sp. | reverse complement strand
GCGGCAAAGAGCTACATTGCCGGCGCCGTGCGCGGTTCGGATGCACTGATCGTCGGCTCCGGCCACGGCCCGCTGCACCATTTTCACGCGCTCTGGAGCTAGCGGTCGGCAAGTGCCAATCGCAGCCCCATCAGACCGAGCGCGGCGGCAAAACTGCGCTGGGTCCAGACCATGATCTTCGGCCGGCTCAGGACCTGCTGGCGCAGGCCAGCGGCAAGTGCTGCATAGAGCGCGAAGACGAGGCAGGTCATGACCATGAAGACCGCGCCCAGGACGAGCATGCGCGCGGTGACGTCAGGTGCCTGCGCCGGTACGAATTGCGGCAGGAAGGCCAGGAAGAACAGCGAGAGTTTCGGGTTGAAGATATTGGTGAGGATGCCTTTCCGCACGATGCGCGGCGCTTGTTCCGCCGGCTGATCCGGCCCGAGATCGAGCGCGCTCGAATCCTTCAGGAGGCTCCAGGCGATGAAGAGCAGATAGGCGACACCGGCATAGCGCAGCATTTCGAAGGCGAGCGCGCTGGCGTGCAGCACGGCGGCAAGGCCCACGACGCTGGCGAGGATATGCGGGATGATGCCGAGCGTGCAGCCGAAGGCGGCAAGCAGCCCGGCGCGAAAGCCGCCGCTGATGCCGAGCGCCAGCGTATAGATGACGCCCGTGCCGGGCAGCAGGATGACGACGAGCGAGGTGATGAGGAATTCGGTGGTCATGTGGCGTTCCCATGCTGAGGAGCGGGCAGGAAACACCGGAGCGGCCGGAATGGTCTTGAACGAAATTGCAGGCAAGCAATTCCAGCAAAAGTGCGGAGCGGTTTTGCGTCCGGAATTGCGAAAAGTCGCTAGGCGAGGGCGGCGTGGTACGCGCCGGGCGTATAACCGTAGCGGCGGGTGAAATTGCGCGTCATATGGCTCTGGTCGGCAAAGCCTGCTTCTGCCGCCGCCTCGGCGAGCGGCGTTCCCGCCGCGATCAGCCGGCGGGCCAGTTCGGTGCGGCGCTGGATGAGATAGGCATGCGGCGTCAGCCCCGTCATGCGGGCAAAGTCGCGCACCAGCCGGAAACGGCCAAGCCCGCTTTCTGCTGCAAGGTCTTCGAGGGTGATGGCGGCATCGGGCATGCTGTCGAGTTTTTCGCGGGCACGATGGATACCTGGTGCGGCTATACCGGAGCGCCTTGCCGGCTGTTCGCGCAGCACGGCCGCGAGCAACAGAAGCAGCCGCCCCTCGTAGCCAAGCGGTGCGGCCTGCGCGTCCAGCAAGGCCGCAAGGGCCGCGGATGCCAGAGCGCCGACACGCCCATCCACCAGAACCGGCGCATAAAACTCCTCGCGCGGGCTACCTTCGAATATGTCTTGCGCCGCAGTCGCAACGATCTCCGGCCGCAGATACAGCATGCGCCAGGCGCGCGGGGCATCGCCGAAGGGCACGCCGTCATGCACTTCGCCGGGATTGACGGTGATGGTGTTGCCGGCCTCAGCCTCGACCCGGCCGCGGCCGCTCGCCGAGGTCTGCGCGCCGCGTTCGATCCTGCCGATGCCATAGGTATCGTGGCTGTGGCGCGCGAATGTATGGCTGCTATCGGCGACGACGGCCTCGATGCCGTCGATGGCCGTGCGCAGGATCTGGAAGCGACCGGCGGCCATGCCTTACTCCTGCGGCGTGCCGGGAAGGGCGGCGATCTCGCCGAACCAGTCGGTGGCGGAGGAACACCAGATCTGCCGCACCGGTTTCAGCTCCGCGCGCTGGTTGATGCTGCCCCAGCGAATGCCCCAGGTCGCCGCGGCCTCTCCCGTTCCCGTCGAGAAAAGCGGCGTGCCGCATTCCGGGCAGAAGGACAGCAGGCGTGGGCGGCCGCTTCCGGCGGTCTTGGTGTAGATTTTCGGCGGATTGCCGGTCAGGCGCACGGCCTCACGCGCGGCACGCACGGTGACGCGATAGGGCGAGCCGGTCAGCCGTTGGCAATCCGTGCAATGGCAGATCAGCACCGCATCGGGGTCGATCTCGGCCTCGTAGGTCACGAAGCCGCAATGGCATTGCCCGTCGATGCGCATGAACAATCCTTCCGCCGTGCGATGCGGCGGAAGGATAGAGTTTCACGGACAGGGGTCAATGCGCCGGCTTGATGAAGGTGCCGTTGCGCAGCTCGCGCATCGCCTGTTCCAGTTCGGCCTGCGTGTTCATCACGATCGGGCCGTGCCAGGCGACGGGCTCCTGGATCGGCTTGCCCGAGACGAGCAGGAAGCGGATGCCTTTCTCGCCGGCCTGCACCGTCACCTCGTCGCCGGTGTCGAACACGACCAGCGTGCGGTTGCCGGAGAGGTCGCGGATGTTCAGCTCCTCGCCCTGGAACTCCTTCTCCACCTTCACGCCGAACGGTTTCGACGCATCGCGGAACGTGCCGGAGCCGGCGAAGATATAGGCGAAGGCCGAGCGGTAGGTATCGACCGGCAGGCGCTTGGTCTGGCCCGGCGGCACGGAGATGTCGAGATAGACGGGCTCGGCGGCGATGCCGTCGACCGGGCCGGTCCTGCCCCAGAAACTGCCGGCGATGACGCGGGCCACCGTGCCGTCGTCATCGACGACGACGGGGATGTCGCCGGACTTGATGTCCTGGTAGCGCGGCGCGGTCATCTTCAGCGACGAGGGCAGGTTGGCCCAGAGCTGGAAGCCGTGCATCTTGCCGGCGAAATCGCCGCGCGGCATTTCCTGGTGCAGGATGCCGCTGCCGGCGGTCATCCACTGCACGTCGCCGGCACCCATCACGCCGTGATTGCCGAGGCTGTCGCCGTGTTCGACGGAGCCGGCAAGCACATAGGTGATGGTCTCGATGCCGCGATGCGGATGCCAGGGAAAGCCGCGGATGTAATCCTGGGGATCGTCGTTGCGGAAATCGTCCATCATCAGGAAGGGATCGGTCATCGACGGATCGCCGAAACCGAAGACCCGGTGCAGCTTCACGCCGGCGCCTTCCATGGCGGGGCGGGCGATGCTTTCGTGTTTGACGGGGCGTATGGACATGGGGAAGTCCTTTCGTTTGGAGTGTTGGAGCCCTTATACGCTCCGGCCATCGTTCACGAAATCTGGCCGCCACAGAACGGACTGTTCACAAAATCCTGTTCCGCCGGAAACTGCCCTGCGCGGCTTCTGTCATCAGAATGACACGCATGGTGTCGCCCCGTTTACATTCGTTAACGCATTTTTACCCATTTGCGTTGAAAATCCGGGCAATGCCATGGTTAATGCGTCGTATCTCACACCGGTTCGCGCCGGTCCAAACAAGCGGGAAGTGTCATGTGCCGTTGGGCAGCCTATCGCGGAGAGCCGCTTTTCCTTGAGGAACTGGTGTCCTCGCCCGCGCACTCGCTGATCGAACAATCCCACTGCGCCACCCGCGCCAAGACGGCCACCAACGGCGACGGTTTCGGCATCGCCTGGTATGGCGAGCGCCCGGAGCCCGGCCGCTACCGCGATATCCTGCCTGCCTGGTCGGATTGTAACTTGCGCAGCATCGCAAGCCAGGTCCGCTCGCCGCTGTTCCTCGCTCATGTGCGGGCTGCGACCGGCGGCGGCACGCGGCGCGACAATTGCCATCCCTTCGTCAACGGCATCTGGTCCTTCATGCACAATGGCCAGATCGCCGATTTCGAGCATCTGCGCCGGCCGCTCGAAACCATGCTCGACAACGATCTCTATCACGCCCGCACCGGCTCGACGGATTCCGAACTGCTGTTCCTGCTGGCGCTGCAATTCGGTCTGGCGCGCGATCCGCTCGGCGCGATGGCCGAGACCATCGCCTTCGTCGAGCGTCTCGCCGCCCATCTCGAACGTCATGTGCTGGTGCGCTTCACCGCCGCCTTCACGGATGGCAAGCAGCTCTATGCCGTGCGCTACGCGACGGACTACAAGGCCCCGACGCTCTATGCCGCGCCGATGGGCGAGACGGGCGGCTATTGCCTCGTCTCCGAGCCCTTGAACGACGATACGGAAGCCTGGGTGGAAATCCCCGATGGCAGCGCCGTGGTGCTCGGCGAAAACGGCGTCGATGTGCGCATCTTCTCGCCCGCCGGCCGCCCGGCCAGCGCCATGGACGCGAAGCTCAGCCTCGTCAAGTAAGCCGCGCGGCGATCCAGCCCGCGAGGCGGTCCGCCACGTCATCCTTGGAGAGGTCCGGCCAGGCCTCGATGCCTTCGGCGGTGATCAGCTTCACGCTGTTGCGTGTGCCGCCCATGATGCCGGTTTCCGGCGAGACGTCATTGGCGACGATCAGGTCCGCGCCCTTCTTCTGAAGCTTGACGCGGCCGTTGCTCTCCACATCCTGCGTTTCCGCGGCAAAGCCAACGACGACGTTCGGGCGTTTCTTGTGATGGCCAACGGTCTTCAGGATATCGGGATTTTCCGAAAGCATCAGTGGCGGCGGGCCTTCGCCCGGCTGTTTCTTGATCTTTTCAACGTTCGGCGTGGCCACGCGCCAATCGGCGACGGCGGCGACCATCACGGCGATATCGGCGGGCAGCCGGGCCAGTACGGCGTCGAGCATCTCGGCCGCCTGCTCGACATGGATGACCTTCACGCCCTTGGGGTCGGGGATCGTGACAGGGCCGGACACGAGCGTCACATCCGCACCGAGCCGGGCGAGGGCGGCGGCAATGGCATGACCCTGCCGGCCGGAGGAGCGGTTGGCGATGTAGCGTACGGGGTCGATCGGCTCATGCGTCGGGCCTGACGTCACCACGGCCGTGCGGCCGGCGAGCGGCTTTGCGCCGCCATCGAGCAGGCCCTCGACGGCCGCGACGATCTCCAGCGGCTCGGCCATGCGCCCGAAGCCGGCTTCGCCGCTTTCCGCCATCTCGCCGGCATTGGGGCCGATGAAGGCGATGCCATCCTTGCGCAGCGTCTCGACATTGCGGCGCGTCGCGGCATGCGCCCACATTTTCGGGTTCATGGCCGGCGCCACCAGAACCGGGCGGTCGGTGGCGAGCAGCACGGTGGAAGCGAGATCGTCGGCAAGGCCGTTCGCCATCTTGGCCATCAGGTCGGCCGTGGCGGGCGCGACGACGATCAGGTCGCAATCGCGCGCCAGCCGGATATGGCCGACATCCTGCTCGTCCTCGCGGGAAAAGAGCTCCGTATAGACATGGCCCGACGACAGCGCGCCAACGGCCAGCGGCGTCACGAATTGCTGCGCGCCCGCCGTCATGACCGGCCGTACTTCCGCGCCGCGCTCGCGCAGGCGGCGGATGAGGTCGAGGCTCTTATAGGCGGCGATGCCGCCCGATATGACGAGGAGAATGCGTTTTCCTGAAAGCGGCATGGCAAGTCCCGGGCTCGAGAGGCGCAAGACCGACCCCGGAGAGGACGGTCATCCCGTCCTACCCCGTTGCCGCAGCATTTCCAAGCCTTGGCCGGCGCGGATGCCTTAGTGGCAGACCTTCACCTTCTTGATGATGAGGTTGCCGTAATAGTCGTATTTCTTGATTTTCTTCCAGAAACACTTCGGCTTGTGGCCATAGTAATGGGTCACGAATTCGACGGTGCCGGTGGTCTGGAGACCCGACCCGTCCGGCATCCTGCCGGCAAAGGCGGGTGCGGCGAAGCTGCTGAAGGACAAGGCGGCAATGGCGGATAAAAGCATGATCTTGCGCATGGGACGGCTCCCCTTTGGCCCCTGGAGAATACGGTCTGCACTGCAATGCGCCGGTTGTTCCGGCCTTGCTAAAGTAACACCTTCACGCGTTGCCGCAAGTCGTCGCAGCGGGCCAAGACGGGGTGTTTCCGCGCTCAGGTGCCTTCGTCGGGAATGTTGAGCACATGGCCGCAGGCCTTGCAGTGCACGGCATCGGCTTCATGGCGCGAGAGGCCGCATTGCGGGCAGGGGAAGTTTACCTTGTAAGGCCGGACGATCGCCTGCGCGAGGCGCACGAAAAGCGAGATGCCGACGATCATCGTGACGATCGAGG
Source organism: uncultured Shinella sp. (assembly GCF_946479415.1). The sequence goes on along the minus strand of NZ_CAMLFY010000088.1, from coordinate 12,519 downwards.
TGAGTTTTCCAAGCGTGCCGGGCAGCGTGATATCGCCGAAGCCCGTCGTCGTGACCGTCGCGACGGAGAAATAGAGCGCATCGACGAAACCCTCGAAGCCATCGGCGCCGTAGAAGAAGTTGCTGTAGACGAAGCCGGTGACGAGGAAGAGGAAGACGAGAAAGTTGACGCAGGCCTGGATGACGTCTTCCAGATAGCCATAGCCGACACGCCGCAAGAGCACCGTCACGAGTTTGCTCTGGCTGATCGCCCAGATGCGCAGGACGCGCAGGAAGGCGAAGTTGTGCAGCTGGTTTGGAAAGAGCAGCGTGCCGAGAATGACGATGTCCACCCAGGTCATCGGCCGTAGCAGCCAGTAGCGCAGGTTCGGCGCAATCAGCGCTCGTGCGGCAAGCTCGAAGGCGATGACCGCCGCAATCGCATAGTCGACGATGACATAGGCCGGGCCGGTGCGCAGGTACGGCCCGGCGATGAAGAAGACGAGCACGGCGACGTCTATGAACAGCATCGCCAGCTGAAACCGCACCGCCTCCCGGTCCCGCCCGAAATACAGCCCGCGCAACTGCCGCCGCGCCCGTTCGAGAAAGGGTCGCGGTTCGGTCACGCTCAGCGGTTTTTCGGTCATGGCGGAAAGACTAGCGCCGGACTGGCGCCGGTCAAGTTCAGCCGAGTTTCCAGGCGATATAGACCAGCGTTGCCGCAATAACCCAGAGCGCGATGCGCCCCGAGCGGCCATGACGGGCTTCCGAACGGCCGATGGCTTCGGCGGTTTCCGCATCGAACCGCAGGCCTTTTTCGGCCATCGAGGTCAGGTCCTGCGAGAGTTTTTCGGCCTTGGCAGCGATCTCCGGGGCGGCTTCGGCGAGGCGGAGGGCGGCATGGGCGCCGTCGCGCAGGTCGGTCAGCAGGCGTTTCGGGCCGAGATTGTCGCGGATCCAGTCGCCGACGACGCCTTCGGAGGCCTTCCACATGTTAAAGCGCGGGTTCAGCGTGCGCGACACGCCTTCCACCACGACCATGGTCTTCTGCAGCATGACGAGCTCGGTGCGGGTCTCCATGTCGAAGAGTTCCGTCACCTCGAAGAGCAGGGTGAGCAGCTTCGCCATCGAGATCGTCTCGGCCGGCTGACCATGGATCGGCTCGCCGATGGCGCGGATCGCCTGGGCGAAGCTTGCCGTATCGTGGTGCGAGGGCACGTAGCCGGCCTCGAAGTGCACGTCGGCGACGCGCTGGTAATCGCGGGTGATGAAGCCGTAGAGGATTTCGGCGAGGAAGCGGCGCTCCTTCTTGCCGAGCCGGCCGACGATGCCCATGTCGACTGCGACGATGACCCCTTGCGGATCGACGAACAGATTGCCCTGGTGCATGTCGGCATGGAAGAAGCCGTCGCGCAGCGTGTGGCGCAGGAAGGACTGGATCAGCGTGTCGGCGAGCCTGTTGAGGTCGTGGCCGGCGGCGCGCAGGCCCTCGACATCCGACATCTTGATGCCGTCGATCCATTCCATGGTGACGACGTCGCGTCCGGTGCGCTCCCAGTCGACCTTGGGCACCCGGAAGCCGGGATCGTCATCGGTGTTCTCGCCGAGTTCCGAAAGGGCTGCGGCCTCCAGACGAAGGTCCATCTCGACCTTCGTCGTCTGCTCCAGTGTGCGCGTCACTTCGACCGGCTTGAGGCGGCGCGTGTTGGGCAGGATGGTTTCCTGAAGATGCGCTGCCGCATACATCGCTTCGAGATCGTGGGCGAAACGCTGGCGCACGCCGGGGCGGATGACCTTCACCGCGACCTTGCGCTCGCCATTGGCATCGCGCACCGTCGCGGGATGGACCTGCGCGATCGACGCGGCGGCGACGGGGTCGCCGAAATCCACATAGAGATCGTCGAGCGTGCGGCCGAGCGAACCCTCGACCGTGGCGACGGCCGCGTCCCGCGGGAAGGTGGCCATGCGGTCCTGCAGGGCGGAAAGCTCCACCGCGATCTCGGCGCCGACCACGTCGGGGCGTGTCGCCAGGAACTGGCCCATCTTCACATAGGAGGGGCCGAGGCGCTCGATGGCGCGGGCAAGCCGGTCGCCGCGGTCTTCGCGCGAGGCCTTACGGCGCTCCAGCAGGCCGGCAAAGGCGTGTGCGGTGCGGGCAAGCGGCGGCATGCCCTCGGTGGGCAGCGCCGAGACGACGCCCTCGCGCACGAGAACCCAGCCCACGCGGGCAAGGCGAAGATAGGCGCCGATCATACTCATGCGGAACGATGCTGTCTGGAGGAGGGGCGGGCCATGCTCAGAGCTTCCAGCCCGAATGCAGCGCGGCGATACCGCCGGTGTAATTGGTGTAGTTCACGCGCGAAAAACCGGCGGTGCGGATCATCGCGGCGAAATCTTCCTGGTTGGGGAACTTGCGGATCGATTCCACGAGATACTGGTAAGGCTCGGCATCGCCGGTGATCATCTTGCCGAATTGCGGGATCGCGTTGAACGACCAGGCGTCATAGACCTTGTCGAGCAGCGGCATTTCGACTTCGGAGAATTCCAGCACCAGCAGGCGCCCGCCGCGCTTCAGCACCCGGTAAGCTTCCGACAGCGCGACATCGATGCGCGGCACGTTACGGATGCCGAAGGCGATCGTATAGGCGTCGAAGCTGTTGGCCTCGAAGGGCAGGTCTTCGGCATTGGCCTCGACGAAATCGAGATTGGCCGACAGCCCCTTCTTCGCCGCACGGTCGGCGCCGACACCGAGCATCGAGCCGTTGATGTCGAGCACGGTGGAGTGCGCCAGGCGATCGGAGGCCTCGATGATGCGGAAGGCGATATCGCCGGTGCCGCCGGCAACGTCGAGCGTCCTGTAGGCGGCATCCTTGCGCGGGTTGAGGCTTGCGATCATCGCGTCCTTCCAGGCCCGGTGCAGGCCGGCGGACATGACGTCGTTCATGATGTCGTAGCGCTTGGCGACCTTGTGGAAGACGTCGTTGACCAGCGCCTGCTTTTCGCCCTCGCGAACCTCGCGAAAGCCGTAGGAGGTTGCCATGCCGCCATCTGCGGATGTGCGCTGTTCCGTCATCATCGTCTCCATGGGCCGGTCTGTCGCAGCCATATTGGTGCGAAGACCATAGCGATTTGGCTTTGGCCGCGCTATCTGAACGCTTCGCCGGGTATATAGGACATAGATTGCCGAGAGGGAAATGCCGGAGCGCGGCAAATGCGCCCAAGGTTAAATCCCGTTCAAGGAGACGAACATGCCGGAACTGCCGGAAGTGGAAACGGTCAAGCGCGGCCTCGCCCCCGTCATGGAGGGAGCGCGGATCCGCCGTGCGGAGCTGCGCCGTCCCGATTTGCGTTTTCCCTTTCCGCCCGCCTTCGCCGAAAAGCTCGAGGGGCGGCGCGTCACCTCGCTTGGCCGGCGTGCCAAATATCTGCTGATCGATCTCGAGGGCGGCGATGTCGTCATCGCCCATCTCGGCATGTCCGGCTCTTTCCGGGTGGAGGGGGCAGACGCCGTCGAGGCGCCCGGCGATTTCCACATGCCGCGCAGCAAGGACACGCGCCACGACCACGTCGTCTTCCATCTGGAGACACCGGAGGGCGAGCGCCGCGTCGTCTATAACGACCCGCGCCGCTTCGGCTTCATGGATCTCGCCAAGCGCGAGGACATTGCCGCTCACGCCTTCTTCCGCGATCTCGGCGCCGAGCCGACGGGCAACACGCTCGATGCCGATTACATCGCCGCAAAATTTCGCGGCCGGCAGACGCCGCTGAAGGCGGCGCTGCTCGACCAGAAGAACATTGCCGGTCTCGGCAATATCTATGTCTGCGAGGCGCTGTGGCGCGCGCATCTGTCGCCGGAACGCCATGCCGGCACGCTTGTGACGGCGGCCGGCAAGCCGAAGAAGGAGCTTCTCGCGTTGACCGAGGCGATCCGACAGGTGATTGCCGACGCCATCGAGGCCGGAGGCTCGACGCTGCGCGACCATATCCGTGCCGATGGCTCGCTCGGCTATTTCCAGCACTCGTTTTCCGCATACGATCGCGCCGGGGAGCCTTGCCGGACACCGGGCTGCACGAGCACGATCGGCCGCATCGTGCAGAGCGGGCGATCGACGTTCTACTGCGCCGACTGCCAGAAGTAATTCAAGAGGAGAGACACATGGCCTATGAAACCCTGCTGGTGGAGACGCGCGGACGTGTCGGCCTCATCACGCTCAACCGGCCGCAGGCGCTGAATGCGCTGAACCGCAAGCTGCTGGAGGAGCTGAAGAGCGTTCTCGCCGGCTTCGAGGCGGATGCCGGTATCGGCGCCATCGTCCTTACCGGCTCGGAAAAGGCCTTTGCCGCCGGCGCCGATATCAAGGAAATGCAGCCCTACGGCTTTGCCGAGGCCGTGGTCGAAGACCTTGCTGCCGGCTGGGATGAGGTTGCCGCCTGCCGTAAGCCGATGATTGCCGCCGTCAGCGGCTTTGCGCTGGGCGGCGGCTGCGAGGTCGCCATGATGTGCGATTTCATCATTGCCTCGGAGACGGCGAAGTTCGGCCAGCCGGAAATCACGCTCGGCATCATTCCCGGCATGGGCGGCACGCAGCGCCTGACGCGCGCGCTCGGCAAGTCGAAGGCGATGGACCTGATCCTGACGGGGCGCATGATGGATGCGGCGGAGGCCGAGCGATGCGGTCTGGTGGCCCGCGTCGTCGCGCCGGAAAAGCTCATGGACGAGGCTTTGGCGGCGGCGGAAAAGATCGCGGGCTTTTCGCTGCCTTCGACCATGATGGCCAAGGAGGCGGTAAGCCGCGCCTATGAGACCGTGCTGTCGGAAGGCATGCGTGCCGAGCGCCGGCTCTTCCATGCGCTCTTCGCCACGGAAGACCAGAAAGAGGGCATGACGGCCTTCATCGAGAAGCGCAAGCCGACTTTCGGCAACCGGTGATTCACCCGGGCGGCGTTTCTTGCAGAATCCGCGTTGACGACCCCGCGGTTTCCAGCTATACGCCGCCCACAGTTTGGAAAGCCGAATTCTGAGGTTTTCCGATATTGCTCCCGAATTGCTTGGATGACAGGTCGCAGTGACCCGGCACAGCGAGGGTGGAGTTCGTGTCAGATTTCTGAAGAGAGGCATACATGGCCAATACAACCTCGGCAAAGAAGGCGACCCGCAAGATCGCCGCGCGCACCGCAGTCAACAAGTCGCGCCGTTCGCGCGTCCGCAACTTCATCCGCAAGGTCGAAGAAGCCATCGCTTCCGGCGATCAGGTTTCGGCCGCTGCCGCTCTCAAGGCTGCCCAGCCGGAACTGATGCGCGCTGCCACCAAGGGCGTGCTTCATTCCAACACAGCGTCCCGCAAGGTTTCGCGTCTCGCGAACCGCGTCAAGACGATGACGGCCTGATCAGCTCACAACCAGAGCTATGCAATATTAGCAAAAGCCCGGCGCCTGCGCCGGGCTTTTTGTTTTGTTTTTCGGGCTTGCTATGGTTAACGTGCAAGGCTCGATCATGTCAAAAGAGTGACGAAGAAAACTATTTAAATTCAGTTACTTGCGAGAGGTTATCCCGTTCCGTGGTGCCTTTCGTAGCGGGCGTTTGACAGCAATTTGAGTCAAGCGAATTTTTATTTTTTTCGTTTTTGCAGCGTTGTGAAACTCACCCGAAAACAAAGCCATTGATTCATAATGGATTCTCTTCGGAAGGGGTCTTTCCGAGTCAAAAACGCCTATCCGAGTCAACGCCTGCCCCTTAATTTTGCGTAAAATTCGTGATTGATCTTGGGGCATGATCCTGCCTAAATGCTTTCCACAGGGGGCGCGGACAAAGCCTAAAAATGATCGCCGGCAAGACTGTCTCACAAGGCAGCGGTGGTTGTTTTGTCCTCTGGAACGGAGCGGCCCACGCTTCGTAAAATCATCCAACCGGCAAAGCTTGCCCCAGGTGCCCTGGCACTCTGGAAGAGGCTTTTTGCGACCTTGGTTGCGCCGGATGAAAGCCGCGAGGACGGCGGGATGAACGCGGGCATGCCGGCCGGACGCTCAACGAGGGAGCGGAAGGCATGGCTCACAAACGGACCGATGGGGATCCGGCATGATGCCGGATCTTTCGAGGACCGACTTGTGTTTGGGAACAAGGGACGGTGCCGGAGGTAGGGGGTCGGCACAGTCTGGGGCACCAGAACCCGTCCGGTCGATTGGCTCGACACGGCAGGGGATGGCAAACATGGAAGGCGTCGGCAGGAATGCCGGCGTGGCGAAGAAGCATGAAAGAAGGCGGCAAGATGCAGATGAATACGGCCAGGACGACTGGTGCATTCGCGAACGGGGAAAATGCACTCAAGGCGCTTCCGAAAGAAGAAGTGCACGCGGCGGGGGTTCCATCCGATATGAAGCAGGACGCGATTTTCGAGCGGGTCAGTGCGCGCCTTAAAGCGCAGGTCGGCCCGGACGTCTTCGCGAGCTGGTTCGGCCGCCTGAAGATCCATTCCGTCTCCAAGAGCGTCGTGCGCCTTTCGGTGCCCACGACCTTCCTGAAGTCCTGGATCAACAACCGTTATCTCGATCTCATCACCAGCCTGTTCCAGCAGGAGGATTCCGAAATCCTCAAGGTGGAAATCCTGGTGCGCACCGCGACCCGGGGCGTGCGCCCCGGCAGCCTCGATGAGGCCGTCGCCGTTGCCGAACCCGCACCGCAGGCTCAGCCGCGCCGTGCCGCCGGTGGTCCGCAGCCCGTCGCCAACGCCATTGCCTCCATCGCACCCGCCGCCCAGCCGCGCGCCCAGCACACCGGCCCGCTGTTCGGTTCGCCGCTCGACCAGCGCTATACGTTCGATGCTTTCGTCGAAGGCACGTCGAACCGCGTCGCCCTGGCCGCCGCTCGCACCATTGCGGAAGCCGGTGCCGGTGCCGTGCGCTTCAACCCGCTCTTCGTCCATTCCAGCGTCGGCCTCGGCAAGACGCATCTTCTGCAGGCTATCGCGCTCGGCGCGCTCTCCAGCGCCCGCAATCCGCGCGTCGTCTATCTGACCGCTGAATATTTCATGTGGCGCTTCGCAACCGCGATCCGCGACAATGACGCGCTCTCGCTGAAGGAGACGCTGCGCAACATCGATCTTCTGATCATCGACGACATGCAGTTCCTGCAGGGCAATTCGATCCAGAACGAATTCTGCCACCTGCTCAACATGCTGCTCGATTCCGCCAAGCAGGTCGTCGTCGCCGCCGACCGCGCGCCATGGGAACTGGAATCGCTCGATCCGCGGGTGCGTTCGCGCCTTCAGGGCGGCGTTGCCATCGAAATGGAAGCGCCCGACTACGAGATGCGCCTGGAAATCCTCAAGCGCCGCCTCGCGGCCGCCCAGCAGGAGGACGGCTCGCTCGATATCTCGCCGGAAATTCTAAGCCACGTCGCCCGCAACATCACGGCCAGCGGCCGCGAGCTGGAGGGTGCCTTCAACCAGCTGCTCTTCCGCCGCTCCTTCGAGCCGAACCTGACGGTCGAGCGCGTCGACGAGCTGCTCGGCCATCTCGTCGCCGCCGGCGAGCCGCGCCGCGTGCGCATCGAGGATATCCAGCGCGTCGTTGCCAAGCATTACAACGTCTCGCGCCAGGAACTGGTCTCGAACCGCCGCACCCGCGTCATCGTCAAGCCGCGCCAGATCGCCATGTATCTGTCGAAGACGCTGACGCCGCGCTCCTTCCCGGAAATCGGCCGCCGCTTCGGCGGACGCGATCACACCACGGTTCTGCATGCCGTGCGCAAGATCGAGGAGCTGATCTCGGGCGATACCAAGCTCAGCCACGAGATCGAGCTCTTGAAGCGCCTGATCAACGAATAGTCGCGCTCGAAACCGAGAATTCGGAAAGGGGTCGTTGAGGCCCCTTTCAGCTTCCGCGCACCGCGCGGGCCTCTTCCGTCAGCCATTGCCGCAGGGTCGCGACGGCCGGGCGGTCCAGTGCGCCGGGCGGGTAGACGATGTAATAGGCAAGGCCCGTCGCGACACCCTTCGAAAAGGGTGCGATCAGCCGTCGTTCCTGGATTTCCCGCGCCACCAGCGAGAGGCGCACCAGCACCACGCCATCGCCGGCCTTCGCCGCCTCGATCGCACCATTGCTGTCGGTAAAGACCGGGCCGCGCTGGGCGTCGATCTCGGTGATGCCATTGGATTCCAGCCAGAGCCGCCAGTCCTGCCGGTGCACGTCGTGGATCAGCACATGGTTGCGCAGGTCACCAGGCTCATTGAGCGGTGTCCGCTCGTGCAGGAAAGGGGCGATGACGGGCACGAGATCGTCATCCAGCAGCCGTTCGCTGACCAGCCCCTCATAGCGGCCGAAACCGTGGCGGATCGCGATATCGACGCCGTCGCGGACGAAATCGACGAGGCGGTTGGAGGCGCTGATGCGAATATCGGCGCCGGGCAGACGTTCCTCGAATTTCGGCAGGCGCGGCACCAGCCATTGCGCGGCGAAGGTCGGCGTGCAGCTGATCAGCAAGGTCGCCGGCGAACGTGCCCGGATCAGCAATTCTTCCGTCGCCTCACGCATCAGCCGGAAGGCCGAGCGCATGGCCTTGAAATATCCCTCGCCATCATCCGTCAGGATCAGCCGGCGCGGCTTGCGCTCGAAAAGCCGCACGCCCAGCGCCTCCTCAAGATCGCGGATCTGCAGGCTGACGGCGCCGGGCGTGACCGAAAGCTCGTCGGCGGCAAGCGTCACGGAAAGATGCCGCGCCGTTGCCTCGAACGCGCGCAGGCCGGACAGGGAGGGAAGACGGCCGTTCATGGTTTAGTTTTTCTCGCTGATATCGGGAAATATGATCGTTTGTCTCAGGCGGGAATTCCCGGAATGATAGCGCAAATTCCGGTGTTTCACATCGGGTCCTTTCATCCGGTTTAGAAAAAATCTTCGAGGAAACCATTATGGCAAACCGTCCCATGACGACGATCGAATGGGGTCTACTCATCGCGCTTTCGGCGCTGTGGGGTGGCTCGTTCCTGTTCAACGGCATTCTCGTGCGCGAGCTGCCGCCGCTCACCATCGTTGCCGGCCGCGTGGCGCTGGCGGCGATCGCGCTCTGGACCATCGTGCGGCTTTCCGGTCATGCGGTGCCGCGCAGCCGCGAGGTCTGGCTCGCCTTTCTCGGCATGGGCGTGCTCAACAATGTCATCCCCTTCTCGCTGATCGTCTGGGGGCAGACGCATATTGCCAGCGGCCTGGCCTCGATCCTGAACGCCACGACGCCGCTCTTCGCCGTCATCGTCGCCCATGTGCTGACGGAGGACGAGAAGATGACGGGCGGCCGGCTGGTCGGCGTGCTCGTCGGTTTTGCCGGCGTGGCGCTGATGATCGGCCCTTCGGTCCTGTCGGATCTCGGCACGAATGTGCTGGCGCAGCTGGCCGTGCTGGGCGCTGCCGTGTCCTATGCCTTTGCCGGCATCTGGGGTCGCCGTTTCCGCCGCATGGGCCTGCCGCCGCTCTTGCCGGCTGCCGGACAGGTCACGGCCTCGGCGCTGATCATGCTGCCGGTGGCGCTGGTCGTCGATCGTCCCTGGACGCTGGCCATGCCCTCGCACGAAGCCTGGTTCGCGCTGTTCGGGCTTGCCGTGCTTGCCACAGCACTCGCCTATGTCATCTTCTTCCGCATCCTTGCGACGGCGGGGGCGACGAACCTGATGCTGGTAACCTTCCTCATCCCGGTCAGCGCCATCCTGCTCGGCGCAATGGTTCTGGGCGAGGTGCTGGCACCGAAGCATTTTGCCGGCATGGCGCTGATCGCCGTCGGCCTTGCAGCCATCGACGGGCGCCTTTTGAGAGTGTTTGCGGACAAGCGCCGGTCGGCAGACGCCTAACAGGCGAGATCGGCGACCACCGCATCGAGGATCAGCATTCCCGCCGGCGTACAGCGCAGGCGGGAATTGCCGAGGCGCTCGATGAAACCGTGCTCGATGAGAAACTGTTCGCGGTCCGGATCCGGCTCGCGGCCGGACAAAGCCTGCCAGCGCACGAGATCGATGCCTTCCTTGAGGCGAAGGCCCATCAAAAGCAGCTCGTCGGCCTGCGCCTCACGCTCCAGCAGCTCCTGATCGACCATGCCATGGCCTTCGGCCTCGACGAGGCTCAGCCAGCCCTCCGGCTTGCGCTCCGTGGCGGTGGCGATCTTCGCGCCGCCGGTCGTCAGCCGGCCATGGGCACCGGGGCCGATGCCGACATAATCGCCATAGCGCCAGTAGGTCAGGTTATGGCGGCTCTCGGAGCCGGGGCGGGCATGGTTGGAGACCTCGTAGGCCGGCATGCCCTCGCGCTCGGTGATCTCCTGCGTCGCCTCGTAGAGCACGGCGGATTGTTCGCCATCGGGCACGATCAGCTTGCCGGCCTTGTGAAGGCCATAGAAGGGCGTGCCCTCCTCGATGGTGAGCTGGTAGAGCGAGAGGTGATCGACGGCATAGGAGACGGCCTCCTTCAGCTCGCGGTCCCAGTCCTCTACGGTCTGGTTCGGGCGGGCATAGATGAGGTCGAAGGACATGCGCGGAAAAATGTCGCGCGCCAGCCGGATGGCCTTCAAGGCATCGGCGACATCGTGCAGGCGTCCCAGGAATTTCAGGTCGCGATCGTTCAGCGCCTGCACACCTAAAGAAACACGATTGACGCCGGCGGCGCGATAGCCGCGAAAACGCTCGGCCTCGACACTGGAGGGGTTGGCCTCCATGGTGATCTCGATACCGTCAGGCACATGCCAGTGGCGGGCGATGCCGTTGAGGATCGCGTCCACCGTCTCCGGCGCCATCAGCGAGGGCGTGCCGCCGCCCATGAAGATGCTGGTGACGGTGCGCGAGCCGGTCATCCGGCGCATCGTCGCCATCTCCTTCAAAAAGGCCTGCACGAAGCGCGGCTGGTCGACCGGCTGGTGGCGCACATGGCTGTTGAAGTCGCAATAGGGGCATTTGGCGGCACAGAACGGCCAGTGCACATAGATGCCGAAGCCGGGATCGGAGAGATCCGGTGTGAAGCTCGGCCGCATGTCGAAGGGCACTGCCGTCATGTATCTTTTACGCCTTCAGGCAGGTTTCGACGAAGATCTTGAAGGCACGCGCCCGGTGCGACAGGGCCGTGGCATCACCGGGCTTCCAGCCGTGTTTTTCCTCCGCGCTCATCTCCCCGAAGGTCGTCGCGTAGCCCTCGGGCTGGAACACGGGGTCATAGCCAAAGCCCTTTTCGCCGCGCGGCGGCCAGACGACGGTGCCTTCCACTTCGCCGCGGAAGAGTTCGGTGTGGCCATCCGGCCAGGCAAGGCAGAGCACGGAAACGAAGCGCGCGGTGCGATCCTTCGCCTCGCTAGCGCCCTTCTCGGCGAGCGCCTTTTCGACCTTTTCCATGGCCATCGCGAAATCGCGCGTGCCGTCTGCCTTTTCCGCCCAGTTGGCGGTGTAGACGCCCGGCGCGCCGTCGAGCGCATCGATCACGAGGCCGGAATCGTCCGACAGCGCCGGCAGGCCCGAGGCCTTGGCGGAGGCGAGCGCCTTGATCGCGGCGTTTTCCTCGAAGGTCGTGCCGGTTTCATCCGGCTCGTCGAATTTCAGTTCGGCGGCGGATTTGGCGGAAAAGCCGAAGGGGCCGATCAGGTCCTCGATCTCGCGGATCTTTCCGGCATTGTGGCTGGCGACGACGATCGTCTTGGTGTCGAGCTTGCGCATAAGGATCCTAAGCGATGTTCCACAGACCGGGCTCGGCACATTCGAGGCTGTTGCCGGCGGGGTCGCGGAAATAGATGGAGCGGGCGCCGTTCGGCCAGCGAAAGTCCGCTTCGATGGTGATGCCGGCTTCTATGAGCCTTTTTGCCCAGAAATCAAGCTCTGGCCCCGGAACCCGGAAACAGGCATGGCCCGCACCCGTCGCCCCGTGCACCGGCACGGGGAAGGCCTGCGGCGGTGGCGGGTGGATGGTCTCCTGCGGATTGAAGATCAGGAGAACGCCGGGACCGCAACGGAAGAAGACATGGCGGTCCGCCTGCCGGGTGATCTTTTCCAGCCCCAGAATGCCGCCATAGAAGGCTTCCGCCGCGTCGAGGTCGTCAGCATAGAGCGCTGTTTCGAGAATGCCTTCGATCGCGGCGGTCATGGTCGTGCCTTATCCGGCGATCGCCTGCTTCTGCAGGGCGACAAGTTCGGCAATGCCGTTGCGCGCAAGCGTCATCAGGCTGGAGAATTCCTCTTCCGTGAACGGCTTGCCTTCGGCTGTGCCCTGGATCTCGACGATGCCGCCCGAGCCGGTCATGACGAAATTGGCGTCGGTCTCGGCGGCGGAATCCTCGAGATAGTCGAGGTCGATCACCGACTGGTTGGCGAAGATGCCGCAGGAGATCGCGGCGATGTGATCCTTCAGGACCTTTTCCGTCTTGATCATGTTGCGCGCTTCCATCCACTTCAGGCAGTCGTGCAGGGCGATGAAGGCGCCGGTGATCGAGGCCGTGCGCGTGCCGCCATCGGCCTGGATGACGTCGCAGTCGATGGTGATCTGGCGTTCGCCGAGCGCTTCGAGATCGACGATGGCGCGCAGCGAG
>NZ_CAMLFY010000087.1 GCF_946479415.1 uncultured Shinella sp. | reverse complement strand
ATCCTCGAACTCGGCCCGCTGATGGAGCGCAAGCCTAAAGCCCTCTCCGGCGGCCAGCGCCAGCGCGTCGCCATCGGCCGCGCCATCGTGCGCAATCCTGATGTCTTCCTCTTCGACGAGCCATTGTCGAACCTCGACGCGGAACTGCGCGTGCACATGCGCGTCGAGATCGCCAAGCTGCACAAGGCACTGAAATCGACCATCATCTACGTGACGCACGACCAGGTGGAGGCGATGACGCTCGCCGACAAGATCGTCGTGCTGCGCGCCGGCATCGTCGAGCAGGTCGGCGCACCGCTCGATCTCTACGACGACCCCAACAACATATTCGTCGCCGGCTTCATCGGCTCGCCGCGCATGAATTTTCTGAAAGCCCGCGTGATCTCCAGTGAGGCGGGATACATCACGGTCGCCTTGGCCAGCCAGCCCGACGTGAAACTCAGCCTCCCCGCCCGGTCGAGTGCGGCAAAGCCCGGCGACGAGGTGAGCCTCGGCGTTCGCCCGGAACATTTCCGGTCGGCCGGCCAGGGCGATGCGGATCTCGTTCTCGATGTCGACGTGACCGAACATCTCGGCAATACGAGCTATGTCTACGCCAATGTCTCGCCCGACGAGCGCATCATCGTCGAGCACGAGGGTTTTCGCGGCACCGACAGCCGCGACCGACTGACCGTCGGCCTCTCCGCCGGCACATCCTTCCTCTTCGACAGCGCAGGCATCCGCATCCGCTGACGCCTGCGACAGGACGCCACGCCGCATCGCCAGCTTGTTTGACCAAAGTCAAAGAAGCAGGCCCCTCGCGGGCCTATCTCTTGCGCATGAACGATTGACGTTCGTCAGCAAGGAGAATTCCAGTGCGTATCATGGCAAAGAGCATCGTCGGCGCAGCAGCAGTCCTTTTCGCGCTCGCCCTTCCCGCCGGTGCGGCAGATTTTGAAGTGCACATGCTCAACAAGGGTGCCGAGGGCGCCATGGTGTTCGAGCCCGCCTTCGTGAAGGTCGCCCCCGGTGACACCGTCACCTTCATCCCCACCGACAAGGGCCACAATGTCGAGACGATCAAGGACTTCATTCCCGAGGGTGCGGAAGCCTTCAAGAGCAAGATGAACGAGACCTACAAGGTCACCTTCGACAAGCCCGGCGCCTATGGCGTGAAGTGCACGCCGCATGTCGGCATGGGCATGGTGGGCGTGGTGATCGTCGGCGATGCGCCGGCCAATCTCGATGCCGTCAAGGCCGGCAAGCTGCCGAAGAAGGCGCGCGAACGCCTCGACGCTGCCATCGCTGCCGCCGGCCTCTGAGAAGACCCCGCAAGATTGCCGGTCGCAGCAGTGCTGCGGTCGGCAACGGCAAGAACAGACTCGGCAAATCCCTTCATAGGCCTCAGTCAGCCCATTCCGGATCGGTGGTGAAGGCGATCGTGAGCCAGCGATCCGGTCCTTCGTCGCCTACCGCGATGCCGATTTCATCGCGGATCTCGTCCCAGTCCTGCAGTTTCCGTGCCGGAAAATTCTCTGGAACGATGAAATAGAGTTCGATCTGCCGGCCACGGCCGACACGGGCGACGTAAGCGCGGTAGGACAGAAATCCGTGTTTTTCGACGATGGTCTTTGCGACCGCGTCCACATGGGCTTTAAGATCCACCGGCGTCACGAGGAGGATGTCGGCGAGCGCCTGGCGGATCGTGCCGGCGGGAATGGGAATGATGACGAGGCACACGAGCGCCAGCGCCACCGGGTCGATATAGGGCGACAGCCATTCGTGCTCCGTCCCCTCAATGAAATAACCGATGACGAAAGCGACGAGCAATGCGCTCGTCAGTCCCGCGGACATGATCCAGGCCTTGGCGTCAAGCGCCACGAAATCCGACCGGATGGTGCGGTTCGCCCGCGTAGCTGTTATCGCCATGACGACGGTGACGATGATCGTGACCACGGCATAGATGATCGCCTGGTTGAAATCGAGCGGCCGCCCGCCGTCCATGATGGAGCCAATGGCATTGATCAGCGCGTAGATCGCCGCACCCGTCAGCAGATGCCGTTGAGACCGAGCACCATCGGCTCCAGATGCCAGAACCCCATGGTGAAATGCTTGACGAAACGCCCTTTTCCGCCGCCCGTCGCAGACGCCGCAATGAGGTTCGAGACGAGCAGGGCAACGATCGTCATAACCGCGTCCGTCAAGGCATAGACGCCGTCGAAGACGATGGCGAAGGAACCCGAGAGGATGCCGAACAGGATGCCGACGCCGGCCAGCACGATAGTGACCGCAATCGAGATGCGCAGCAGTCCCTGTTCCGTCTTCATGATCGCCCCTTTCCGTGCGCATGATGTTCTCCGCTTATAGAGCACTTGAGCGAAATGAGGCTACCGGAAGCCGAAGCGCTCCGACATCGGTGCGGGCAAATTCCATCTTCTGCATGATGTTGATTTACACATTTAATTTTCAAATGACGCAGCCGCCTGATAGTTTCGGCATCACAAACCCACGGGATGGCGCATGCTGAAATTTTTCCTGCTGTCGGCCTGGCTCTTCCTCGCAGCCCTCTGCTCTCCCCTTTTTGCCGCCGGTGACGCCGTGGATCTCCAATTGCACAAGGCGGCCGCCGCCAACGACATCACGACACTCGAGACCCTGCTCGGTGAGGGTGCCACAATCGATGCCCGCGACGGCAGCGGCGCCACCGCCCTGCTCGTCGCCACGCATGCGAACAACGTGGAGGCCGCACGGGTGCTGATCGAGGCCGGTGCAGACGTCAACGCCAAGGACAACATCGAAGACAGCCCCTATCTCTATGCCGGCGCCCGGGGCCATCTTGAAATCCTCAAGCTGACGCTCGCCCATGGCGCGGACCTCAACAGCATCAACCGCTACGGCGGCACGGCACTCATCCCCGCCGCCGAGCGCGGCCATGTGGAGACCGTCGATACCCTGATCAAGGCCGGCGTGAATGTGAACCACGTCAACCGGCTCGGTTGGACGGCGCTTCTGGAAGCCATCATCCTCGGTGACGGCGGACGGCGCCATGTCGATATCGTCAGCCTGCTGATCAAGGCAAACGCCAACGTCAATCTGGCCGACAAGGACGGCGTGACGCCGCTTCAGCATGCGCGGGGGCGCGGCTTCGGCGAGATCACCGCTCTTCTCGAAAAGACAGGGGCGAAATAGCGCCATTTCAAGATCGCGCGGCAACCAAGGCCGTAGTTACAAAATACCGGAACACTCACAGCAAAGGGCCTGAAACGATGCAACGCAGCTACTATTCCTCCCTCGGCGGCCATCCGCCGCAGAGCGACCTCCTGACGGGCCGCGCCGTCTTTACGGAGGCCTATGCGGTGATCCCCAAGGGGGTGATGCAGGACATCGTCACCAGCTTCCTGCCCTTCTGGGACAATACGCGGCTCTGGGTCATCGCTCGTCCGCTCTCCGGCTTTGCCGAGACCTTCTCGCAATATGTCATGGAAGTGGCGCCGGGCGGCGGCAGCGACAATCCCGAGCAGGACCCAGATGCCGAAGGCGTGCTCTTCGTCGTCGACGGCACGGTGGAGCTGACGATCCCGACCGGCACGCACACGCTGGAACCGGGCGGCTACGCCTTCCTGCCGCCGGGCCTTAAATGGTCGCTGCGCAACCGCTCCGGCGCCCATGCCCGATTCCACTGGGTCCGCAAGTCCTATGAGGCCGTCGAGGGCCTGCCGCATCCCGAACCCTTGATCCTCAATGAAAAGGATATAAAGCCGTCGGAAATGCCCGGCACGAATGGCGGCTGGGCGACGACCCGCTTCGTCGATCCGAACGACCTGCGCCACGACATGCACGTGACCATCGTCACGCTGATGCCCGGCGCCGTCATTCCCTTCGCCGAAACCCACGTCATGGAGCACGGACTTTACGTTCTGCAGGGCAAGGCGGTCTATCGCCTCAACCAGGATTGGGTGGAAGTGGAAGCCGGCGACTTCATGTGGCTGCGCGCCTTCTGCCCGCAGGCCTGCTATGCCGGTGGTCCCGAGCCCTTCCGCTACCTGCTTTACAAGGACGTCAACCGCCACGCGGCGCTGAAGCCTTTCGCCGGCCGCCGCTAAACTCCAGCCGCTCCCTTGGAACCCGCGCCTTCACCGGCGCGGGTTTTTGTTTCAGCCGGCAAAGGGCATCGCGATCTTGTAGTGGCGCGGGTCGAAGCGCAGGTAGAGCAGCGCCGTCACCAGCACGCAGCAGAAATGTAGCAGCCAGCCGGCGGCGAAACCGCCCGTCCAGTCGTGCAGCAGTGCCACCGCATAGGGGCCGAGGGCCGCGATGAGGAAGCCGCCGCCCTGCATGAGTGCGGCCAGCGCGCCGGCCTGCTCGGGCCGCGGCAGATGGTCGAGCGCCGTGACGATGGCGAGCGCGAAGCTGCCGCCGAGGCCCGCACCGCAAAGTCCCGCCCAGACCGCGGGTGCCGCACCCGGCAGGGTGGCGAGCCCAAGGAAGCCGATCAGCTGGAAGACGATGGTCAACCACAGCCAGCGACGGCGGTCGAAATTGCCGCGCGCCAAGGTCGGCAGGCCAAGCGCCGCGACCGCCTGGCAGATGGCCATGACCGCCACGAGGCTGCTGCTGTCGGCGCTCGTCCAGCCTTGCGCCTGGTAGTACGGCGCCAGCCAGGCGATCATTGAGGAATAGCCGGCATTGACAAGGCCGAAGGCGGCCATCAGCGCCCAGGTGCGCGGTCGCGCCAAAAGCTTGCGCGTCAGCGTGCCATCCGGGCGGCTCGCCTGGACATCGGAAAGAATGCGCCAGGCGGCGGCGAGTGCTATGGCGACCGGCACCGCCAGCCACGCAAGTGCCGCGCGCCAGGAATAGCCGGCATGGGTGAGAACCGGCATCAGCCGCGCACCAAAGGCGCCACCTGCCATGATCGTCGCGGAATAGAGACCGGTGACGACGGGCACGTTCGTCGGGAAGCGCGCCTTGATGATGCCGGGAAAGGCCGCCTGGATGAAGGCGACACCCATACCGCAGAGGGCGGCCGTCGCGATGAGCGCTGTCCCGCCCTCGGCATAGAAACGAAGCCCGGAGCCGGCCAGCAGCACGACCAGCGCCACGAGCAGGCCGCGCCGCGCTCCGATGCGCACTTGCAGTCCCGGCGCCACGAAAGCGCCAACGCCCATCAGGAACATTGGCAACAGCGTCAGCATTGCCACACCGCCGAGCCCCAGGCCCGTATCCCTGACGATCTCGTTGAGGATGGGTGCGGGCGCGGCGAGGAAGGGCCGCAGGTTCAGTCCGACAAGGACGACCAGCCCGAGCATTGCCCAATCGCGCGAGGGGCGCATATCCGCCATGGTTCGACTTTCTGCTGACGCCGGCGGCTCGCGGGATCGCGCCGCCCTGCTGCCCCATCGCTACCATTCGCTTGAATCATGCGCAAATTACATGTTTAGATACCCATCATTCCGATTTTCAATGGAGATACCGTGCTCGATCCGCGCCTGCTCCGCGCCTTCGTGGCCATTGCCGATGCCGGCAGCTTCACCGCCGCCGCCGACCGCCTGCACATGACCCAGTCGACCATGAGCCAGCAGATCGCCCGGCTCGAAGAGGCGATCGGTCGCGATCTCGTCGATCGCGCCGCCCGCCCCGTGCGCCTCACCGTCACCGGCGAACGCCTGCTCGGCCATGCCCGCCGCATCCTCGCGCTCCAGAGCGAGGCTTTGACGCTGGTGGCCGAAACCTCCGGCACGACGTCGGTGCGTATCGGCATGCCCGATGATATCGCGACACCGGAAATGGCGCGCATCTTCGCTGCCTTTACAAAGCGCCGCAAGGAAGCCCGTCTCGATGTCACCACCGGGCTGCGCTCGGACCTGACGCGGCGTTACCGCGCCGGCGAGCTCGACATCGTGGTTCTGAAGGAGGACAAGCCGAGCCCCGATGCCTGGGCAAGTTTCGAAGAGCCCATCGCCTGGTTCACCGCGCTCGACGCACCCGCAGAGCTGCCCGATCCCATACCGCTCGTCACCTTCCCGCCCGGAGGGCTCTATCGCGACGCCATGTTCGAACGGCTGGAACGGGAACGGCGGCGCTGGTATGTCGCCTTCACCTCCGCGAGCCTTCGCAACGTGCTGATGGCCATCGAAGCCGGCCTCGGGCTTGCCATGCTGCCTGTCGATGCCGCGGAGGGATGGCGGGTGAAACAGCTCGTCGATTTCGCGCCCGAGCCGCCCGTCTTCGCGTCGCTATATTCGTGGGAGCGCAACGGGATCGTCGGGGAACTGGCCGCGGAAGTCCTCGACATCCTGCGCGGACATTTCGCCTTCGCGCTCCCTCAAACCTTGTAGAGATCCTCATAGATCTGGCGCAGCACATTCTTCTGCACCTTGCCCATCGTGTTGCGCGGCAGATCGTCGACGAAGAGCACGCGCTTCGGCTGCTTGTAACGCGCCAGCCGCTCCTTCAGGCCATCCAGCACCGCCTTCTCGTCGATCACGGCATCCTTCATGCGCACAACCACGGCCGTCACGCCCTCGCCGAAATCCGGATGCGGTACGCCGATGACGGCGCTTTCGACGACGCCGGGCATGCCGTCGATCTCCGTCTCGACTTCCTTCGGATAGATGTTGTAGCCGCCCGAAATGACGAGATCCTTGCCGCGGCCGACGATATGCATATAGCCGCGCTCGTCGATCTTGCCGAGATCGCCGGTGATGAAGAAGCCATCGGTGCGGAACTCCGCCGCCGTCTTTTCCGGCATGCGCCAATAGCCTTTGAAGACGTTCGGCCCCTTCACCTCGATCATGCCCGTCTCGCCATCCGGCACCGGCACGCCGCTCTCCGGATCGCTGACCCGCAGCGAAACGCCCGGCAGCGGAAAGCCCACCGTGCCGGCGATGCGATCGCCGGCATAGGGGTTGGACGTATTCATATTGGTCTCGGTCATGCCGTATCGCTCGAGGATGGCGTGGCCGGTCTTTTCCGAGAAAGCACGGTGGGTTTCCGCCAGAAGCGGGGCGGAACCGGAGACGAAGAGCCGCATCTTGGCGGTCGCTTCACGGGTCAGGCCAGGATGCTGCACGAGCCGGACATAAAAGGTCGGCACGCCCATCATAACGGTCGACGTCCCCATCAGATCAAGGGCTTCGTCGGCATCGAATTTCGGCAGTAGATACATCGACGCGCCTGATAGCAGCGTGACGTTCGAGGCGACGAAAAGACCGTGCGTGTGGAAAATCGGCAGGGCATGGATCAGCCGGTCTTCGCTGGTGAAACGCCAATGCTCGCGCAATGTCAGGGCGTTCGAGAGCAGGTTGTCATGCGTGAGCATCGCGCCCTTGGACCGGCCTGTCGTGCCCGACGTGTAGAGGATGGCGGCAAGATCATCCGGGCCGCGCCCGACATCGGTGAAATCGGACGGCTCGTCCGCCGCGCGCTCGGTGAGGCTGCCATGACCCGTGGCATCGAGCGTCTCGACCCGGCTGCCATGGGCTTTGGCGATCGTTTCGACACCCTCGCGCGATTTCGGCCCGACGACGACCAGCGCCGGCTCGGCATCGCCAATGAAATAGTCGAGTTCCGCCAGCGTGTAAGCCGTGTTGAGCGGAAGGTAGACCGCACCCGCCCTGACGCAGGCGATATAGAGCATCAGCGCCTCGGGGCTCTTTTCCACCTGCACGGCGACGCGATCGCCCGGGCGAACGCCGAGCGTCCGGAGCGCGCCCGCCATCCGGCCGGAAAGCGCGATCATGTCGCCATAGGTCCAGCGCTTGCCATCGGCTGTTTCGATGAAAACCGCTTCCGGCTTTGCCGCTGCCCGGATCGCGTCGAAAAGATGATTGCCCATGGAGGCCTCCTCTGACTGTTGCCGCACCTTGTCATATCGACCGCTGGGGACGCCAGTGGCAACCGCGGCCCGCAGCAGGCCGTCCCCAGAGGACGGAAAGCTCATGGAACAAAACAGGATGATCGGCGTTTCAAAACGGGCTTTACTCGCATCGTCTGGGCTACATGACATTTCCCTTCTCGACCTACCGCCTGCAATTTCGCAACGGCATGGACTTCACGCGAGCGCGTGAACTGGTTCCCTATCTCAAGCGATTGGGGATTAGTCATCTCTACGCGTCCCCCCTGATGACCGCCGTCAGCGGCTCGACGCATGGCTATGACGTGACGGATGCAAATGAGGTCGATCCGGCGCTCGGCGGGCTGGACGGCCTGCGCCTTCTGGCAAAGGATCTTCACGCCCACGGCCTGGGCCTTCTCCTCGACATCGTGCCCAACCACATGGCCGCAAGCCTGGAAAACCAATGGTGGCGAAGCGTCATCGTCTGGGGCGAGGAAAGCCCCTATGCGCGGCATTTCGATATCGACTGGTCGCGGAAACTCACGCTGCCCTTTCTCGGCGAGGATTTCGCCGCAGAACTGGCGGCCGGCACGATCCGTCTTGCCCTTGACCCGGGGCCTGGCGGGCTCGCCCTTGCCTATCACGACAATCTCTATCCGCTGCATCCCCGGACCGTCCAAGCACTGCTGGACGAAGCCGGCATCGCTGCGGCCGTTCCGAACGCAGAGGCCGATCCGCAAGGCGTGGCGATGCTCTCCGCCGCATTGGCGGTGCCGGGCCAACGCGAAACACTGGAAAGGCATCTGGACGCCGTTTGCGCCGATCCCGAACGGCTCGCCGCCGTTCATGCGGCGCAGCCCTGGCAGCTCACGGACTGGAAGACGGCGAGCCGGCATCTCAGCTACCGCCGCTTTTTCGAGATTGCCGGCCTTGCAGGCCTGCGCGTCGAGGACCCCGCCGTTTTCGACGACAGTCACCGCTTGATCCTGGACCTTGTCCGCGATGGTATGGTCGATGGCCTGCGCATCGATCATATCGACGGGCTCGCCGATCCCATGGCCTATCTGGAGCGCCTGCGCGCCGCTGTCGGACCAGATGTCTATATCGTCGTGGAAAAGATCCTCGAGAAAAGCGAGCCATTCGCCTCTGAATGGTCGGTGGCGGGGACGACGGGCTACGAATTCATCACATCCCTCGCCGATGCCCTTGTCGATGAACAGGAAGGCGGGCGGCTAGCCGAAGCCTTTCGCCCTTTGAGAAATCGGGAGCATCAAGGCACCTATGCCGAAGAGGCCAAGGCCGGCAAACGGCAGATGCTGACCGAAAACTTCGAGGGCGAGGTCCATCGCCTCGCCGCGCTGGCCAAAGCCATGGCGAACCGCGCCCATGCGGACCTTTCCCGTAGCATTCTGACCGAGGCCATCAGAGCGATCGTCATCGCGCTACCGGTCTACCGAACCTATATAACGAGCGCCGGTGTCGCGCAGCATGACCGCCAGCTTCTAGCCGCGGCACGGCAGACCGCTCAGGACGGTGCCCTGCCGGAAGCGCGCGAGGCGATCGATTTCATCTGGGAACTGCTGGTCGACGACCGTATCGCCGGAATGTTCGAGGAATGCGCCGAATTCCGCAGTCGATTCCAGCAATTGAGCGGGCCGATCATGGCCAAGGCACTGGAGGACACGGTCTTCTATCGTGAAAACGCGCTCATCGCGTTGAATGAGGTCGGCGGCAATCCGGGCGAAAGCACGGGAGGCCCGGCCGCCTTCCATGCCACCATGCAGGCGCGGCTGGAGACCATGCCGCACAGTCTCTCGGCAACATCGACCCACGATACCAAACGCGGCGAAGATGCACGGGCGCGGCTCTATACGCTTTCAGAAGCCCCGGAACGCTGGATCGACGCGACGGAGCGTTGGAGCGGCCTCAACAGCCGCTTCCGCCACCCGCACAATGGCCGGATGGTGCCGGAACCGCATGTCGAGTGGCTGGTCTATCAGGCCCTTGCCGGGATCTGGCCGATATCCGGCCACGCGGATCTCGGCAAACGCATGGCCGCCTATATGGAGAAGGCGCTGCGCGAGGCCAAAATCGGTACGAACTGGAGCCGGCCCGATGTCGACTATGAACAGAAGGTTCTGCGCTTCGTCGATGCCATCCTGCGGCACGAGGCGTTCCTCACGGATTTCGAAAAAACGCTGTCGCCGTTCATCGATGCCGGGCTTTTGAATTCGCTGTCGCAGACGCTGATCAAGCTGACGGCGCCGGGTATTCCCGATATCTATCAGGGCAGCGAACGCAGCGATTTTTCCCTCGTCGATCCGGACAACCGGCCGCTGCTGGATGTTGCGTCGCTGACGATTCCTGAACGGCCGCATCCGAATCGTGAAAATTTCGCCGACTACAAACAGTGGCTCACTGCAACAGTCCTTGCTGCCCGCAACGAGGCGGCCCAACCATTCGACGGCCCCTATCTTGTGCTGGAATTTTCCGATGGCGGCCGGCAGGCCCTCGCCTTTCTGCGCGGCACGCCGGAGGCCTTTGCGATTACGGTCGTGCCAAGGCTCACCTTCGGCAAGACAGCGCATGACGGCCTGCGGCTGCGCGATGAGACGATGCAGGATGTTTCCCTGACCATCCCAGCCGATTTCAAAGGGCGCAGCGTGCGGTCCGTGCTTGACGGCCGCAGGATCACGCTCGATGGCACGCTCCCGCTTGCGGACGCGCTCTCGGGCGCGCCCGTCGCACTGCTGCTCGGCGTTTAGCGGATATCCCGCGCCAGATCCTGCAGCCGCCGGAAGGCATGGTAACGCTTCGCGTGCAACGCCTCGGTTTCCGCGCCGCCGGGCTGGTAGGTGCGATCGATAGCCGAAAGGGCAGCCATGGCATCCCGCACATCCGGGAAGGCACCACCCGCGACACTACCGAGGATGGCCGCGCCGAGGAGCACCGGCTCTTCCGCGCGCGTGGCAAGCAGCGGCTTGCCGGTGGCATCCGCGAGAAGCTGGCGCACGAGATCGAGCTGGCCGGCGCCGCCGCTGATGACGATCTTATCGACAGGCGCGCCGGCCGCAGCCTGTGCGTCGATGATCTGTCGCAGGCCGTAGCCGATGCCGCAGAGGCCGGCGATGTAGAGCGCGACGAGATTGTCGAGTTCACGCTCCATGCCGAGGCCGACAATGGCGGCGCGGGCATGGGGATCGGCGAAGGGCGCGCGGTTGCCGAGGAATTCCGGCACGACATGCAGGCCATCCGCGAGCTTTGCGACCTCGGAAAGCGAACCAGCCTTCTCCGAAGCCAGCTCCGCCAGCAGGACCGGCAGGGAAAGGCCGCGCGATTGCGCAAGCGCCTTGGCCTCGGCCGCTGCCGGATGGAAGGAGAGAAGCTGCTCGATGGCGGCGCCCGCCGCGGACTGGCCGCCCTCGTTGAGCCACATGCCCGGCACCATGGCGGAGAAATACGGCCCCCAGACACCCGGCACGAAGACCGGTTCGTGCGTCGAGGTCATGGTGCAGGAGGAGGTGCCGAAGACATAACCGAGATTGTTTTCCGGTGGACCGTCGACACCCACCGTGCCGATACCACCCGCATGGGCATCGATCATGCCCGCACCAACCGGAATGCCTGCAACAAGGCCGAGTTCGGCCGCCGCCGTCTCGGTCAGGCCCTCGCCAAGCGGCGTACCGGGTTCGACGACGCGCTGGCCGATGCGCACGAAATCCTGGTCTGCAAGAACACCGAGGCCGATGCCGTGGAAATAGCCGGGATCCCAGCGCTTTTCATGCGCCAGATAGGTCCATTTGCAGGTGACGGTGCAGGTGGAACGGGCCAGATCGCCCGTCGCACGCCAGGTCAGGAAATCAGCGAGATCGAAGAACTGCCAGGCGGCATCGAAGATTTCAGGGCGGTTTTCCTTCAGCCACAGCAGCTTCGGCGTCTCCATCTCCGGCGAGATGATACCGCCGACATAGCGCAGCACATCGTAACCCCCGGCATTGATGCGCTCGACCTGATCGACCGCCCGGTGATCCATCCAGACGATGATGTCGCGTTCGGAGTTCTCCGACGGCCCCACGGGCAGCGGCTTGCCCCCTTCCCCGAGCACGACCAGCGAGCAGGTCGCATCGAAGCCGATGCCGGCGACACTTTCCGGCGAGACCCCTGCCTTTCCGACCGCCTCGCGCACCGAGGCGCAGACGGCGGCCCAGATTTCCGTGCTCGACTGCTCGACCATCGCGCCCGGCTCGCGAAACAGCGAGATATCGCGTTTTCCCGAAGCCAGCATGCGGCCGGAGAGATCGAAGAGGCCGGCCCTGGCGCTGCCGGTGCCGAC
Organism: uncultured Shinella sp.; assembly: GCF_946479415.1. The sequence goes on along the minus strand of NZ_CAMLFY010000087.1, from coordinate 6,402 downwards.
ATCGACGCCGACAAGGTTGCGTTCGCCGCCCGGGGGCTGCGCGGAGGAAGGAGTGCTCATGGGTCTACCGCCTGCATTCTGGAATTTTTTCGGGCAAGCGGCGTCATGCCGCTTGCCGCTCGCTTAGAGATCGACGCTGTTGGGCAGGATGACGAGGTCGCGGATCGTGACGTTGCGCGGCCGCGTCAGCATGAAGAGCACGGCATCGGCCACTTCCTTCGGCTGCATCAGGCTGCCATTGGCCAGCGCCTCGTCCATCTTCTCCTTCGGCCAGTCGTCGAGCAGCGCCGTGACGACCGGGCCAGGCAGGACAGCGCCGACGCGCACACCATGCTGCGCCACCTGCCGACGCGTCGAATGCACGAAGGCCTGCACGGCGAATTTCGACGCCGTATAGATCGGTTCCCAGATGACGGGCACGACACCGGCAATCGACGAGGTGAACAGGATGTCGCCCGTCTTCTTCTCGATCATGTAGGGCAGAACCGCATGCACCGAGCGGAAGGCCGCGTTGATGTTGAGGTTCAGCATGCGGTCCCAGGCATCCGGGTCGCCCTCCGCCACCGGACCGCCGATATAGGCGCCGGCATTGGCGTGGAAGACATCCAGTCCACCGGTGATGTCGAGGATGCGCGGCAGCATGCCGGAGACATCGGACGGCGTCAGCAGGTCGACGACGAGCGGCAGGGCGTTCGGCCCGAGCTCCTTGCAGAGCTGCTCAAGCCTGTCCTTGGCGCGATCGACCAACACCACCTTCGCACCCTCGGCCAAGAGCGTCTTGGCGCATTCGAGGCCGATGCCGGAAGCGGCACCTGTGATGGCGGCGATCTTACCCTTCATGAGGTCAGCCATGGTCTAAAACTCCATTTCAATATGCGTTAGGCGCGGCCGTGGCTGACGCGGGAGCGACGGGCGAGCGAGTCGACGATGACGGCAATGGCGAGAACACCACCCGTGATCATGTAGCGCAGCGAGGACGACAGGTTGAGCAGCGTCAGCCCGTTCGAGATCGCCTGAATGACGATGATGCCGAGCAGGGCCGAATAGGCGCTGCCGCGTCCGCCGAACAGGCTGGTGCCGCCGATGACGGCTGCGGCGATGGCATTGAGGTTGACGTCGCCCGTACCGGCCTGCTGGCTGGAAGAGGCAAGGCGCGAGGCCGAGAGGATGCCGCCGAGCGCCGCCAGCGTCGAGCAGAGCATGAAGGCGCTCATATAGATGCGGCGCACATTGATGCCCGAGCGGCGCGCCGCTTCCTTGTTGCCGCCGACGGCGAACATCGAGCGGCCCCACTGCGTGCGCGTCAGCGCATAGTTGAGGATGACGGCGAGCGCGATGAAGAGCGCGAACATCCAGGGCATGCCGCGGCCCAGATTGAGATAGAAGACGGCAGCCTCCAGCGCGACCGTCAGCACGGCGGCCTTGAGGATCAGCGCGCGCATCGGCTGCGCCGAGAGATTGGCGGCGAGGCGCTGGTTGCGGGTCCTCAGGCCACGACCGATCATGACGAGACCGGGCAGCAGCGCCAGCGTGTGCGACAGCCAGTCGGGCATGATCAGGATCTGGCCGAAGCGCACCAGTGACGAGGCATAGGGCAGATTGATCGAACCGGTCGGGCCGAGAATGTAGAGCTGCATGCCGAGCAGCGCGAGCAGGCCGGCGAGCGTTGCGACGAAGCTAGGCATGCCAAGGCGATTGTAAAGCGTCGCATAGAGCAGGCCGACGCCCGCACCGACGACGAGGGCGGCCAGGATGGCACCGGCGATCGGCCAGCCCTGGTTAACCCAGAGCACACCGACCATCGCCGAGGCGAGACCGCTCATAGAGCCGACCGACAGGTCGATTTCTCCGAGCACCAGCACGCAGACGATGCCGAGCGAGATGACGCCAACCGTAGCGCAGTCGAACAGCAGGTTCACGAGATTGTTCGGCGCCAGGAAGATCGGGTTCAGCGCGGAGAACACGATGGAGATGACGACGAGGCCGACGGCAACGGGCAGCATGCCGAGATCGCCGGAGCGCACGCGGTCGACAAAGCCCTTGGCCATGGCGGCAAGGCTGTCATCGTGGCGCACACGCTCGTCGCTGCGGTCCAGCATGGGCTGGGATGGATTCTGGCTCATGCTGCACCCCCGTTATGTTCGTGTGCTTCGCCAGCCTTGCGGTCGGCACGACGCGAAACGGAATTGTCCGTGGCGCCGGTAATGGCGGAAATGAGGTCCTGGTTGGAGGATTCGGGCGTGAAGACGCCGTTGTTCTTGCCAAGACGCAGCACGACGATACGGTCCGCCACGGCGCGTACGTCTTCCATGTTGTGACTGATGATGATGACGCCGAGGCCGCGATCGCGCACGCGCTCGATGAGGTTCAGCACCTCGGCCGTCTGCGCCACGCCAAGCGCCGCCGTCGGCTCGTCCAGCATGATGAGCTTGGGATTGAGCAGCAGCGAGCGCGCGATAGCCACCGTCTGGCGCTGACCGCCGGAAAGCGAGGCGATGGGTTCACGGACAGACGGAATACGGGCGGCAAGCTCGCGCAGCAACGTCCAGGCGCGCACCTCCATCGCCACTTCATCGAGTGCCCAGGGCGACATTTCGTGGCCGAGGAAGAGGTTGGCGACAACGTCGAGGTTTTCGCAGAGCGCAAGGTCCTGGAAAACGGTGGCGATGCCCATGTCCAGCGCCTTGGCGGGCGTATCGAGCGACACCTGCTGGCCGCAGAATTCGATCGTGCCGGACGAGGGCTGGTGCACGCCGGCGAGCACCTTGACCAGCGTCGACTTGCCGGCGCCGTTATCGCCGACCAGCGCAACGACTTCGCCGGCCTTCACGTCGAGTTCGATATCCGTCAGCGCGGAGACGGCGCCGAAATTCTTGGATACGCCGCTGAGACGTATGACCGATTGCCCCTTGGCGGGAAGACTTAACGTGGCTGTCATGGCCCCAGAACCTTCAGAAAGACCTTGCGACTGATCGAAATGTCCGGCCGCGGGAGGCCACGGCCGGACACGATGGGCTCAATTAGTTGATGATGCCGAGTTTGCGGCAACCTTCAACATATTCGCCCGTGCAGACTTCTTCCGGCTTGTTGATGCCCTTGTCGAAAATCTCGGCCTTGATGTTTTCAGCCGTCACGACCGCCGGCACGAACAGCTGCGAAGGCGTTTCGTAGAGCTTGTGGGTCGCTTCCGGGGTCTCGCCCTTGAGCAGCTTGACGGCAACGCCGGCGGCAGCGGCAGCCACGATTTCGGACGGCTTGGAGATCGTATTGTACTGGTCGCCCGATATGATGAGCTGGAGAGCTGCAATCGTCGCGTCGTTGCCGGTCACCGGCGGCATTTCCTTGACGCCGGCGGCCTTCAGAGCCGCGATCGCGCCGCCGCCCGTGCCGTCATTGGCCGCCACGATGCCCTTGATCTCGTCGCCGAAGCGGGTGATCTGGCCAGCGGCCCATTCCTGCGCCTTCGGCGGCGCCCATTCCGGCGTGTCGAATTCGGCGAGCGTCTTGTACGCCGAAGCCTTTAGCGCTTCATGGATGCCGTCGCGGATCAGGCCGGCAGCCGCATCGGTCGGCGAGCCGTTGATCTGCAGCACGCCGGCGCCATCCGGAACGCCCTTGGCCTTCAGGTGCTCGACCAGCGACTGGGCGATGGCCTTGCCGATGCCCTGGTTGTCGAAGGAGACGTAGTAGTCGGCCGGCTTGTCGGGGATCGGGCGGTCATAGGCGATGACCTTGACGTCCTGCGACTGGGCGATTTCGACCAGTGCGGCAGCGGCAGCGGAATCGACCGGGTCGAGCACGATGACCTTGGCGCCCTGCGCGATCACCGAGTTGAACTGCTGCTGCTGGAGTGCCACGTCGGCATTGGCGTTCTGGTAGATCACCGTGCAGGTGGCGCAGAGCTTTTCCATTTCGGCCTTGAAGCCGGGATAGTCGTGCTGCTCGTAGCGGGTCGAAGCCTGGTCAGGCATCAGGAAGGCGACGGTCGCGTTTTCCTGGGCAAAGGCGGCGCTGCCGAGCGACAGGGCAAGGCCGGTCGAGGCGAGCAGGATGTTAAGCGTCTTCATGGGGTTCCTCCACAGTTGATGTTCAGTTCGTTCGCCGGCGACCTCAAGCCGCCAAGGGCGACAAAGCCCGACCGCCTCCACGCACCGAAAGCGCGCAGATCATCGTTCGCTGCAGCGGTGCCGCAACGTCCGGTTCGTCGATGCTCCGTCTGACTCCTCCCTTGGGTCAGCCTTGCTGTTTAGGCAACTTCATCGATGGAGCATGCTTGCTCAATCGATGAAGCAAGAATTGTCACCAAACGGGATTGGTGTCAAGGTGGCTTTCGAAATGGAGATGACATGTGAATCGCACGACGCCTGCAAAAAGGACGACCATCTATGATCTGGCAGAGCTGGCAGGCACATCCGCCAGCGCCGTGAGCGCCGTTCTCAACGGCAACTGGAAGAAGCGGCGCATCAGCGCCAAGCTTGCGGAAAAGATCACGAAACTGGCCGAAGAACAGGGCTATGCGGTCAATATGCAGGCGAGCGTGCTGCGGCGCGAGCGCTCAAAAATCATCGGCATGATCGTGCCGAAATACGACAACCGCTATTTCGGCTCGATCGTCGAGCAGTTCGAAAATCTGGCCCGCGAGCGTGGCCTGTTCCCGATCATCACCTGTACGCGGCGCGATCCGGCGCTGGAGGTGGAGGCGGCGCGCGCCATGCTGTCCTATCAGGTCGACTGCCTGATCGCGACCGGCGCCACCGATCCCGACCGCATCGTCGATCTCTGCGCCAGCGCCGGCGTGCGCACCATCAATCTCGACCTGCCAGGCTCGCGCGCCCCCTCCGTCATCTCCGACAATTATGGCGGCGCGCTGGAGCTGACGCGGCGGGTTCTGGCCAACTGCGAGCGGGAATATGGCGAAAAGGCCCCTCTGCTCTTCGTCGGCGGCCGCGGCACGGATCACAACACCATGGAGCGCGTGCGCGGTTTTCGCGATGCCCATGCGGAAGCCGGCGTGCCCGTAGACGAGGCGCTGGTCCAGACCTGCGGCTACGCGCCTGAAAAGGCCGAGACCGTCATGAAGAAGCTTGCCGAGCGCACGAGCACCTTGCCGCGCGGCATGTTCGTCAATTCGACGATTTCGCTGGAAGGCGTGATGCGCTGGATCCGCCGTTCCGGCCACTATGCCGAGCGCATGCCGCATCTCGGCTGCTTCGACTGGGATCCCTTCGTCGCCATGCTCGGCGACCATATCGAGATGGTCCGGCAGGACGTGCCGAAAATGCTGGAGGCCGTCTTCGGCATCATCGATTCCGGCGCGACCGATGTTACCGTGGTGCAGATACCGCCCATCGTGGAAAAGATAGGCTAGAGATCGATGACCAATCGATAGCCGACGCCGGGCTCCGTGCGCACGATGGCCGGCTGGGTCGGGTCGCGCTCGATCTTCTGGCGCAGCTGGCCGATGAAGACGCGCAGATAATGCAGGTCCTCGCCATGCGCCGGTCCCCAGACCGAGGTGAGCAGCGTCTTGTGCGTGACGACGCGGCCGGCATGGCGCGCCAGCAATGTCAGCAGGTCGTATTCCTTCGGCGTCAGCCGCACCACCTCCTCGCCGCGCGTCACCAGACGCCTGACCGTGTCGATCACGAGGCCGTCGGTGGTGATGACCGCGGGTGCCGCCGCCGCCCGCTCGCGATGACGCAGCGCCGTGCGGATGCGGGCAGTGAGTTCGCCGATGCCGAAGGGCTTTTCGATATAATCGTCCGCGCCGAGATCAAGCGCTGCGATCTTCTCGCTCTCGCGCTCGCGGGCGGAGAGGATGATGACGGGGATCGTCGTCCAGCCGCGCAGGCTGGTCAGCACATCCTTGCCGTCCATGTCGGGCAGCCCGAGATCGAGGATGACGAGGTCGGGTGCGGCCGTCGCCACCGCCTTCAGCGCCTCGCTACCGGTCAGCGCCTCCACTACGTCGTAACCCGCCGCCTTGAGGGCGGGCTTGAGGAACCGCTGGATCTGCGGTTCGTCATCCACGACGAGGATGCGTTCGCTGGTCATTTCGCCTTGTCGGCCTTTGCCGCCTCGCCCGCCGGGAAGCGGATCACGATACGCGTACCCCGCTTCTTCACCGCCGGGCTCTCTGCCTGGATCTTGCCGCCCATCGCCTCGACGAAGCCGCGGGCGATGGAAAGGCCAAGGCCCGTACCCGGCGACCGGCCATCCGGCTTACCGCGCCGGTAGAACTTTTCGAAGACGCGGTCGAGCTCGGCCGGCGGAATGCCCTTGCCGAGATCGGTGACGGAGATCAGCACATCCTGCCCGTCGCGTCGCGCATAGACATTGACCGGCTCCTCGCCGCCGAACTTCACGGCATTGTCGAGCAGGTTGAAAAGTACCTGGCCAAAC
>NZ_CAMLFY010000086.1 GCF_946479415.1 uncultured Shinella sp. | reverse complement strand
CGGCGTCGGCATGGGTGAATTCGGCAAGGGCCTGACCAGCTTCTTCCCCACAGCACCCGGCAGCGGCGGCACGGCACCCAGCGGCGGCGGCGGCTTCCTGTCATCGATTTTCGGTATGCTGTTCTCGCCGCAATGGCGCCATGCCTCAAGCGGGGGCGTCGGGCTTTTCGCGAAGGGCGGAGTTTCCGACAAACCTGCGATCTTCGGTGAAGACGGCACTGAGGCTGCCGTTCCGCTCCCCGATGGCCGCACCATCCCCGTTACCCTGAACGTTCGCCAGTCCTACCGGCCGCAACAGGCGGCGGGTGGCAGCGGGCCGGCGCGCAACGCTCCGATCATCAACAATTACGGCACCAACGTCGTGAGCTACGACGAAACGACGGACGAGCGTGGAAACCGCCAGCCGATCATCACCATCGGCGAACAGGGCGCCGCAGCGATCAGCCAGCGTGGCAATCCCATGCGCTCTGCGATGCAGTCCCAGTTCGGCGTCCGGCCGGCCAGGGTGTCACGATGACGGTTCCGACCTGGCCGACCGAACTTCCGCGTCCGGAGCGCAGCACCTGGGGGGCGCAGCAACAGGATCCGCGCAAGCAGCGGCGCTCCGAGACCGGGCCTCCCGGCTGGTCTGGTCGCTTCTCATCCGCCGCGAAGACTGTGTCGCTTTCCATCGACATCAGCCGCGACGAAAAGGCGACCTTCGAGAAATTCCACCGTGAGACCGTGCGGATGGGCACGCTTCCATTCTGGATGCCGGACCCGACAACGCACGGCTGGGGGCTCTTCACCAGCAGCGGCAGTCCACTCCTGATCTCCGGCGGCCCGAACCATGGCAAGCCGATCCTCGTCGCCGCCCGCTGGCTCTGCTCGTTCGGTGGTCAGATGCCGCGAGAGACCATTCGCGGCGTGCGCTTCGTGTTCAATTTCGACGTGGTGGTCTATCCATGAGGCTTATTTCGCTCAACGCCCGGCTGGCACAGGACGCGGTTTCCAGCAGCGAGATCTATGTCGCGCTCTTCGAGATCACGCACCCACAGCTATCGAAGCCGATCCGCCTCTCGACAGACAATACCGAGCGCCTGTCCACCGATCCGCTTTACTACGGTACCCGTTCGACATGGCGCGGCGCCAATCCGCTGACCGACCCTTACCTGTGGGTCGTCGCCTCGACGTTGCTGCCTTCCGACAAGGAGGACGCGCCGGCCGGTGGGACGCTCGTTCTCGAAAATCTCGACGCGGAGATGGTCCGTCTGGTGCGGTCCTACACCGACATTGCGACCATCTCCATGGCCGTGGTGCTCGCCGCCACGCCCCACCTCGTCGAGGCCGAATATCTCGGCATGGAGATCCTCTCGGCCGACATCGATGCCAATGCCATCACGCTCATCTTCAGCCGAGAAGAAATCGAAATGGAGCCATTTCCGGGCCACCGGATGACGCGCAACAATTTTCCGGGACTGTTCCTATGATGATTGAAGTCACGTACCCCCAAGCGCCCGATCGTACGCTGCCAACGTTCCTGACGGTTCTGTTGGATGACGGGTCGCAAACCGTCGTGACCCCTGTTTGGGGGGAAGTCGCGGTCATTTCCTCGTCGGACGATCCAGCTCCGCCAGCAACGCGTCTGCTACGTCCTTCGCGATCGGCTCGGACAGCTGAATTGTGATCGGAGGGCCGCCAACGTGAAACATCAAACCAACTCCCAGGTCTTCAAGACGTCCGACTGCAAATCCTTTCGGCGCGATCGCCGCCACGGGATACTCATCGCTGCTGGTTGCATTTCGCTTGTCCTGCCATGCGCGCCCGAGCACCTGCAGCTGGTCTATCAATATGGTGAGCTGGTCGCTCGCGACCGCGATCTGCATCCGTTCACCTTGAGCGATGATGTCCAGCATCGCGTGACTTCCATCATTCGCCAGATGCGTTCGAAGGTCCGTAAAATAGGGAATGCCTTTATCGTCAGTCATGCGAGCGCCTTTGCCTGGGTGTTCAAAAGGGAACGAGCCGCAGACCATCGCATGAGTCTCAGCCACACTCCAATGGCAGGTGCGGCATGACCCACTGGACCGAGCGCTTTGTTGGAACTCCCTATGCCGATCTCGGCCGTGATCGCGAAGGCTGCGATTGCTGGGGGCTCGCCTGCATCATCTACCGTGAAGAGCTGCGTGTGACGTTGCCCGATTATCTCGGGTACCGCTCAACCGAGGAGCTGGGTGAATTGGCGGCACTCATTGCCGGCGCCACCGCGTCACCGCTTTGGATCCCGGTCGCGGGCACAGCCGTGGCATTCGACATTGCGGTCTTCCGACGCGGTCACCTCGACACCCATATCGGTATCGTCGTCCACCACGGGCTCATGATCCATATCGGCCGCGACGACTGCGCGAAGATCGAGAGCTACCAGGGCGGCGCCTGGTCCCACCGTTTCACCGGCCACTATCGGCACGTCGAGATGGTTTCGAGGGCGATTAGATGATCGCTAAAACGGGCATTATACCCATTGTCACCGCGCCAATGCTCGATGCCGGCCAAGGCCGCAGCACGATCACATTGCCGGCAGGCGGCAGTATCGCCGAAATCGTCGCTCACGCCTTGCCCGCCTTTTCGCTGTTTCGTGAACGGGTGCGTGTCGCATTGGTGACCGAAAGCGGCTCCCATGTCATTCCGATCGAGAACTGGGCGCGGATTTACCCGAATGCCGGCGTCACCGTCATCATTCGGGTCGTGCCTGGAAAAGATGCTCTGCGCTCGATCCTGTCGATCGTCGTGTCGATCGCCGCCGTCGCGCTCGGCCAGTTCTGGGGCGCTGGACTTGCCAGCACGCTCAAGATCTCGGAAGGGCTGGCGCGCGGTCTTATCACCCTCGGCGCCAGCGTGCTCGGCAACCTGCTGATCAACGCCCTGATCCCGCCCGCCAAGCCCGACGACGAAAAACAGAACCGCTACACCATCACTGGATGGAGGAACCGGGTCGATCCTGACGGTGCCATCCCCGTACCGATGGGCGAGATCCGCTTCGCGCCGCCTTTCGCCGCGCTGCCCTACAGCGAGATCGTCGGTGACGACCAGTACATACGCGCAGCATTTCTCGTGGGCTACGGACGCGTTGTGACCGAGGACTACAGGATCGGCGATACGTCGACGATGACCTACGATCCTCCCATTCAGATCGAGGTCCGCGAAGGCGTTGCGGGCGAGGCCCCGTTGTCGCTGTTTCCCAAACAGATCGTTGAGGAGCAGATCGGCGCGAAGCTCACCCGCCCACTACCTCGCGATGCTCTCGGCGAGATTGTCCCCGGCGGCGTGTCGATCGAAACGCCTGTCAACCGGACGGCCGGGGCCGATGCTTCGGGCGCATCGGTCATCCTCGGCTGGCCGGGCGGTCTCTTCTCCGTGAGCAAGAAGGGCGCACTCCAAGCGTCAACCGTCATCGTCAAGATCCAGCAGCGTCTGGTCAACGCCGTCGAGTGGCAGGACGTCGTCACGATCGAAGTGACCAACAAAAAGCGCGAAGCCTTTTTCCGGCAGCACACCTGGGACTTCCCCAGCCGTGGTCGATGGGAAGTCCAGGCGATCATGATGACGGACGAAACCACCAGCATGCAGATCAGCAATGAGACTGCCTGGGTGGCGCTCCAGACAATCAGGCCGGAATATCCCTTCAACTTCCCCAAACCCGTTGCCCTGGTCGCGGTCCGCGCCAAAGCGACCCATCAGTTGAACGGGCAGCTCGACAACTTCAACCTGCTCGCGCGCCGCTATTGCCTCGACTACGACCACACAACGGACACCTGGATTGAGCGCGCCACCCGCAATCCTGCCTCGGCCGAGCGGTTCGTGCTTCAATCCACCGCGAACACGCGCCCCGTCGCGAGCGCTGGCCTTGATCTCGCCAGTTACAAAGAATGGCACAACATGTGCCGGCTGAAGGGCCTCAAGTACGATCGCGTGCTCGAAGATGCTTCCGCCTCGCTGCGAGACGTCCTGGTCGAGATTGCTGCGGCCGGCCGTGCAGCGCCTCGCCATGACGGTCGGAAATGGGGCGTCGTTGTCGATCAGCCGCAGGCTTTGACGGTTGACCATTTCAGCCCGCGCAACGCCTACGGTTTCAAATCCGTTCGCAGCTATCTGCGGCCGCCCCACGCCGTCCGTGTGCCGTTCCTTGACCAGACCAACGACAACAAGCCCGCCGAGCGCATTATCAGGTGGCCGGGATATGTCGGCGATATCACCGAGGTCGAGCGGTGGGAGATGCCCGGCAAAACTGATCCCGCTGAAATCTACCGCGAGACCATGCGGCGCATGTATGAGGCGATCCATCGCCCTGACGTCTGGCGGCTTTCCCTTGATCGGCCGATCGGCGTCGCCACTCGCGGCGACAAGGTCAAAGTATCTCTCGATACCGTTGAGGGAACACAGGTTGCGACGCGGGTGAAGGCCGTGGTCGGCAAGATCATCGAGATCGACGAATGGGTCCAGCTTGACGGCGCCAAGACCTATGCCATCAGCTTCAGGTCCGGCATCACAGAAGCCGATACGGTCGGCATCTCCTCGGTTCGCCTCGTGGCGACGGCAAGTGGGCGCACGCGCCAGCTGATGCTGAAGGATACCGGGCCGATGCCGGAGGTGGGCTCGCTTATCCATTTCGGGCTTGCCGGCTCGGAAAGCTTTTCGCTGGTGGTGCTCGATGTCGAGGCGGGCGAGGACATGTCCAGCCATTTGCGCCTGGTCGAAGCCGCGCCTGTGATCGACACCTTGACCGATGCTCTCGTCATTCCCGCGTGGTCCGGCCGGATCGGCGCCGAAATCCCCGAGAACGTCAATCAGCCGCCAGCGCCGCGCTTTACATCGATCGTGAGCGGCATATCGGGCACGGAGACGGCGGGCGGCATCTCCTACCTGCTTGTGCCCGGCGCTAGCTCTATCATCACCACCTTCTATGAGGTCCAGCACCGCCTTACGGGTGCGCCGGCCTGGACGACGATCACGATCCCATCTGCCAATGGCGGCGGGAAGATTGCGGGCTACAGCAACGGGAACGCCGTCCAGCTTCGAGCCCGCGCCAAATCGGCGGCCGGTGTTTTCGGACCTTACACGGCCACTATTTCCTTCACGGTCGGCTCGGCCGACATCGGAATCCCCGTGGCGCTCGACAGCGGTACTATCACGGTCGCCGCGCTCCTGGGCGGTGCCAGCATCCTGTTCTCCACCAAGGATGATCCGAACGCTACGCAAGTTCAGGTCTACCGTTCGACGGTGAATGTGCTCAACCGCGCAACTGACGGGGTGGGCTCGCCGATCCCCGTCCAACCTTCGCGCGGCTACGCCACGGCGCTGGGAGACACGACCAGGGTAAATCTTGTTCCCAACAGCACCTTTGACAATGCGACCGGCCTGACGCTCGGTCCTGGCTGGTCTCAAGGTGCTGGGGTGGCAAGCCATGCAGCCGGGACGGCGGGCGGGCTCGACCAGTCCGTTTCGTTCACGTCCGGCAAATACTACCGGCCCTATGGCACGCTCTCAGGTGTGACGGCCGGCACGCTGACGCCGCAGCTTATCGGCACCACCACCCGCGCCGGCAGCGGCAAGACCACCAACGGCACGTGGCACGACCGTATTCAGGCCGTCGCCGGAAACAACGCGCTGCGCATTCAAGCAAGCTCCACCTTCGTGGGTTCGCTCGACAACCTCGGCGTCTACGAGGAAACCGCGACCTGCCTCGCCCAGGGCGTCCACTACGTCTGGCTCGAACCCCAAAACGACGACGGCGTGCCCGGTCCCGCCGCTGGTCCTTTCACCGTGACAATTCATTGAGGACATCATGCTCAACGGCCTAACATCCACCAATCTCGACAGCACGCCGATCGCCGATGAACTGCTGGTCAACCGCGAAGGCTCGACCAAACTTATCCCCGTCATGAACTTCGAGCAGCAGCTGCTTGCCGGCGCGGTCGGCAACGCTATCACGCTTGCCAGCGCCGGCATCCTCTCAGCCAAGACATGGCCGGTGCTGGCCGCTGTTGCCGGAACGACCGCGCTTCAGAAAGCCGAAGTGACCGAAGATGCGGGCACCCATGTCGATCCGGTTTCCGGCCTCACCGTTAAGAATGAGGGATATTTTAGCTGGTCGACGGCGCCAGCCGGCTGGACCCGGACGGGTGACCGCCAGGACAAGCTCCTTCAGGTCGATCCGATCGAACAGCCCGCGCCACGCACCCGCGCGGAAGACGCTGCAGGCAATCGCGAACCCGAGAGCAATGAAAGCATCGTCTATGACATGCGCACGCGCCGCGTCATGACGGAGGATTATGAGCTGGAGGTGCGCGCCGACGAGGACGGTCTCTGGATCGAGGACGATGCCGGCAACATCGTACGCTTCAAGGATACGACGGCCGACACATCCTGGACGAAGGCCGAATATGCCTATGCCGAGGGGCGTGCAGCGGCGAAAGCTCTGGAGCTGAACAAGGTCGATCTCTCCCATCTTCCGCTCTGGGAGGCGTTCTACGCCTACCTCCTTATATTCACCGGCCAGAGCTTCAACGCGGCCTCAGACAACGCGAAACTCTTCCTGCGCTCCACCGCGTCATGGATTGCGATGGCTGGCTACCAGCCCAACACATGGAGCGTCGGCACGGACAGCCGGTGCGTCAATTCCGGCCCGACCTATGTGACCTTTGGCGGCAACACCCGCGCGCTGTCTCCGCTCGTCGAGCATTTCATTGCGCCGACCGGCACGGATGCCATTTATAGTGACGGCGACGTTGCCGCCGGAGCCTACCCAGACAACGCACGCGGCGGCTCGCCTGAAACACTGGCGCTCAATCTCTTCGAGTTTCTGGCCCAGCGCTGGGTTCGCGCGACAGGCAAGGATACCCAGCGTCACCTCGTGCCGATGAACCATGCGAAGACCGATGGCTCCATGGCCCAGCTGGGCACGGGGGACGGCCTTTCGCGCATGCAGTCGCTTGTCGATGTGGCGGACGAGGCGTTCACGCTGGCGATCGGCGGCGGCGCTCCTGCAAACATCCCGGCCGGGTATGGCCGAAAGCACCTCGCAACGCTGAACAACCACGGCGAGGCCGATGAGAGCCTCGGGACCGCCACCTATATGGCCGACCTTCAGGCCTTCAATGCGGCCATCAATGCGAAGGTCAATTCGAAGTGGGGACAGAGTGTCTATGCCCCCATGCTCAACCTTCAGGTCGGCGGAAAATCCTATGGCAGCGCCAACATGGTCTGCGCGCGTCAGCAGGTGGACATGATGCTCGACAAGGCTCCTGGCAGCGCGAACCGCTATCAGTTTCTCGTCGGCAGCAAGTATGAAGTCCCGAGCTTCGTAGATGTCACCCAGGGAAGCGGTCACCCGAACTACGGGGACGGGCATCCAACCCTTGCCGGCAACGCCCTGATGGCAATTCGATATGCCGTCGGACTGCTCTATCTCCTTGTCCGCCGGGAACACTACTGGCTTCCGTTTCCCTATGAGGTTTATTTCAGGGAAAACGGGACGCGCTTCCTGATGGGCGTGCCCAACAAGTTCCCACCGCTGCGCGAAACGCCCATGCCGGTCGGCTGCGTGATGCAGATGTTTGCCGACAAGGGCATCACCTTCGAAAATGCCGATGGCATCGAGAACGAGGTCCTGTGGGTGCGGGTTGTGCCCGGCTACAACTTCCTCATCGAAGGCGAATGCGTCGAGAAGATCGACACGTTCACGACGATGAAATCGGGCAAGCGTCTTGTGCCGAACCATATGGGTGGCACCAATTTCCGCGACAGCTTCAGCATCGAGCATCCCGTGATGCTGCCCTTCAGCGCCGATCAGACCGTCTATTCCGGCGGCTATCGCGACAATCCCGTAACCAACGAACTCGGCCGCTTCCTGGAAGACATTCCCGGCCTCGTCGGCAAACCCGATCTCGGCAACCCGATGGCCCGCTATCAGGTCACCGCCCAGCCCATCCCCGTACTCTGAGGACTTGCAAGAATGACAAATACCCTTCAGCGCTTTGTTGCCGGCGGCCGGGACATCCGCAAAAGCCGCTTCGCCGAGATGAAGATGGCCGCTGCCGGCGTCGAGCCGATGGGCGCTTGGCTGTTCAACCGTGGTGATGCCGACGATGTCATGGCGCGGCGCATGTTTTCCCGAAACCGCATCATCGGCGCACGCAACGCACCCGAGGACCGGCTCGTCATTGGTGCCCCCCAGGTCTTCGACGATTATGCCCGTTTCGGTCCCGGCGATGCGATCCTCACTCGCATCTCCGAGCCGCTGGAATGGACGATGTACGCCATCGCGCGCTCCACCTATCCAACGATGGGAGCAACCACGAACGAGCGCGCGCAGATCGGCGGGTGGTTCGGCAACACGGCCAATCGCGGCAGCTCGCTCATCTTCCAGTCGATGACGGCCCTACGCGGCATCACTTATCAGAACCCTACCACTCCGGTTCTGGTGCCCGCCGATCTCAACGTTCCCACCAGTTCCATCAACAAATGGCGTGTCTATCGCATGTGGGGCGCGGATACCGGCATTCGTCTCAAGAACATAAGCGGCGACAGCGCAACGAACGAGCCTGTCGCAACCCCGATCGTGGGAGGCAAGGCAGCAGGCCGGCAGAGATTCGCCATCGGCTGCCGACTGGAAAGCGGCGTGCCGGGCTCTTATGTCGGACATTGCGACATTGCGGGCCTATTGCTCTTCAAGGGCGCGATCGGCCCCGGCGCAGTCGAAACAGCCATCTACGCGCAGCTCGGCAAGCAGATCGAGCAATTGGCCTTCACGGAACTCAGCGTGTAATTCGCGACTGCCGTCCGGTGAAGACCGGGCGGCCGAGGCGCACAAACGCCTCAACGACGGGCCTAAGTTTGGCGACCTGACCCGTCCGACAGCAGCAATGCACAACCGTCGCACCCGTACCCTGCAGGGCGGGCTCTCTGTGACTGAGTCGTGGGCTATTTGAAATGGTGAATCTACAACCGGTTTCTCCGGTGTCCCCAGCCGCTCCCTACATCGGCGGCAAGCGCGTGCTTTCCAAGGTTATTATCCGCAAGATCAATGCAGTCGAGCACGATGGCTATGCCGAGCCGTTCGTAGGGATGGGCGGGATATTTCTTCGACGGACTATGCAGCCCCGCATGGAGGCAATCAACGACATCAGCGGAGACGTCGCCAATCTCTTCCGTATTCTGCAGCGGCACTATCCGCAGTTCATGGAGACCTTGCGTTTCCAGATCACGAGCAGGCGCGAGTATGAACGCTTGATCAGGGTGGATGCCACCACGCTTACGGATCTGGAGCGCGCCGCGCGCTTCTTGTATCTCCAGCGCCTTGCTTTTGGTGGCAAGGTTTCGGGGCGAAACTTCGGTGTCGACAAGACGAGTGGCGCTCGCTTCAATCTCCTCAAGCTGGCGCCGCTTCTCGAAGACATACACGAGCGCCTGGCTGGCGTCGTGATCGAGTGCCTGCCATGGCACACATTCATCGAACGCTACGACAGACCCGGCATGCTGTTCTACCTCGACCCCCCGTACTGGGGCTCGGAGGGTGATTACGGCAAGAATGTCTTCGGCCGAGAAGACTTCGCGGCAATGGCTGCGGCTTTGAAGGGCATTCGAGGCACCTTCATTCTCTCTTTGAATGCAGCTCCAGGCGTGTTTGAGACCTTCCGAGACTTCGAAATTCAGGAGGTTGATTGCAGCTATTCGATCGGCTCTGGGGGCCAGAAGGCGGTTCGTGAGGTCATCATCACCGAGAGCCGGGAACTGTAAGTTGGAGCATGGCCTCGGGCGCTGGCCCGAGGCCAATCAACGAGGAAGCTTGCGCAGACCAATCTCAACCTTGCCCCTGGTCATTCGCTTACGCTTGCACTCCGGGCAAGGCACCTTCTCGGCGGTCGAGGACAAAGGATAGAGCTTCCATTTTAAGATGCGCGGATCATATCGATCTAACAATGCGATATAGCCGCACTCACAACGCCCCACGAGGCCATACCATTGAGGGAGGTCGGCCAGACATGTGTCGCCGGCATCGATCCAGCCAAATTGATCCGGTTTACCGGTGGGGGCGGTGACCGCCCGTATCTGCCAGCGCCCGTTAGCTTCAATCAGGTATCGCCCAGGGAACCTCTCGACCGCCTCCCGAAAGGCGGCGTGGACGATCCCACCCATCGACGTTCGAAGCGCGACGCCTAAGAAGTTTCCGCCTTTACGGTCGAACACGAGGATTTGGTAATTGTCTTCGGCTTCAAGCCCGAGACTGGGCGGCAGGGGGTCGGGTATGTAGTCCACGTGGCATCCTAAGTGCCCCCTGTCAGTTGATGGTATCGCCGCCTGTCGGAGATAGGGCGGAACGGTTCTAACGGTCAAGCGGTGGCATGAAAATTACTGCCAAATGATCTTGCGCGCCGCGCCATTCGATTTTGCGCGCTACAGTTCCAGAGCTTCTTAACGTCGAAGCGGATGGCTTCCGGCACGGTCGGGCTGGAACGGTCTGCCAGCGAGATCGGCACGAGCGACAGGGACAGCGCCATTGCGACGATGGCGAAAAGCTCGAAACCGCCGATGCCGATGCCGGGAATGAGGTATTGCGCGGCCGTGACCGAGCCAAGATCGACGAGGCGATAGACCGAGAGCGTGCGCGCCCGGTTGGCATTGGTCACGGAGGCGTTGAGCCAGCTTTCGACGGTGGCGAAGAGGCTCGCAAAACAGATGCCGGCGACGATGCGCATGACGAACCACATCAGCGGATCGATCAAGAGCACCATGGCAATCGCCGAAGCCGAGGCGATGGCGGCCATGGCCGAAAACGTCCTGATATGCCCGATCGCCCGCAGCACGCGCGTCACATAGATGCAGCCGATCGCAAACCCGATGCTGTAGCCCGCCCCGACGAACCCGATCGTCGACGTCGAAAACCCCTCCTGCGACGCACGAAGCGCAATGAACGTCCCCTGAAGGCCATTGCCCCCAATGAGAATGCCGGCGGTGACGAGAAGGGGAATCAGGGGGCGAATCGTGGACATGTGGCCACTATGGCGGAGGTTTCGGCGAATGGGAGAGGGAATTGGGAAAGTTTTGGGACCGCGCGCGCCGTGGCATCATCGTTTGTGATGTCAGCCCAGAGGCTGCTTTGTCGGCGTCCAGGGGCATGTGGCAAAAGCTGTGGTGGGCCTGCTGCCATCGAGCTCGCGTGCCGTGAGCGAGACTTTCATCGCGCAACCGCCGACGCAGGATCGGCTGGCCGTTCGAGCACCGTCCTCCTGCCGATAAAAGGTCAGCTTGGCGGTCGAAAGCGGGGGAATGTGGAACGTTTCCCCGGCTTGAAAGGTCATGGGCTCATCGACCTTGATTTCGTTTATCGACACCAGGCGCACGTCGCTCCATTCGAGAACCCTGTCCTTTTCGGCGTTCGTGAAGGACACGATAACACCGTCCTGCCAGCACGTGGTAACGATCTTGAAGGAAGAGGTCGTCTTGAGCAGGTCTGTCGTACTCACGGCGATCTCCCAGAGCGGAACGATGACGAGAGCGGCCGCGACGAGCTGGGAGATGCGCAGGAGATATCTTGCTGTCTTGTTCAATTCCGTGCCGCAGCTTCCGCAGCGCTTGGCTCCTTCATTGATGGCGTTTTTGCACTCCGGGCAATGAAGTGTGGAAGGGCTCGGCGGGTTGGTCATAAGGCATACCTGCGGGGATTTTGAACGGGAGGTGATGCCTATAAATGCAGGTTTGCGAGCGAATACTTAAGGCACGGCGATAATTTTCGCCCTCCGTTTTCCCCCTCCTTAAAACCCATGCCTACAATCTTCCCGTCCCGCCGCGGATGCACCGGAGCGCGTTGCCGGCGAGGCGGGATCGGTGCCCTGGGGTTTCGGCGGTTACGCACGCCGGGTTTCGGGGCGCGGCAGAAAATGGTTTCCCTCACGGGCTCACCTGTCGTGATACCCCGTGGCGTGCCTGTGCGGCACAGAGGACATGACCGGCGATGGCCGGATGCGGCGGCGCAAATGCCGCTTGCGTCGGACCTTTCGCATTGCCCGGCTTAGGCCGGTGTGCAGTGGCCCTGGAAAAGGCGCCGGTTCGCGTAGAGAAACCGCAGTTGCCGCGACAAGACACCGAACGGGGCGCCGGAAGGCGTCATATATTTGAATTCAATCGAGGCACCTTGCGGCGCCCCGTCCGAACCCGGCCCGCCGGGATTGAAATGCGCCATGCCACGGATGCCGAGTGCATTGCGTGGTTTTCCGTGCAGGCGAAAGGAGAGAGCCATGGACGCGGCACCGCCCATTCACGACCGAACCACCGAAGACAGGCTTGCCGAAGCGGCGATGCGGCAGACCGCGACGATCCTCGGCAAACTGACGGCCTGCCGCCGCCGGGCCTGCCGGCGAAACGGCTGCTGCGGCGTGCTGGTGGAAAACGACGGCGGGGGCGTGCCGCGCGACGGACATGCCGGTTTCGCCGTGATCCCGCCCTGCATTCTGGGCATCGACGAGGAACTCGCCGGCGTTTTCGCGGAACAAACCCGCATCCTGCTGGGACTTCTCCGCAAGAACCCCGATTATAAACTGCATCCCGCGCGTCTTGCGTGATCCCCGGCCGGCAATCGCGGGAGGCGCGGGGGCAAGATCGGCGGCTCGCCGTCTTCAAAACCCGCCAAGCCTTGACAAACGGGCCTCATCATGCGCTTTTCCGCCCGATTTTTCCTGGGTAAACGCGCCGGATTCTTCCCGCGTGGTCCCTCACGCATTTCAGGATACAACGATGCACCGTTACCGCAGCCACACCTGCGCCGCCCTCCGCAAGGCCGATGTCGGCCAGACCGTTCGTCTTTCGGGCTGGGTTCACCGCGTCCGCGACCATGGCGGCGTGCTCTTCATCGACCTGCGCGACCATTACGGCATCACCCAGGTCGTCGCCGATCCGGACAGCCCGGCCTTCAAGAAGGCCGAGAGCGTGCGCGGCGAATGGGTCATCCGCATCGACGGCCTCGTCAAGGCGCGCACGGAAGACACCGTCAACAAGGGCATGCCGACCGGCGAGATCGAGCTTTACGCGCAGGAGATCGAAGTGCTCTCCGCCGCCAAGGAGCTGCCGCTGCCGGTCTTCGGCGAGCCGGAATATCCGGAAGACGTGCGCCTGAAGTACCGCTTCATCGACCTGCGCCGCGAGACGCTGCACAAGAACATCGTGCGCCGCACGCAGATCATCTCCTCCATGCGCAAGGGCATGGGCGAGGCCGGTTTTGCCGAATACACCACCCCGATCCTGACGGCCTCCTCGCCGGAAGGCGCGCGCGACTTCCTCGTGCCGTCGCGCATCCATGAAGGCAAGTTCTTCGCGCTGCCGCAGGCCCCGCAGCAGTACAAGCAGCTCTTGATGGTCGCCGGTTTCGACCGTTACTTCCAGATCGCGCCGTGCTTCCGCGACGAAGACCCGCGCGCCGACCGCCTGCCGGGCGAATTCTACCAGCTCGACGTCGAGATGAGCTTCGTCACCCAGGAAGACGTCTGGGAGACGATGGAGCCGATGATGACTGATGTCTTCGAAGAGTTCGCCGAAGGCAAGCCGGTCACCAAACAGTGGCCGCGCATTCCCTATGACGAAGCCATCCGCAAGTACGGTTCCGACAAGCCGGACCTGCGCAACCCGATCGTCATGCAGGCCGTGACCGACCATTTCGCCGGCTCCGGCTTCAAGGTCTTCGCGAACATGATCGCGTCGAACCCGAAGGTTCAGGTCTGGGCGATCCCGGCCAAGACCGGCGGCTCGCGCGCCTTCTGCGATCGCATGAACGCCTGGGCGCAGTCCACCGGCCAGCCCGGCCTCGGCTACATCTTCTGGCGCAAGGAAGGCGACAAGCTCGAGGGCGCAGGCCCGCTCGCCAAGAACATCGGCGAAGAGCGCACGGAAGCCGTTCGCCAGCAACTCGGCCTGGAAGACGGCGATGCCTGCTTCTTCGTCGCCGGCGACCCGGCCAAGTTCTACAAGTTTGCCGGTGAAGCCCGCACCCGCGCCGGCGAGGAACTGAACCTCGTCGATCGCGACCGCTTCGAAATGTGCTGGATCGTCGACTTCCCGTTCTACGAATACAACGAGGAAGAAAAGAAGATCGACTTCGCGCACAACCCGTTCTCCATGCCGCAGGGCGGCCTGGAGGCCTTCGACAGCAAGGATCCGCTGGAGCTCAAGGCCTACCAGTATGACGCGGTCTGCAACGGTTTCGAAATCGCCTCGGGTTCGATCCGTAACCAGTCGCCGGAGCTGATGGTCAAGGCCTTCGAGAAGGTGGGCCTCAGCCAGCAGGACGTGGAAGAGCGCTTCGGCGGTCTCTACCGCGCGTTCCAGTACGGCGCGCCCCCGCACGGCGGCTGCGCCTTCGGTATCGACCGCGTGGTGATGCTGCTCGTCGGTGCGAAGAACCTGCGCGAAATTTCGCTGTTCCCGATGAACCAGCAGGCGCAGGATCTCCTGATGAACGCCCCATCGCCGGCAACGCCGACGCAGCTTCGGGAACTCGCTCTGCGCGTCGTTCCGTCCAAGAAGGACTAAAATTTCGGGAGGCGAGGGCCGTGTTGCGGCTCTCGCCTTCGGAACCCTAGGCCGCCAGGCCCGTTCTCCCCGCGTCAATCAGAGGAGAACGACTATGCGTAAGACACTCGTTTCGGCCGCAGCCGTGGCCCTTCTGGCCCTGAGCGGCTCGGCTTTTGCCCAGGATACCGTCATCATCCAGGATCCGGTGACCACCCAGTCGACCGTCGTCGTGCCGGGAGAAGTCCGTACCTATGTGCTGGAGCAGCAGGTCCCGTCCGTCGCCTATGATGGTGATGTCGTGGTGGGAACCGTTGTTCCCGATACGGTGGAAATCCACACGATCGACGGCCATGCAGACTATGCCTATTCGGTCGTCAACGACCAGCGGGTGATCGTCAATCCGCAGACCCGCACCATCGTGCAGGTCGTGGAATAACAGCCTGAACAGAGCGAGCCCGGCGTCCACGCCGGGCTCTTTCGTCGCGGCGGGTGGAAAGACGCCACAATGCCGCGAATTCGCCGCTGCTCGATCCCAATTCCGCGCATAATCGGTCGAAATCTCCCCCTAGCTTGAACTCGCCTTAAAATGGCGAACCAAAGACTGGAGGGACTATCAATGACTGCAAGCATATCGGACGATCCCGTCCCCGCGACACCATCCCGACCTTTTCCCTATCCCGAGCCGCGCGGCAACCTGACGGCCTTCCTGCGCTCGCCCGGCGTCAAGTTCATCATGATCGGCGTCATCTCCGTGGCGCTGCTCGTTCCTCTGCTGCTCGTCTGGGGCCTCACGGAAGAGCGTGCCCAGCGGGCGGCGGATGTCTCGCGCCGCATCGCCAATGGCTGGGGCGGCGACCAGGCGATCAACGGCCCCTATATCGCCGTGCCCTTCGAGGTGCAGCGCAGCCGCGAGGTGGATGGCCGCACCGTGGTCGAGCAGACGACCGAATGGGCGCTCGTCATGCCGGAGGTACTGGATGTGACGGCCGACCTCAAGGCGGAAGAGCGGAAGCTCTCGATCTACACATTGCCGGTCTATAACGGCGCTTTGACGCTGAAGGGCCGTTTCGGCAGCAATATCCTGCAGGATCTCGCGCAATTCTCCGGCACGCCGCAGCTCGACCGCGCCATCCTCGTGCTCAACATCAACGACATCACCGGCATCCGCTCCGATGCGGGCGTGAAGATCGACAATGGCGCCGCAAGGCCCTTCGATCCCGGCATGCGGCAGATTTCGGCGATGAGCGTGGTGGGTGCCGACGGCTACGCCACGCCGCAGTCGAGCGCCGGTGTGCATCGTCCGATCGAGCGTGCTCTGATCGACAGCGGCTTTGCCTTCGAGATCGCGCTGTCGCTCAACGGTTCGCGCAGCTTTGCCGTGGCGCCTGCCGGTCAGACGACGAGTTTCACCGCCAGGGCCAACTGGCCGCATCCCGGCTTCGAGGGTCTCTTCCTGCCGGAGGAGAAGACCATCACGGCCAAGGATTTCTCCGCCAAGTGGACGATACCCTATCTCGCCCGCGGTATCGACCGCGTTGCCTCCGGCCCGACACTGCCGCTCTCGGGCAGCATGATGAGCATCAACCTCGTGGAGCCCGTGCAGTTCTACCAGGTGGTCTCGCGGACGCTGAAATACTCGATCGGCTTCATCTCGCTCGTCTTCCTCGCCGTCTTCGTCGTGGAGCTGAAGGGCGGGCGCATGGTACACTGGATCCAGTATGTGCTGACGGGCCTCGCGCTGATCGTCTTCTACGTGCTGCTGCTGGCGCTTGCCGAACATACCGGCTTCACCATCGCCTATATCGTGGCGGCGCTCGCGACGACCCTGCTCATTGCCGCCTATCTCGGCAGTGCCACCGGCAGCCAAAAGAACGGCCTGTCGCTCGGCGCCGTGCTCATCTCGGCCTATGGCGTCATGTATCTGGTATTGCGCGAGGATGAATATGCGCTGCTCGCCGGCGCACTAATTTCCTTCGTCACCATCGCCGCCACCATGTATGCGACGCGCCGCGTGGAGTGGTCGGCACCGGCATCGGAGGTCTCCACCGGCCGATGATGCCAAGGGCAAAACAAAAAGCCCGGAGCGTCGCTCCGGGCTTTCTCTCTTCAGCACGAGGCCGAAAGGACGGATTACATCTCGTCGTTGGCCGTAACCGTGACGCCGAGAACCTGCGGGATGGTCTGCGGTGCGCCCATGGCCGCACCCATGATCATCGGGAACGGCACCGGCTCCTTCGGCTCGGCGCTGATCGTCAGGCTCTTGGGGTCGTCGAGGTAGGTGTTGGCAGCGGCCGAGATCTGGTTCTGCAGATCGGGCATGTTGAGCTGCGCGATCATGACTGGGATCAGGCCCTTCAGCGACTGCGCCATCTGGTCGCCCGTGACACCCTGTTCGCTGCCGGCGTAGTCGAGCAGCTTCTTGGTGATCGAGGCGTCTTCGAAGGAAATCGAGGCGCTGTTGAAGGTCAGCTGCTGCACGAGGCCCATCATGGACATGCCGAGTGCGGCGTTGGCTTCTTCCTTGTTCGGGTTGGATTCGGATGCCTTGATCGCGTCCTGCATCCCCTTCACGAAATCGAGCGTGTAGCCGGAGAATTCAAAGGCAAGGTTGAGACGACCGACGTCCTTGAAGTCGAAGGCATATTCGTCGAGAGCTATCTTGCCGCTCGCCAGCTCCCAACTGCCGGACATGGAGACCTTACCTTCCAGCGTCTGCATGTTGAGCTTGGCGAGGGCGTCCTTGGCCTTCGGGTCCTCGACGGCCGTCAGATCGGCCTTGAGGTCGGAGAGTGTCGCGTCGAATTCGACACCGGCATCGCCGTCCATGCGTGCGAGGTTCGCCTCGATTCCGGACATGGAGAACACATCCTTACCTTTGGCTGTGACGTTTACCGGACCAACCGTGGCAGACTCGTACATCATCATCGAGTCGAGCTTGCCGGGAACGACGGTGCCGGGGATGGAAACACCGTTCAGCGCAATGTCCTTGGCCGTAATTGTCGATTCGGCTTCGGTGACGTTGACGTCCTGGAAAGAGACGGTTTCGATCTTGTAGCCGCCGTTGCCGTCTTCCTCGACGCCTTCCATGGTGACGGTGCC
Organism: uncultured Shinella sp.; assembly: GCF_946479415.1. The sequence goes on along the minus strand of NZ_CAMLFY010000086.1, from coordinate 999 downwards.
GAGCTTGATCGGCTCTGCGGTGCCGGCGGCTTTCAGTTCGGCGCCTTCGAGGGTTACGGTCGAGCCGTCAACGGCAACATTAGGCGAGCTGAGTGTCGCACCCGATGTGGCATAGGTGGCATTCAGCTTCGCCAGCAGGTCCGCGCCATCGAGTGCGAAAGCGGGGCTTGCCAGGGAGGCGAGCGCGGCGCCGGCGAGGAGGGTGCGGAAATGGGAGGTGCGCATCATGAATTGGCTCTCTTTCTGGATTTTTGGACGGCTGCCTTGCCGTTACCGCTCATAGACGGGCGGCGCGGCGACTATATTCGGGCGCGCGCAACTTTCTATAGAATTCTGGCGCTTCGGCGGCATATTCGCGACAGGCTTTACAAACTGCTATCCACAGCGCAATCGCCCGGTTTCCTTGCCGCGAATCGGTCTAGGGGCTAGTCAAGTCACATGGGACAAAACACTTTGCCGCCGGATGGCGGAGACGACAATATCCTGCCGGTCGACCTCAAGGCGGCGCTGGAAGAGCGCTACCTTGCCTATGCGCTGTCGACCATCACCCAGCGCGCGCTGCCGGATGTGCGCGACGGCCTGAAGCCGGTGCATCGCCGCATCATCCACGCGATGAGCGAAATGGGCATTCGCGCCAATTCGTCCTTCAAGAAATGCGCGCGTATCGTCGGCGACGTCATTGGTAAGTTCCACCCGCATGGCGACCAGTCGGTCTATGATGCGCTGGTGCGCCTCGCGCAGGATTTCTCGCAGCGCTATCCGATCGTCGACGGACAGGGCAATTTCGGCAATATCGACGGCGACAACGCCGCCGCCTACCGATACACCGAAGCGCGCATGACCGATGTCGCGACGCTGCTGCTCGACGGCATCGATCAGGACGCCGTCGATTTCCGCCTGACCTATAACGAGGAAGACGAAGAACCGGTCGTCCTGCCCGGCGCCTTCCCGAACCTGCTGGCAAACGGTTCCTCCGGTATCGCCGTGGGCATGGCGACG
>NZ_CAMLFY010000085.1 GCF_946479415.1 uncultured Shinella sp. | reverse complement strand
GTCGACGAAGGCGCAGATACCGCCCTTCTTCTGGGCTTCCGCGATCGTCTGCAGCGCCAGCGTCGTCTTGCCCGAGCTTTCCGGACCGTAGATTTCGACGATGCGCCCCTTGGGCAGACCACCGATACCGAGCGCCACGTCGAGGCTGAGAGAGCCCGTCGAAACAGTCTCGACCTCGATGATGCTGTCCTTGCCACCGAGCTTCATGATGGAGCCCTTGCCGAACGAGCGCTCGATCTGAGAGAGAGCCGCTTCGAGTGCCTTGCTTTTATCCACTGATTTTTCCTCTACGAGCCGCAAAGTGTTCTGTGCCATTTGGTCCACCTTTAGGTTATTGAAGCAAGACAGGCAACGAAGCCGTCGATGAACGGTATGTACACATTTTGTTCTCATTTTGCAAGACGCATTCATCCATCTGAATGATTTCGTGAATCGAGGGCGTGTTCTATTTTCGTTTCAGGTGGATAAGACCGGCGCAGAAACAGGAACAAACCAGTCCCCGATGCGGCACGATCCGCGCGAATCGGCCGATTGGATGTGAAGGAAGACGATGACGGAGAAAACGATTCTGGTGATGGGCGGCGCCCATGTGGACAGGCGCGGACGCATTGCCGGCGAGACGGCGCCTGGGGCGAGCAATCCCGGCAGCTGGTTCGTCGAGGCGGGCGGCGGCGCGTTCAACGCGGCGCGCAACCTCGCCCGGCTCGGCCACGCCGTGCGGCTGGTCTCGCCGCGCGGCGGCGATGCGGATGGCGATATTGTGGCGGCAGCGGCTGAGGCCGCTGGCGTCGTGGACACGCCCTTCGTCTTCCTCGACCGGGCGACGCCGAGCTATACGGCCATCATCGAGCGGGACGGCAACCTTGTCATCGCGCTCGCCGATATGGAACTCTACCGGCTGTTTTCGCCGCGCCGGCTGAAGCAGCGCGCCATGCGCGAGGCCATGGCGGCGGCGGGATTGATCCTGACGGACGCCAATCTGCCCGCCGAAACGCTCTCTACGATGTCGCAGGTCGCAAAGACAGCGAATGTGCTGCTCGCCGGCATCGCCATTTCGCCGGCCAAGGTCGTGCGGTTCCGCGACAGCCTTAGTGCCCTCACCTTCCTCTTCATGAACGAGGCGGAAGCGCGCGCCCTGACAGGAGAGGATGCGCAGACCCCGGCGGACTGGCCCAAGGTCCTGCGCGCCGCCGGCCTTTCCGCCGGTGTCGTGACACGCGGCGGGCGCGGCGTCATCGCCTTTGACAAGACAGGCGCGGCATCGGTCGTTCCCCCCGCGATCCCCGAACTCGGCGATGTCACGGGTGCGGGCGATTCGCTTGCCTCCGGGTTTCTCAACGCCGTATCGGGCGGCAAAGGCATCACGGAGGCCCTTCGCCATGGCGTGGCGGCGGCGACCATCACCGTACGCTCGCCGCTCGCCGTCGCCGAAGAAATGTCGCAGGCGGCGCTTGCGGCCGCACTTTCGCTTGTGCCGCAGGCGGAAATCCTGTCATGAGACTTTTTTGCCCAGATTTCCTCCCAGGATTTTGTAAGGACAGCGCATGACGAGACCCGTTTCCCCCCTTCTGCCGATGGAATATTCGGACGAAGTCGCCGCCGCCAAGGCGCGCGGCGCACCGATCGTCGCCCTCGAATCGACGATCATCACCCATGGCATGCCCTATCCGGGCAATCTCGAGATGGCGCGCAGCGTGGAGCGCATCATTCGCGAACAGGGCGCCGTGCCGGCGACCATCGCGGTCATCGACGGCGTGCTGCATATCGGCCTAGACGAGGCAAAGCTGGAAGCGCTGGCCCAGACCCAGGGTGCCATGAAGCTGTCGCGCGCCGATCTTGCCTTCGCGATCGCCGAGCGCCGCACGGGCGCCACCACCGTCGCCGCCACGATGATCGGTGCGGCCCGCGCCGGCATCAAGGTTTTTGCCACCGGCGGCATCGGCGGCGTGCACCGTAAGGCCGAGGAGACCTTCGATATCTCCGCCGACCTCGACGAACTCTCGCGCACCGGCGTCATCGTCGTCTGCGCCGGCGCCAAGGCGATCCTCGATATCCCGAAGACGCTGGAAGTGCTGGAAACCCGCGGCGTGCCCGTCGTGACCTATGACAGCCCCGTCTTCCCAGCCTTCTGGTCGCGCGATTCAGGCCTGAAGAGCCCGCTGACACTGAACAGCCCGGCGGCGATCGCCAACTTCCAGACAGTGCGCGACCAGCTCGGCGTCGATGGCGGCATGCTGATCGCCAATCCCGTGCCGGAGGCCGATGAGATTCCGCGCGAGGAAATGGAGATCTACATCGCCCGCGCCCTCGACAATGCCGAACGCGACGAGATCGCCGGCAAGTCGGTGACGCCTTACCTGCTCGACAACCTGTTCCACCTGACGGACGGCCGGAGCCTCAAGACGAACATCGCGCTCGTCGAAAACAATGCCCGGCTCGCAGCGGAAATCGCTGTAGCGCTGGTCGATTGAAATAATGAAATGGCCGGCGAAAGCCGACCATTTCATCTCAGAATGCAGAAAAGCCCCTCAGCACCGTGTCAGCCTTTGTTGACGAAAACCGGTTGGGCGAGCAGAGCTGTCTGAAGCATATCGCTACGCAACTTGGCCTTGCTATGAGCAATCATGCCCGGGATCAAAAATGCATCCACAAGCCCCCAAATGCCCAAGCCCGCGAGCAGGACGATGCCAATGCCGATCGGCGAAGTGGCAAGCCCCAGAATGAACAGGATCAGCATCGCAACAGCCGAGCCGGTACGGCCGAGATAGAAGCGATGCCCACCAAGACCTCCGGTGAAGAACCAAAGAAGATAAGCGACACCGGTCGATTTTGCGTCATTTGTAACGCGTTGTTCGATCAGAATCTGTTGTTCCGTCGTAAGCCCCATTTAAACCCCCTCTTGTCGTAGGCGTGCAATATCTACCTACACTAGCAAACATCGGCTTATAGAAGCTTTTATTAGCGTCGAAAAGACAAGAAAAACACCATTTAAACGGGAATCTGCTTCATCTCGAAAATGAAGACGCGTTTTGCCCCTTACGCATCCAGCATCTCCCGCACCGCTTCGGCCAGTTGCTTCAGCGAAAACGGCTTCGGCAGGAAACCAAACTTCGCGTCGGCGGGCAGGTTGCGGGCGAAGGCGTCTTCGGCATAGCCGGAGACGAAGATGAACTTCATGTCGGGATAGGATTTGCGCAGCTCGCGCAGCAGCGACGGGCCGTCCATTTCGGGCATGACGACGTCGGAGACGACGATATCGACGGCGCCGTTCAGCTCTTCCATGATATCCAGCGCCTCGACGCCGGAGCCGGCTTCGTGCACCGTGTAGCCGCGGGTTTCCAGCATGCGCTTGCCGCCGCGGCGTACCGCCTCCTCGTCCTCGACCAAGAGCACGACGGCCGAACCGCCGGTGAGGTCGCGCGGCTCCTTTTCCGGCGTCGCAATGGCTGCGACCGGCTGCTGAACGCTGGCATCGCCGGCGGCTGCGGCCTCGACCGGGACAACGTCCTCGATATGGCGCGGCATCAGGATGCGGAAGGTCGTGCCCTTACCGACTTCGGAATCAAGGTAGATGTAGCCGCCGGACTGCTTGACGATGCCGTAGACCATCGAAAGGCCCAGACCGGTGCCCTTGCCGACTTCCTTCGTCGTGAAGAAGGGTTCAAAAATCTTGTCGATGATCTCGGGCGGAATGCCGGTGCCCTGGTCGGCGACGTCGACCTCAACATAATCGCCCGCCGGCAGGTCGCGCAGGTTGCGGGCAGCCGCTTCCTCGGCCGGCACATTGCGGGTGCGGAAGGTGATCGTGCCGCCTTCGGGCATTGCGTCACGCGCATTGACGGCGAGGTTGATCAGCACCTGTTCGAACTGGCCGAGATCGGTCTTCACCGCCCAGAGATCGCGGCCGTATTCGACGTCGATCTTGACGTTGGTGCCCGTCATGCGGTCGACCAGCATGCGCAGGTCGCCGATGACATCCGTCATGTTCAGCACCGTCGGGCGCATCGTCTGCTTGCGCGAGAAGGCGAGCAACTGGCGCACCAGCACGGCGGCGCGGTTGGCGTTGCGCTTGATCTCCATGAGATCGGCGAAGCTTGCGTCCGCCGGACGGGCGGAGAGCAAGAGGTGATCGGACGACAGCAGGATCGCCGTCAGCACGTTGTTGAAATCGTGCGCGATGCCGCCGGCGAGCGTGCCGACCGCATTCATCTTCTGCGTCTGCGCCATCTGCGTCTCGAGCGCCTTCTGCTCGGTGATCTCCACGGCATAGACAATGGCTGCCTCTTCGGGCGCCTCGTCGCTCTGGTCAATGACGGCGTTTATGTAGAAGCGGAAATGGCGGCCATCATCGGCCGGATGCAGGGAATCGAGCGGCGCAATGTCGCCCTGACGGTCCTTGGCGGCCTCAAGCGCCGATTGCAGGCGCAGACGATCCGTCTCGTGCACGATGGTTTCGAGCTTGGCGCCCCGATCGATATCGTCGCGCGAGACGACACCGGAAAACAGCTTCAGGAACGGTGCATTGGTGCGCAGGATGCGGCCGCTGCCATCGACGGAGGCGATCGCCATCGGCGTGTTGTTGAAGAAGCGCGTGAAGCGCATGGAGGCGATCGACGCGGACTGATCGCTCTCGCCGCCCTCCTCGCGTGCCAAAACGATGGTGCGGCTTTCGCCGGGCGCACCGTCGCGCATCGAGGAAACGCGGTGCACGATGCGCACCGGCAGGCTCTGGCCGTTGGTCTTGCGAAGATCGAGATCCAGCGTCTCGGTCCGCTTGTGGCCGGGCTCGGCCTGAACGGACTGGATGAGCGCAAGCCCCTCGCCCGCCACCATATCGGCAATCGACAGCGAGCCCGGATGGAATTTCGCCAGATCGATGCCCAGCCATTCGGCGAGCGTCGCATTGAGATAGACGATCTCGCCCTTGCGGCCGGCCGAAAAGAAGCCGGCGGGCGCATGGTCGAGATAATCGATCGCGTTCTGCAATTCCTTGAAGAAGCGCTCCTGATCGTCCCGCTCGGACGTGATGTCGGAGATCTGCCAGATATAGAGCGGCTGCCTGGCCGTATCGCGGTTCGGCAGAACTCGTGCCTTCAGGCGATACCAATGCGCACCCGAGCCGCTGGATGAAGACGGATTGAGCGCCTTCTGGACCCGGAACTCCTCCGCGCCCTCCTTGCCCTCGTGCAAGCCGTTTGTCAGGCGATAGACGGCCTCGGTGGCGTCGCGGTTGCGCGACAGCAGCGTTTCGAGCGTCTGCACCTCCGCGGCACCGGCTGCGCCCGTCAACGCACCATAGGCGGCGTTGGCATAGACGATGCGGCCCTTGCGGTCCGTCACCACGGTGCCGTCGGGATGGGAATCGAGGAAGGCGCGCGCGAGATCGTCGGAGCCTGCGGCTTGCGGCATGATCTCGATGAAGCCGATCAGCGCCGAGACGACGAAGAAGATGCCGGCCATGGCGAGAACGCCGAGCACGCCAAGCACGAGTTCGTTGTCGAGCTGGTTCTTGAAAACGATGAAGGCGCCGGCCGATGCGGCCAATACCACAGCAAGCACGACGACGCGCAGCGCCACCGCCGGCCGCGTATTGCGGTCCACGATCGGCAGGTTGTCCTCGCCAGGCCGCTTCATCGTCATCATTCCCTCATTCGCAACGGTCCGGCGCAGCGCTTGCCGCCGGATCCGATGCCAGAATCATTTTTATCTGCACGAGGGAAGCGCAAAAAGCCATCAAGGGAAAGCAAGGGCGCGAATTCACAGGGAATATTCCCGGCCCAACCATCGCAATTTCGGCGTCTCGCGCTATTTTCGCGACAGTGGTGGGGCAAAAGGGCGCTGGACAAGCGGCAGCAAGCGCTTGTACGAGCCCGCAAAAAGCCGTCAAATGCAGCCCTCGAGCTGATCGATCCACCTGCCGACCCATCTGCCGACAAGGAGTGCGCGCGCCATGTTCCAGGAGATTCTCGCGGAGAACGGCACGAAATTCGTCATCGCCGCCATCGTGGTGCTGCTCGGCCTCCTCTGCCTCGCGCTCGTCCTGTGGATCATCCGAGGCCGCCCCTCCTCGCCCTTCATCCGCGGCGGCCGGAACCGCACGCCGCGTCTGGCCGTGCTGGATGCCGCCGCCATCGACACGCGCCGCCGTCTCGTGCTGGTGCGCCGCGACGAGGTGGAACATCTCATCATGATCGGCGGACCGACCGACATCGTCATCGAGACGCGCATTGCGACGGGCGCCGCGACCGAGCAACCGGTGGAAAAACAGACCCAGAAGGTCGAGCGCACGGAGCCGGCAGCGGTGCTGCAGGAAACGCCGGCGCGCGCGGCCGAAACCGCCGTCACCGCCCGTTCTGCGGCGTCCGCCACGGCGGGCAGTGCCGAGCGCCGCCCGGCAGCCGTTCCGGATGGCGTCTCCTCGATGAGCAAGGTGCTCTATGCGGGCGAAGACGACGCCGCCACCCGTGCCGCGCAGGTTCGCCCCGTCACGACACAGCAGCAGATCCCGGTGACCACCCAGCAGCGCACACCTGAACGGCGCGCCGAAGACGTGCTGGAACAGAGCCGCCAGCGTGTTCTGGCCACCCAACCCGCCGTTACGACCACCGCGCAAACGACAGCGGGGCAATCCGTCCAGCGGCCCGTGACGACCGCGGCCATCGCCAAGCCGGTGACGAATGTCGCCGACAATCCGGCGCTGGTCAGCGAATTCGAGAAAATCCTCGAAGCGGAAATGGCAAGCAATGCCGCCGCAGCGAGCGCCGCCCGCCCCGCCACACAGCCGGCCGCCGTCACCACTCAGGCAACGCCGACCGGCACGCAGGGCCAGCCCGTCGCCAAAAGCCGCGAGGAAACCGAAGCGGAAATGGCGCGCCTGCTGGGTGAGATCGCGGCAAACCGCAAAGGCTGATCCTTCGCACTTCATGAATCTGGAGAATTGCGCCCGCCTCGTTTCGGTGGGGACGTAAAGGCAGGACCCAAAAGGAAAAGCCGTTGGAAACGAAATGTCTCCAGCGGCTTTTCATTTGGTTCGGTGCGCCGCAGTCCGAGAACTGCCGGCACCGGATGCATCCGGTGTTCGATCTTCGTCAACGCAACCCGCGGACCTCCTCAGACCCGCTGATAACGCTTACTCGTCGCGATACACCTTTTCCCGACGCTCATGGCGCTCCTGCGCCTCGATCGACAGCGTTGCGATCGGGCGGGCGTCGAGACGCTTGAGGCCGATCGGTTCGCCGGTTTCCTCGCAATAGCCGTAGGTGCCTTCATCGAGACGCTGGAGCGCGGCGTCGATCTTGGAGATCAACTTGCGCTGGCGGTCGCGAGCCCGAAGCTCGATGGCACGGTCGGTTTCCGAGGATGCCCGGTCCGCGAGGTCCGGGTGGTTGGCGCTTTCTTCCGCCAGATGATCGAGGGTTTCGCGCGCTTCGCGAAGGATGTCGTTTTTCCAGGCGTTCAGCTTCGCACGGAAGTAAGCCCGCTGGCGTGCATTCATGAATTCTTCGCCCTCATCGAGGACGAAATTGCTAAGATCGATCTTCTCACTCAACGCGATTCTCCTGAAGAACATCTCAAGGCGCGCTGTATATCCCCACGGGTAGCGCGATTCAAGCCTGTCGGAACTTACCCACGGTTTTCGCGCACGCCTTTATTTTAGACCCTGCCAGACTAATATTTCATCAAGATTACAACGGGATGGCAAAACCGGCCCGCAGCAGCGCCCAAAAGACCGCCCATTCGCAAGGACGCTGGCTTCGCGATGGGCCTGAACGACCTGCCCTCAATTCAGGCACAGGGTGTTTGTTCCTAAACGGATGATGGGCCCATTTTCTTTTGCGAAACTGTCCGGGAAGCCGGATTCAGAATTATTTTAGCAAGTCGTGCTTCTATTCGCCGTGGGGCAGGAGCGCATTTTTGATGTTTCGCAATTTGAAGGCAACTCTCTCGATCGAGGCTGGCGATCCGGAGCTCGTACAGGCGCAGCTTGCTGCGTTCACCAAGCAGGTGCCGCTGCTCTACTTCATGTTGGTGACGAACACGGTCGCGCTGACCGTGACCCACTTCGAGACCGCGCCCGCGGCCCTGACGCTTTATATTCCCTCCCTGCTCTATGCCGTCAGCCTCTTCCGGCTGGTGCACTGGTGGTTCAGCCGCCACAGGCGCTATACGCACGAAGAGGCGACCGGCCGCCTGCGCTCGACCTATCGCCTCACCGCTCTCCTGGGCGCCGGTTTCTGCGCGTGGTCGCTCAGCCTCTTTCCCTATGGTGATGCCTACCAGCAGTCCCATGTCGCCTTCTACATGGCCAACACGGTCATCGGCTGCATCTTCTGCCTGATGCATCTGCGCGCGGCAGCGCTGGCGCTGACGGCGATCGTGCTCGGCCCCTTCACCATCTTCTTCGGCACGTCGGGCAATCCGGTCTTCACGGCGCTCGCGCTCAACGTCGCGCTCGTCACGGTCGCCATGGTGTTCATTCTCCTGACCTATTACCGGGATTTCCGTGCGCTCATTCAGTCGCAGAAGGAGCTCACCGCCCGCCAGGCCGAGACCCAGCGCCTCAGCGACGAAAACCATCGCCTCGCCAATCTCGACAGCCTGACCAACCTGCCGAACCGCCGCCAGTTCCGCGCCGAACTCGAAAAGCGCCTCGCTCTGGCCGAGCAGAACGGCACGGGCCTCGCGCTCGGCCTCATCGACCTCGACGGCTTCAAGCCGGTCAACGACACGTTCGGCCACAGCATCGGCGACAAACTCCTCGTGGAGGTCGGCGAACGGCTCACGGCGCTTGCGCGACAGAATATCTTCCCCGCCCGCCTCGGCGGTGACGAATTCGGCCTCATTTTCGAAGGCACCTCCAGTCCGGATCACCTGAGTGCCCTCGGCGAGGAAATCTGCGCGGCCTTGCAGGAACCCTATGTTCTGAGCGGCCAGGCGGCGCGGGTCTCCGGCTCGCTCGGCATTTCCATCCTCGGCGAGGCCGGCACCACGGCGGACCGGCTTTTCGACCGCGCGGATTTCGCTCTCTATCTCGCCAAGCAGAATTTTCGCGGCACGGCGGTCGTCTTTTCCGCCGAGCATGAGGCCGAAATCAGCGAACAGGGCCGTATCCAGCAGGCCTTGCGGGCGGCCGATTTCGAGCAGGAAATGTACCTCGCCTTCCAGCCGCTGGTGGATGCGGATACCAGCGGCATTTCCGCCTATGAGGCACTGGCCCGCTGGAAGAGCCCGACCATCGGCACGGTCCCGCCCGGCACCTTCATCCGCGCCGCCGAGCGCGCCGGCATCATCGGCAAGCTCACCGAAGTGCTGATGCGCAAGGCGCTGGAGGCGGCGAAGACCTGGCCCGACCACATCCGCCTCTCCGTCAATCTCTCGACGCGCGACGTCGTCTCCAACAAGACGGTCGACGCGCTGCTCGACATCATCGCCGAAAGCGGCATCGATCCAACCCGCCTCGATATCGAGGTGACGGAAACCGCCGTCATGCGCAATTTCGCGCTCGCCGCCGACAACATCCGCCGCTTTGCCGAACGCGGCATCGGCGTAGCACTCGATGATTTCGGCACGGGCCATTCCAGCCTCAGCTATGTGCACAGGCTGCCGCTCACCAAGATCAAGATCGACCGCAGCTTCATCGTCGATATCGCGACGAATGAACTGAGCCGCAGCATCGTCAAGACCATCGTCGATCTCTCGCGCAATGTCGGCTGTGTCTGTGTCGTGGAGGGCATGGAGACGGCCGAACAGGTGGCGGCGCTGCGCGCACTCGGCTGCCGCATGATGCAGGGCTACTACTTCGCCCGGCCGCAGAAGCTGGAGGATACGCTCGCCTATCAGGCCACGTCGGAGACGATCCTCAATCCGGTCCTGCGCAAAACCGGTTGATCTTTGCCGTCAGGAAAGACATGAAAGTCTGGACGCGGCGCGGATGTCCGGCCGCAGGCGATGGAGAACAGACGTGGCATCTTTCGGCGCGCCGGCCTTCCGGCTTTATCTCCTTCGCCACGCCCGCGCCGCCTGGGCCGAACCGGGCAAGACCGATTTCGACCGCACGCTCGACGACGACGGCTTTGCCGAGGCCGAGGTGATCGCCGAGGAAGCGGCCGACCAGGGCTACAAACCCGATCTCATTTTATCCTCCACAGCCGTGCGCTGCCGGCAGACCAGCGAACCGTTCCAGCGCACCGTCAGCGAGGAACTGTCCATCGACTATATCGATCAGCTCTATTCCGGCACCATCGACACCTATGCCGAACTCGCCTTCGCCGAGCGGCAGGAAACCTCCGTCATGGTCGTCGGCCACAATCCCATGATCGAGGAATTCCTCCACCGCCTCGTCGGCAAGGAGATCGCCGAAACCGCGGCCCCTTTCGGCTACCCCACCGCCGGCCTTGCGATCCTCGATTTCGACAAGCGTCCGACGGAAGAGGACTATACCGGCGCCTGCCTTGCCGGCTTCATGACGCCGCGCCCCGCGCGCTGAGAAGACGGCGGCCTCTTTTTTCGCCGGATTTCGGTTCCTATATCGCGATCGATGCTGGAAAGAGACCTTGCCCCCTAGCCTGACCACTCTCACCGATGAAGCCCTGCTCGCGCTCGACGCGCTGACCGGCCGCGCCGCCAATCTCGTCCATCCGTCGATCCGGCTTGGTGTGACGGGACTGTCGCGCGCCGGCAAGACGGTTTTCATCTCCTCGCTGGTGCACAACCTGCTGAACGGCGGCCGCCTGCCGCTGTTCGAGGCGGGCCGCTCCGGCCGCGTCTCGAAGATCCGGCTGGAGCCGCAGCCCGACGACGCCGTGCCGCGCTTCCAATATGAGGACCATATCCGCGCCCTCGTCGCCGATCGCCTCTGGCCCGACTCGACGCGCGCCATTTCGCAGCTGCGCATCACGCTCGACTATGAAAGCGCCTCCGGTTGGGGCCGGCTGTTCTCGCCGGGAAAACTCTCCATCGACATCGTCGATTATCCCGGCGAATGGCTGCTCGACCTGCCGCTGCTGGCGCAGGATTTCCGCACCTTCAGCGAAAATACCGTGACGCTCGCCGGGTCCGGCATCCGCGCCGAGCTTGCGCGCGACTGGCTGGCGCTGTCCGGCACGGTCGATCCCGCAGCCGATGCATCCGAAGCGACCGCGCGAGCGCTGGCGGAGAGTTTCACCGCCTATCTGAAGGCCTGCAAATCCGACGAGCGCTCGCTCTCCACTTTGCCGCCCGGCCGCTTCCTGATGCCCGGCGATCTCGATGGATCGCCGGCGCTTACCTTCGCGCCCTTGCCGAACCTCACGAGCGGCACCCCCGCCAAGGGCTCGCTGCAGGCGATGATGGAGCGGCGTTACGAGGCCTATAAGACCCATGTGGTACGGCCATTCTTCCGCGAGCACTTCGCCCGCCTCGACCGGCAGATCGTGCTGATCGACGCGCTGCAGGCGATCAATCGTGGCGCGGAAGCAGTGCATGATCTGGAGCGGGCGCTGGGCGACGTGCTCGATTGTTTTCGTTCCGGCACCAACAGCTTTCTATCCTCCTTCGTCACCCGCCGTATCGACCGCATCGTGATCGCCGCGACCAAGGCGGACCACCTGCACCACGAAAGCCACGCGCGGCTCGAAGCCGTCACGCGGCGGCTGGTCGAGCGCGCCATCGAACGCATCGGCATGAGCGGCGCGGGCATCGAAGTCATGGCGCTCGCCTCTGTGCGCGCCACCCGCGAGGCGACCGTCAAACACGATGGCGAGGACCTGCCCGTCATCGTCGGCGTGCCGATGAAGGGCGAGAAGATCAATGGCGAGATCTTCGACGGCGAAAGGAAAACCGCCATATTTCCCGGTGACTTGCCGGAAAATCCGGATTCACTTTTTGAAGCGCTTGAATCGCATTCTGAAGGCCTTCTCAATTTCGTGCGCTTCCGCCCGCCGCATATCGAGGAGACCGGCGGCGGCCTGAAACTGTCGGTGCCGCACATCCGGCTCGACCGAGCGCTGCAATATCTGATCGGAGACCGGCTGGCATGAACGACCGTCCGCGCAAGCCCGCAGCCTTCTCGCTGCCATCGGATACCACGGTGCCGCCGGTGCGCAGCGAGCCGCGCAAGCCGGCCGCCTTCGACAATGCCGTGACCCTGACGCCGGATGCCGACGATCCCTTCATTACGACGACGACGGACCTGCCGGATCTCGTCCCGCCGGTCGCCACGCCTCGCCCGCGCCGCCTCACCTTCGGCCGCATCGCCATCGGCGCGCTCGGCCTCCTCCTCTCGCTCGCCGTCGGCCTCTGGGTCGATGCGCTGATCCGCGACTTGTTCAGCCGCAACGACTGGCTCGGCTATCTCGCCATCGGCGCGACGGTCGTCGCCGTGCTCGCCCTTCTTGGCGTCGTGCTGCGCGAGGCCTGGGGTCTGCGCCGCCTTGCCGCCGTGCAGGACCTGAAGCGCGATGTCACGGAGGCCATCGCCGCGCCGAAACCGGCGGCAGGCCGTGCCATCGTTGCCCGCCTCGTCACGCTCCTCTCCGCCCGCCCGCAGACGGCGCGCGGCCGCACGCGGCTTGCCGAGACGGAGGGCGAGATCATCGATTCGGCTCATCTCGTCGATCTCGCCGAACGCGAACTGATGGGGCCGCTCGACCGCGAGGCGCGCGCGCTCATCCTCGGATCGGCGAAACGCGTCTCCATCGTCACCGCCGTCAGCCCCCGCGCGCTGGTCGATCTCGGCTATGTCATCTACGAAAGCAGCCGGCTGGTGCGCGGCATGGCGGAACTCTACGGCGGCCGGCCGGGCAAGCTCGGCATGCTCAGGCTGATGCGCGACGTCATCGCCCATCTCGCCGTCACCGGCTCGATCGCCATGGGCGATAGCCTCGTGCAGCAAGTGCTGGGCCATGGGCTGGCCTCGAAACTCTCCGCCCGCCTCGGTGAAGGCGTCATCAACGGCCTGATGACGGCCCGGATCGGTATTGCAGCCATGGACCTCTGCCGCCCGATGCCGTTTCGCGCGCTGAAACGCCCCGGTATCGGCGATTTCATCGGCGACCTGACGCCGGGCTCCGGCAACAGCCGGCGCGACGAGACGTGACCGTCTTGCAACATCCCGGTTTTCCAGGAAGACAATCCTAGCAAATGATGAATGACAAGGGCGCCGGAAACCGTCCATTAACCATTTTCGCGCAAATCTCGTCGCACCAAATGAGGCCGAATGGCCGTCGCCCATCAAGGATCGTTCATGTACCCGCGCACCTCTTTGATCGCCCGCGCTTCCGTAGCGGCCTTCGTTGCAGCCTCCACTTTCGTCCTCCCGGCGTCTGCCGGCACGCGTGACAAGGCCTTCTTCGAGCAGGTCACGGGCAGCTGGTCCGGCAAGGGCGAGATCGTCGCCGGCAAGTACAAGGGCACCAAATTCGCCTGCGACCTGACGGGCGACACCGCACCCGCCAAGGGTTCTGGCATCCAGCTCGATGGCTTCTGCCGCGTCGGCGTCTTCAAGCAGCCGATGTCGGCGCTGATCACCAAGGCGGGCGGCACCTACAAGGGCAAGTTCCTCGACGGCGCAGCCGGCAAGGGCCTCGACATCACATCCGGCCAGGTCGCCGGCAACAAGGTCGTCGTCGGCATCAACCGCCAGAAGCTGAACGGCGCAATGATCGCCCGGCTTGAAAGCGACAACAAGCTCGCCATCACCATCTCAGTGAAGGTCGGCGAGAAGATGGTTCCTGTCATCGGCGTCGCGCTCAACCGCAATCTCGACGACATCGCCGTCGGCTCGATCAAGTAAGCTCGATTACGTAAGCGGGCACCATTCGGAGCCGGCGCTCGCCGGCTCGATGCCCGCAATATCCGCCTCCTGAAGCCAGTCACCGATCGTGCGTCCCGCGACGACCAGATCCCGCGCAATATCCGAAAGCGGCATCAGAACGAAGCCGCGCCCCGTCATGCGCGGATGCGGCAATTCCAAGCGCCCGCCGGACTGCTCCACACCCTCATAGGTCAAAACATCGATATCAATGGTGCGCGGCCCCCAGCGCTCCTTGCGCTCGCGCTTCATGTCGCGCTCGATGCCGAGGCAGGTGTCGAGCAGCGCCTCGGGCGCAAGCGCAGTCTCCACCAGCGCACAGGCGTTGAAGAACCAATCCTGATCGGTCTTGCCCCAAGGCGGCGTGCGGTAGAGCCGCGAGACGGCCGTCACGCGGCAATCCGACCGCGCATTGAGCGCTCGCAGCGCCTCGGCCATGGATTGCACGGGATCGCCGATATTGCCGCCGAGGCCGAGCGAGGCCCGGTGGAAGATTTCAGACGACATGATCGACGGTCACCTGAACGTAATCCAGCACGCCGGGCACCGGCGCGTTCGGCTTGCGCACCGTGATGCGCGCGCGGAAAATCTGCGGGAAGCGGGCACAGAGCACCGTGGCGATCTCCTGCGCCAGCGCCTCGATGAGGTAACGGCGCTGGCCGGTGACGATCTTCTCGATTTCCTGGAAGGCCACACCGTAATCGACGGTCGATTCGATGGCGTCGTCGGAGAGCGGCTGCGAGGGACGGACTTCGAGCTCCGCATCGACGAAGAAGCGCTGGCCCAGAAACTCTTCCGCGTCATGCAGGCCATGGCGGGCGAAGAAGGCGCAGTTCTTGAGCGTGATCGTGTAGGTGGTGGTCATGGTTTTTTCCTGTCTGGCTGTGGTCAGGCGGGTTCTTCGCGCGCCTTCACCGTGCGCTTTGCGGTAAGCATAGCATCCGCCATGGCAAGCGCATCCCTGTTGATTGCGACATCGTGCACCCGAAACACCGCCGCACCTGCGACACGCAGCAACGCCGTCGTCGCGGCCGTGCCGACATCCCGCTCCGCCGCCTCGCGGCCCGTCACGGCGCCGACGAAGCGTTTGCGCGACGTGCCGGCGAGGATGGGCAGGCCGAAGCCGAAAAGTTCGCCGAAGCGGGCCATCAGCTCGAGATTTTCCTCGGTATCCTTGGCAAAGCCGAATCCGGGATCGAGCACCATGGCATCGCGGGCAATACCGGCCTCGCGGGCGATCTCCAGCGAGCGGCCGAGGAAGAGATACTGGTCCTCGACCACATCGGCCATTTTCTCGCGGTCGCGGCCCGTATGCATGATGCAGAGCCCCGCCCCCGTTTCGGCCGTGACGCGGGCGATATCGGGCTCGCGCTGCAAGCCGTGCACGTCGTTGACGATGTGGGCGCCGGCGGCGACGGCAAGACGCGCGGTCTCGGCGCGGTAGGTATCGACGGAGATGATCGCATCCGTGGTGCCGGCAAGCGCCTCGATAACGGGCAGGATACGCTCCTGCTCCTCAACCGCCGAGACACTGGCAGCCCCCGGCCGGGTCGACTCTCCCCCGATATCGATGATTTCAGCGCCCTGCTCCAGACAGAGGATCGCCTGCGCGACCGCGGCATCGGCACTGTCGAACTGTCCGCCGTCCGAAAAGGAATCGGGCGTGACATTGACGATCGCCATCAGGATGCCGCGCGGACCGAGCTCCAGATGCCGGCCATGGGCAAGCGCCCAGCGAAAGGGATCGAACGGCGAGACCATGGCGGTTTCCTTCGCGATTAACCAGCGTTCCCGAAAGGGTGTTGCGCTCGCCGAGCCTATGCCCCAAGCTTAAGGGAAGTTCAACCGGCCTCTGGCCGGCACTGCGTCGGGCTCCTTCGATTGCAAAAGCCCCGATGGCGAAAGGAATGCTGATAAGAATGAAGACCATCGCTCGCCTGATGGCCGTTGCCGCCCTCGCCTGCGCCGCTTTCCAGCCTGCTGCCGCCGAGACGATCACCTCGAAATCCTTCGCCTATTTCTCGATCGGCGGGCGCACGGCGGCCGAACTCGACGAGGAGCTGGGCAAACGCGGCCCGGTCATGAAGCATTCCGGCTCGCGCCATCCCGGCGCAACCCGCATCAAATGGGGCGGCTCGGTCACCTATGTGCGGCGCGGCGGCAAATGCGCGGTCGGCGATGCCAAGGTGACGCTCTCCACGCAGATCATCCTGCCCAAATGGAAGAACCGCAAACGCGCCACCGCCTCGCTCGCACTGATCTGGGATACGCTGTCGGCCGATATCAAGCGCCATGAGGAGCGTCATGCGGAAATCGCCCGCACCCACGCCCGCGCCCTGGAAAAAACGCTGAAGACGCTTCGGCCGGAAAGCGATTGCGAACGCATGCAGGCCCGCGTCGACCGGGCAACGGCGGATGCCGTTTCGAAGCACGATGCCGACCAGGCCCGCTTCGACCGGGTCGAGTCGAAAAGCTTCAACGACCGCATGATGCGGCTTCTCACCAACCGGTTGAAGAGCCAGGCCGAATAAGCTCACGCGGACGAAAAGGTATTTCTTGAGAAAGCTTTAATGCAACGGGACCGGAGCAAGGCCCCGTGCGCTTTCTATGCATGAAATGACTGGTTAGTTTTAGCGATAGCGCAATTCCGCAAATCACCGTATCTTCATTTCAACAGTGAACGGGAAGAGACATTTTCCTTCCCAGAGTTGCATGAAACGGTTTGTAACAGGTTCTCCTGGCGCGTCCTTATCAAAGCAGCAGGTGTCTCCTCCCTCTCCTCGCTGCGATGCGCCCTACTGGCCTCGCTCGTCTTGATCGACCGGCGAGGCTCTTTTTTTCTCTTCTGTTCTTTGGAAAGACACGGACGAACGATTTTCTTCTTTGCGGAAGAGAAGATCGCGTCAAGTCTACATCTCCTACCGCCCGTTAAGAAAAGCACGCACGCCAAAGCGCGACACCGGAGCGGTGCCGCCGCTAAACTCTAGACTTCGGTGGATGATGTCAGGCCTGGCGTTCCGGCACGTGAACCACGAGCCCGTCGAGCGCATCCGACATCTTGATCTGACAGGAGAGCCGCGAGGTGGGACGCACCTCGTAGGCGAAGTCCAGCATGTCCTCTTCCATCGCTTCCGGCGGGCCGACGGTGGCGCTCCAGGCGTCGTCGACATAGACATGACAGGTGGCACAGGCGCAGGCGCCGCCGCATTCCGCCTCAATGCCCGGCACGGAGTTGCGCACGGCATTTTCCATGACCGTGGAGCCGTTGGCGACATCCAGTTCGTGGCGCGTACCGTCGAAGGCGACGATGGTGAGTTTGCTCATGATGGCTTCCGGATTCTCAAGAACAGCCCGAAGCGGGCGAAGGGACGGCCGGCGAAGGGGTTATCCGAAACGCCGGTTTTCCGGCGGACGTTTCCAACAAAACCCCTCTCCAGTCAACATCGCGCGCCCGGCAGCCCCTTGCAGGTCCCGGCGCGCCATGGACTTTCCCCGCCGCGCCGCAACGAAACCCGCCCTGGCTGCGACGATCAGCGGCAGAGCTTGAGGATGAAGTTTTCCGCCTCGACGACGGCGGCAGTGACGCCGGCAAGCGCAATCGCATTGGCTGGGTTTTCCTCAAGCGCCGCCGCAGCCTTGGCGATCGCATCCGCACCGACGGACTGGGCGGATCCCTTGAGACGATGCGCGATGGCGGAGCGGGCCTGCCCCTCGCTTGCCGCCAGTTCCTTCATGCTTTCACGCGCCTGGCGGGCAAACATCTGCAGCACTTCCAGTTCCAGCGCCTTGTCGCCCATGGTCTGACGCGCCAGGTGTACCAGATCGATCGGCCGTCCATTCGAGGGACACATGCCACCTGCATTGTCGGGGGCCTCGAAGGCGATGTTGAGCGCTGCCATTTGCCAATATCCTCGTTACGCGATGCACGCTTGTTTCGTTGTAATGCACGCAGGCGCCGGATGAAGCCTGGAACCTGTGCCAGGATCCGGCGGGGTCATGGGACACTATTCTGCGTGGCTGGCGCGCCTATCCGATTAAAAGAGGGCGCAATATGGGCATGAATCGCAAACTATGGTTAACGGCTGAAAAATTGCCGTTTTCACTGTTATTCCATCGCGATACAACGGCCGCCCGAATTAACTTCCTGTTAAGTTTCGAGCGAAGGGAGATGGCAATCAATTGTGTGATACAGGCTAATGTGTCACTACGATACGACCGGGATAGTCCCGGTGGATAAGCCGTGCGCGGAGATACTTTACGCCACGATTTCGGTTTATCGAGCGCATTTGGAATGAACGGCGGCCTGGACGCTGCTTGCCATGAGGGTAAGCAGCAAGACCGGCCACCAACCGGACGGTTCGAATACGCCTGAGCAGCGGCAGCGCGTACGAGACCCGTCCCGGAGAATAGTAACGAGGCGTAACCGCATGGCGACGAACAAGTCCAACGAGTCGATCGACGAAAAGGCCTTCCAGGCATTGGAAGAAGCGCTCAAGATCGATTTCGACGATCTGGCACCGGAGACGCCCTCGAAGAACGAGACTTCGGAGGCGCGCGTGTCCGACCCGGCAAGCCGTGTTTCGACCAAGACGCAGGACAAGGCGGCGAGCCGCGCGACGGCCGGAGAAGCCCCGCGAAACCTTACCCCCGAGCCCGCACCGAAGGCGCCGGCCTTCACGCCCGCCAATGACGGCTCGCGCAAGTCGCCGGCGGCGATCCTGAAGTCGCTCGACGTTCGCTCCAGCCGCTCGTCGATCCGCACGGCCATACTCGCCTCGATCCTCTGGGTCGTCGGCGGTCTTGGCGTCGCCAATCTGCTTTATGCCCCGAAGATCTGGGAGATCCGCTCGGTCGCCGATCTCGTGGCTCTCCCCGGCGCCATCGGCATGGTCGTCGCCATCGTCATGCCGATCATGCTGTTCTTCG